>CBFGMX010000060.1:0-28817 GCA_965649955.1 uncultured bacterium
CGGGAGTTGGCGTTGGTGTTGGTTCGGGTGTCGGAGTCGGAGTTGGTTCGGGTGTCGGAGTCGGAGTTGGTTCGGGTGTCGGAGTCGGCGTCGGATCCGGTGTTGGCGTCGGCGTCGGTTCGGGTGTTGGCGTTGGCGTTGGCGGCGGCGTTGGAACCGGCGATGGAGTCGGAGTCGGTTCGGGTGTTGGAGTCGGCGTTGGCTCCGGTGTCGGAGTCGGAGTTGGTTCGGGTGTTGGAGTCGGCGTTGGCTCCGGTGTCGGAGTCGGTGTTGGTTCGGGTGTTGGCGTTGGCGTTGGCGGCGGCGTTGGAACCGGCGTCGGGGTCGGCGTCGGCTCGGGTGTCGGAGTTGGCGTTGGAGTCGGCGTCGGAGTTGGCTTCGACTTACCCTTCGGCGTTGGTGTAGGTGTGGGGCTGGGCGTTGCCGTCGGTGTAGGCGTTGGTGTCGGGGTGGGTTTTCCTCTAGCAGAATAGATGGTCTGCGGCCACACTAAGAGTGCACACGCCAAGAGCAGCGCGAGGGTCACGCACAATAAACAGAGCTTCATTGTCTTTCCTATCTGGGCCTGAGGTTTTGAGTTATTTCTGACGCACGCCAGAACACGCGCGATGGGGGGGAATCTGTTTCATGAGAGGATCTCCTTCTGTGAAGCCGCGTCGCGGCGTGATGTACGGAGGCTGTAGACCACTGGAAACCGCAGCGCGCAGGCTTGTGGGAGCAGCCCAACTTTGAGAGAAGCCGCACTTTACTACCAATGAACTAAAAAGTCAAAGTTTAAAAAAACTTTTGTGACAACTTATCTTCAGACCCGGCGGGAGGATTTTGCTAACGAATTATTCTCCCCAAATCGAGTTGAGTACTGCGGCGAGTCGATAACCACCCCAGGCCACACGCTGTCGCGCAACCCTCAGCGCCCTTCGGTTGTAAGCCGCACTCGGCCTCCGGCCGCTGCGAATCCCCTTATAAACAACCGCCTGTCCCAACTCGAAACTCTCTTCCGCCCACGACTCAAAGTTAAACGGATCATCCAGCTTCAACGCCGGATTCGTCGCGGGATTACCTGCCCGCGCAAGCCTGGCCGCCGGAGCAATGCTTCGCAGCGGAGGCGGTGCGAAGTTCGGTCCCGTGCGCGGAAAAGCACCGATACCACCGTCCCAGTAGCTGTGCAGATTGCTGTCTTTCAACTTACCGTTCGGTCCGACGATTTTGATCCTGAACAGATTGCCGCCCTGATCGCCTTCGGGTTGAGCGCTACTGACTTTCGCAGTGCAATGAAGTGGCTGGTGAATGTCGCCAACGAAGTGGATGACGAAACGCAAAGCTTGTGCCTGCGCGTTCTTGTCAGTGCTGGTCTTCAGAATGTTGACGTTGTCCTCGAGCGCCTTGACGATATTTTCCGGATCGATCGCCGGCAACGTCGACCCGTCCAACGAGAATGGCTTGTCGACAAAGTGAAGCGGTTTGAACGAATCGAATTCCGTGAAGGGACGGAGATCGTCGGCCCAGTGCGACGCGCTGACGAAGTCTTTGCTCTTAGCGCTGACTGCGGCAGGACTGATCCGGATCGCCAGCAACTCGATCACTTTTGCCCGGGCTTTCGGATTTAGCCGGCTGAAGGCGATGTGGGCCGTCATCATGTGGCCTCCTGCTCCCCAACCCAGCGAGATTGAAGGCGTGAGGAGCATGAGAGAGGCGATGACTATCGATAGCCCGCTCTTGCACAGAGTAAATTGTCGTCGTTGATTCTTCATGAGACACACTCCTTGGTTGGTGATGAGCGTTGGTCCGTCAATGACGCAGGTTGAGAGGACGCGACCTTGAAAGCGCCCACAAAATATACCTGGCGGGGTTAGGCGTCAATAAGAATCATGAGGTCGCGTGATCATCTTCGAGGCAACAAAAAACCCGTGTTCCGCCTCATCGACAGAACACGGGTTCTGAGATTACGACGAAGAGCACCTAGTGAATGGTCATGTCAGTTTCACGGTGGGTTGACTCGGCCCCTCGTCCCTTCATTTCGGGTTTGAGGACCACCTTGATGCAGTTGTCCTTTTTGTTCTTGAAGATGTCAAAGGCGTATGGCGCATCCTCCAGACTCAACTTGTGCGTCACCACGAAGCTGGGATCGATGGCGCCATTTTCAATTAGCTCCAACAGCGGACGCATGTAACGTTGCACATGGGCCTGGCCCGTCCTGATCGTCAACGAACGATTCATCACAGACCCCATCGGAAACTTATCGATAACCCCGCCATACACACCGATCACGGAAATGATGCCGCCATTGCGACAGCACATGATCGCCTCGCGTATTGCGTGTGGCCGATCAGTTTCGAGCATCATCGCCTGTTTGACGCGATCGTAAGCGAAGATCACACCAGGCGCGTGTGCTTCCATTCCAACGTCGTCGATACACGCATCGGGGCCGCGGCCGCCGGTCATCTCCATCAACGCTTCATACACGTTTTGCTCTTCGTAGTTGATGGTTTCAGCGCCGCCTTCCTCCGCCATCTGCAAACGTTCCGGCACCTGATCGATCGCAATCACTCGCTCAGCGCCCAGCAGAAATGCGCTACGAATCGAAAACTGTCCGACTGGTCCGCAACCCCAAATGGCAATCGTGTCGCCCGGTTTGATGTCGCACATTTCGGCGCCCATGTATCCCGTCGGAAATATGTCAGACAGGAAGAGCACCTGTTCGTCTGTCAGATGGTCGGGAACTTTGATCGGTCCAACATCTGCGAACGGAACTCGCGCGTATTCGGCCTGACCGCCGGCATACCCTCCAGTCAAATGTGAATAACCGAAGATGCCTGCGGGAGCGTGACCAAACATCTTCTCCGCCATCCACGCGTTAGGATTCGAGTTTTCGCAAAGCGAAAACATCTGTTGCTTACAGAAGAAACAGCGGCCACATGCAATCGGGAAGGGAACCACGACGCGATCGCCGACCGATAAGTTTGTTACCTCTCGACCAACCTCGACGACTTCTCCCATGAACTCATGACCGAGTATGTCGCCCTTGACCATCGTGGGAATGAAAGAGTTGTACAAGTGCAGGTCGGAACCGCAGATCGCCGTCGAAGTAATTTTTACGATGGCGTCGCGCTGGTTGAGGATCTGCGGATCCGGAACGTCTTCGACCGACACCATCGTCTTACCTAACCAGCAGTTTGCTCTCATCGTTGCATCCCCCTTCTGCCTTCGAGTGACCTGTGACTCGACGGCACGTGCTCGGGCAACGAGTCAGCGCGTTGCAGTTCTTCCGGCGCAGGCGGTTGCGCGGGGCGCTGCGCAAAATATCCGGTGCCGAAGAGGGTGCCTTCAGACACAACAACCTCGCCAAGTTCCATCACCTGCTTGAATCGCCGCATATCGTCGTCGAGTTGTTGGTTTGGTTCCTCGCCGAACAGCTTCGCCACTGTTGCACCGACGACGCCAGCGGGCGGATCGTATTGAATGTTTACTTTGACGATGGTGCCGCGTCCCCCGGCAGCGCGTTCAAAGCGCACCGCGCCGGCATTGTCGACGTCCGAGTTTTCTAAAGAGCGCCACGTGATCACGCGACCGGGATCGTCGGCGACGATCGCCGCTTCCCAGGCGACGGTCATTCCCGCCGGACCCTTTGCGACCCAGCGCGAACGTCCATCCGGCAGTTCTTCGACCGACTCGAGGTGCTGCATGAATCGTGGCAAATTTCCGAAGTCGCGCCAGAACCTGTAGACCTCATCCGGATCGCGATTCACAATGCATGACGCGCTTGCGTGAACGCCCGTTTTTCCTCCGCTTAGTTGTTTGGCGGCAATCACGTCGAGAGCTGTCACTGCGAGTACGTTCGCGGTCGCAAACGTTATTCGTCCTCTCTTTGCTTCGGGGGAAGTGCAAGCCAGACCCAGGCTCGTAAGATCCAGCACATCGCCCGCCACTCGCGTCCAAAGCGCTTCCGACGGGTTCTTCTGAATGAAGATACCGACACCCGAAGCGATCTCGCGCAAGCCGTACAAGCGGATTACGTTGCTGCTTTTTTCAGGAACGCCGGAAATGCGAGCAATGAACCTCGGGGCAAGCAGTTCAGTCAGGCCGAGTCCTAAACTGAACCATCCCAAACCTCTTGCCAGGCGTTTTCCGTTGCTCGTTGGCAGGCCGGGTTGAAAGTGTTTCGATTTGTAGTTTGTTTCGTTGGAAAGTGAAGTGTCTTGCGGTCTTGTGGCCATTTATAACCCCCCTTTGTGCGAATGTTCGTAGACACCACAGATTACACGGATTATCCGCGTAATCTGTGGTTTCTATATGGCGATTACTTCACGCACGTTCGGGGTCGCATGAACGTCGAGAAAACATAGTTCGCAACGTTTGTTCCGACTGATTGTCCGGCTACGTTGTCGAACGTGAAGTGAATGCCACCGTAGACACGCGCACGGGCTTGTTCGTCAGCCATTGCACCGAAGCCTGCGTACGAACGAGTCGCGCCGCCTGCTCCGGCCCACGTGTGATCGAAGCGAATGTCGTCGCGCCCGAAAAACGACGCGAGAATCGTGGCCTGCGAGGTGCCAATCGCCGCCATGTTTCCCGCGTAGGACGGATACGGCGGATTCGCAATCAACGACAACCAGGCCGGATCGGGCGTCGTCGATGCATTTCCGTCTTCGTCAGCGCGGCGAATCGCAGTGACCGGCCGCCACAAGCCGTGTTGAAACTTGCTTGCGAATGTAGTTTGCAACGCATCGTGAAGCGAGATGTTCGTCAGTGCAAACAGGCGCGCTTTTTCGAGCGTTGAAATCTCCTGCGCCACCGAGACAGTACGTGCCACGTTGTTCCAGACAAGCAGGAAGTTGGTAGGCGTGTTGACGTTGGCCCACAGCCGCGCCACCAGCGTTTGATCTGCCGTGCGCGTCGCACTGTTGAGCGATCCGAGTTCCTTGACTTCGTTCAGATCGGCCGCATACTGCGCGCTCGTCATTGCTGGTGGTGGATTTGGGGCGAACTGCGTCGCCGAAGTTATGGCGAACGGAAGTACTGACGGGTAGTGCGTAAAGGTTGCCGCCGCATTCGCCGGAGGCGCTGGTTGCCAATTACCCGGAGTGGTCGGCAATGTGTAAGTCGGCGGCGTAACGTTCCAGCCATCATTCGCACGGGCTGCCAACATGCGTTCGGCAACAATTTGACCCACGCGAATTCCTTGCTGAGCTCGGTATTCCTCAATACCCTGAAGCGAGATCGCCAGTTCTGCGTCGAACACGGACACTCGCGTCGGGTACAGCGCCGCTAAGACATCACGAGCAGCCTGCGCGGCCGCCGCGTCGAGCGACGCATTTTGTGATCCGGGAACCTCCGTTAGATACGGCGTGTAGCTCCCGTCGACCGAATTGACGGCGTCGAACATGGCGGCGTGCATCATTGCGTAACTCCGCACGGGCATGATCGTCGCCGGATGCTGTCCGGGTGTGAGAATTGTTTCCATCAACACCCGGTTCCATTGCAGAACGACGTCCTCCTGAAACACGGCGACGTTCGCTGCACTTTCATTAATTGCCCACGCGTTTGCCTGGGCGCAGATTAGGATTGCTATCCCAAGAAGACAGGTAAGTAATCGCTTGCTCATTTCATTTCTCCTTCGTGATATCCGGCGCTAGAATGGCCGGGTTTTTCGTCTTTCAAACCGCCGTGAAAGTTCATTCGCATTTCGGAGTGGGAAGCTAAGCCAGGAATGAGATAAACGTACTTAGGAACCCGCTGAATCTTTCTGAAAGAGTTTCTGAAAGCCGCTATGTCCGTGCAGGCAAAGCACTTGTACCAATTCGGGCCATTCTGTCTCGACCCCGTGAAGCGGCGGCTGCTGCGCGACGGCGAGCTGGTGAAGCTCACGCCGAAGGCGTTCGAAACACTGGTGGTGCTGGTCGAACAGCGCGGCAAGACGATCGAGAAGGACGAACTGCTGAACAAGGTGTGGAGAGACAGCGTGGTTGAGGAGAATAACCTCAACCAGAGCATCACCGCGTTGCGGAAGTCGCTGGGAGACAGCCGTCAGGACAGCCAGTACATCGCGACAATTCCCGGTGTCGGGTATCGCTTCGTCGCGGACGTGAAGGAGGTGGAAATCCAGAACAGTCAGGAAGGGGGCGAGCACAGCGCGCCGCCGCTCAACGAGGACGGGGGCGTTGCCCCCTTCCCGACTGTTCCAGATGATCAAAGCGGTCGAAACATGTCACGCGCGCTTCGCTACGTGGCATTGATTCTCGTGCCGCTGGTTGTCGCAGCTGTCGGTTATGCCTTGTTCACGCGCGAGAAGTCGTCACCTCGGAGTCCGGCGGTGTCGTCAATCATGGTTCTGCCGCTTGATAACCTCTCGGGCGATTCAACTCAGGAGTACTTCGCCGACGGTGTGACTGATGCTCTGATCGGCGACCTCGCGAAGTTACCAGGATTGCAGGTCATCTCTCGCACGTCGTCGATGCACTACAAGGGAACCAAAAAGTCGTTGCCGGAGATCGCGCGTGAGATAAAAGTTGACGCCATCGTCGAAGGCTCGGTGCAACGTTCAGGCGATCGCGTCGTGATCCGCGCGCAGTTAATCCATGCGGCCACCGATCATCATCTTTGGGTGCAAACTTATGAGCGGCCCATGCGCGACGTGCTCGATCTGCAAAGCGAGATCGCGCAGACCATAGCGCGGCAAGTCCAGATCCAGATGACGCCTGCCGATCAGGCGCGTTTGACGAAGCGCCAAGCGATCAGCCCGAAGGCATTTGACGATTATCTTCAGGGGCGTTACCTCTACTGGAACAAGCGCACTCAAGAAAACCTCAACAAAGCCATTGTCCATTTCCAAAACGCAATCAAGGAAGACGCGAACTACGCGCCCGCTTACGTCGGACTGGCTGACTGTTACAACTCTTTGGGAGTGGTCCAGATCGGCGCCGTGCATCCGCTCGAGATGCGACGTCTCGCCGAAGAGAACGCAACGAAAGCACTCGCACTTGATCCAACACTCGGGGAAGCGTACACCGTGTTAGGTTTCGTCAAACACTACAACTGGGATTGGACCGCAGCGGAGCAGGATTTCAAACGCGCAATCGATCTGAATCCGAGTTATGCCAACGCACACAACTTCTATGCGAGCTTCCTGATGTCGCGCGGTCGCGTCGACGAATCGATCGCCGCTTCGAACCGGGCCCGGGAGTTGGATCCGTTCTCGCTCTCAATCAGCGCGCAGCGGGGTTTTCTCCTGGAAAACGCACGTCGCTACGACGAAGCGATCGAACAACTTCGCGGCGTTATCGCCATGGATCCTAATCACTACCAGGCGCACTGGTTTCTGGGCCACACCTATGCCGCGAACAAACAGTTCGAACAGGCAATCGCGGCGTCGCAGAAAGCGGTTGACTTGTCGGAACGTGCGCCCGGCGCGCTTGGCATGCTTGGTTTGGCTTACGCTCTCGCGGGTCGAAAAGACGAGGCAAACAAGATCCTGAACGAACTGCTCGAACTCAACAAGCAGCGATACGTTACTCCAGCCGCGTTCGCGAACCTCTACATCGGTCTTGGCAACAAAGACGAGGCCTTCGTCTGGCTCGAAAAAGCGTTTCAGGAACGGTCAAACTATCTTGCCTATCTGAAAGTTTTTCCCATTCTCGATCCGCTGCGTTCCGATCCACGTTTTGCCGGCCTGGTCCAACGTGTCGGCTTGCCTCGGTGAAATACATCCGTCGCGCCAAGAATCTACTTTGTCGTCTTCGTTTCAACGCGAATCACAGGGTGGTCGCTAGCCACATCCTCACAAGACCGTATAATCGATGTCGTCACCAGACAGGACCATAAAGGACACTGAATGCCGCACTCCTTTCCATTGCTCCAGGACTTATTGACGTTGCTCGCAGTCTCGGTGCCGATTGCCTTCATCTTCCACCGGCTACGGCTGCCAACTATCGTCGGCTTCATGATCACCGGTGTGCTGATTGGTCCATACGGGCTCGGCCTCATCCGCAACGTCGAAGGCATCGAGTTGATGGCCGAAATCGGAGTCGCGCTGTTGCTGTTTACGATCGGATTGGAGTTTTCACTGCGTCGCCTGCTTGAGATGAAGCGGTTGGTCCTTCTGGGCGGGAGTTTGCAGGTTGTTCTCTCAGGTCTGGTAACAATGGCGATTGCTTACGGGTTGGGTCGCCCAGTTAGTCAGGCGATCTTTTTCGGATTCCTGTTTGCACTATCGAGCACGGCGATCGTGCTGAAGACTTACATCGATCGCGCGGAGGTCGACGCGCCGCACGGACGCGCCGCCGTAGGCATACTACTGTTTCAGGATCTCAGCATCGTGCCGATGATGTTGATGATTCCGATACTCAGCGGCCGCAACGCACGTTCAACTTCGCAGATCGTCACCACGTTTTTAACCGCACTCATCGCCATCACCGTGATCTATCTGGCCACGCGCAGGGTGGTCCCGTACCTGCTGCATCACATCGTGCGGCTGCGTAGTCCGGAGGTTTTCATCATCTCCGTCGTGCTTATCTGTCTGGGCACATCTTTCCTGACGATGCACTTCGGACTATCACTCGCCCTCGGCGCGTTCATCGCCGGCATGGTGCTTTCAGAATCGGAGTACAACCACCAGATCATCGCCGACATCCTGCCGTTCCGCGACGTCTTCAACAGTTTGTTCTTCGTATCGATCGGGATGCTCCTGTCGCTGGGCGCGCTGACGTCAAATATCGTCGTCGTTATTCTGTGGGTGACAGGGCTCATTCTTATCAAGGCAGCGATCGCTCTGGCCGTCGTGCGGATACTCGGTTATTCGCTGCGGGTCGCAACAATGACCGCGATAGGTCTTTCGCAGATCGGAGAGTTCTCCTTCATTCTGGCGAAGACCGGCGTGCCGGAAGGTTTGCTTGACGACCTCGACTATCAACGATTTCTCGCCGCGTCGATTCTCTCGATGATCGCCACGCCGTTCCTCATCAAAGCCGCGCCGCGTATTGGTTATGCATTGCAATCGTTGTTCGGCGCCTCGTCCGCGCTCGAGCCGAACGTGCCCAGCTATCAACCCGAAGAGCACGAAATGAACGGTCACGTGATCATCGTCGGTTACGGTTTCAACGGCCGTAACCTGGCGAAAGTGTTGCGGCGGACGAATGTTCCGTATCTCGTACTGGAGTTGAATGCCGATGCGGTGCGTAGTGCGCGTGCTGAGGGTGAGCGTGTGATCTACGGCGACGCCACGCGGCGCGAGGTTTTGAATTACGTCGGCATCGACAAAGCACGCGTCCTGGTGCTGGCGATATCGGATCCGGTTGCCACGCGGCACACCGTTTGGCTTGGACGCGAGATGAATCCCGAAGTGCACATCATTGTGCGCACGCGTTACATGTCGGAGATCACCGACCTGCGCGAGCTCGGCTCCGATGAAATCATTCCTGAAGAGTTTGAAACGAGCATCGAGATCTTTTCGCGGGTCTTGAAAGAACTCGGTATGCCGAGTCATATCATTCAACGCCAGGTCGCGGCGATCAGGAGTGAAGGGTACGAGATATTGCGTCTGCCGTCGCTGCCGATGGTGGACATGGTTGATATCGCGGATGCCCTGGGTTCAGCGGCGACGGAGACTTTCATTGTCCCGCCGGATTCGCGGGCTGCCGGCATGACAATCGGCACACTCAAACTGCGGACTCAGACGGGCGTTTCGGTTATCGCCCTCATTCACGACGGCAGTACCGAGATCAACCCGGGCCCAGAATCGACGCTCAATGCCGGAGATGTAATGGTACTGCTGGGAACACCCGACAAAATCCATCTTGCCGTTGAAAAATACCTTGGTACGAACTAACACCACACATTTTTATCAACTTCTCAACAAATTTGGATCAGAATGCCGATTTTTCTAACGCGCCTATGAAGTCGAAACGCTCCGCCAGATCAGCGTCTGAATCGCCCGAGTTGAGTTTTCTCAGCGGCGGCGGCGAAATGGGCGAGCGGATGCGGGCATTCGACTGGGCCACCAGCCCGGTTGGACCAACCGCCGGCTGGCCTCAGAGTTTGAAAACAGCGGTTTCGATCTGCATCGGTTCGCGTTATCCGATCGTCATCTGGTGGGGCAATCCCGAGTACACGATGTTCTACAACGACGGGTATATCCCGGTGCTCGGAGTCACAAAACACCCCGGCTGGCTGGGCCGCTCCGGAAAAGACTGCTGGAAAGAGATCTGGTCCACCGTTGGACCAATGCTCGAAAGTGTGTTCGAAACGGGAGAGGCAACGTGGTCTGAGGATCTCTTACTCGTGATGGAACGCAACATTCCGCGCGAGGAGAACTATTTCACTTTCTCCTACAGCCCGATTCGCGACGATGCGGGAAAGGTGCCAGGAATCTTTTGTGCGTGTTACGAGAGCACCGCACAGGTGATCGGAGGGCGACGCCTGCAAACGCTTCGTGACCTTGGCCGCACTGTCATGGAAGTGAAGTCGGCGGAAGAAGCATGCGCGGCGGCTGCTCGAACTCTCGGTAGCAATCCGCACGACGTTCCCTTTGCGTTGCTTTACCTGCTCGACGACAACGCCCAAAACGCCCACCTCATCGCTACCACAGGATTTAACGGCACCGTCGGGTCAATTCCCGACGAGGTCGTCTTAAAAGACTCGCCCGTGTTGCCGTTCCTACGGGTGTTGAAGACCGGGACTGGAGAAATTGTTTCTGATCTCACAGCGCGTTTTGGACCGTTGCCGGGTGGTCCATGGCCCGAACCAACGGAGGCAGCGTACGTGCTTCCCATCACTGTGCCCGGAATGGTGAAGCCGAGTGGATTTCTGGTCGCCGGGCTCAGTCCGCGACGCGTAGTCGACGCAGATTATCGAAGCTTCTTTGAATTAATTGCGGGCCACATCGGTACTGCGATCGCGAACGCCCAGGCCTATCAGGAAGAACGTAAACGCGCCGAAGCGCTCGCCGAGATCGACCGCGCGAAAACCGCGTTCTTTTCCAACGTGAGTCACGAGTTTCGTACGCCGTTAACGTTGATGCTTGGTCCACTGGAAGAGTCGTTAACCGAAGCCGGACTCTTGCCACACGTGCGCGAACGGCTCGACGTGGCCCATCGCAACAGCGTCCGGCTGCTGAAACTGGTCAACACTTTGCTCGATTTTTCGCGCATCGAAGCGGGCCGCATCGAAGCCGTCTACGAGCGTGTCGATCTGAGTTCGTTGACGATCGAGCTGGCCAGTGTGTTTCGGTCGGCGATCGAGAAGGCGGGACTGAGTCTCATTGTCGATTGTGATCCGCTGAGCAAGCCCGTATACGTCGACCGCGAGATGTGGGAGAAGATCGTTTTCAACCTTCTTTCCAACGCTTTCAAGTTCACGTTTGAAGGCAGTATCAAGGTTTCGTTGAAGGAAAAAGGCGATCGCGTGGAACTGTCGGTGAGCGACACCGGCACCGGTATCCCCGAACCCGATTTGCAACACCTCTTCGAGCGTTTTCATCGCGTAAAAGGCGCGCGCGGACGCAGTTACGAAGGATCCGGGATCGGACTCGCGCTGGTCCAGGAGCTGGTAAAACTGCATCGCGGCTCGGTGAGTGTAGTCAGCGAAGTCGAACGAGGCAGCAAGTTCACCGTCAGCATTCCGATAGGCTGCGATCACCTTCCCGCCGACCGTGTAGGCGGTTCGAAGACACTCGTTTCGACGGGTTTGCGTGGCGAAGCTTATGTTCAGGAAGTGTTGAAGTGGTTGCCGGCCAACGGTCAGACCGCGGATACGATGTCAGAGCTCGCGAGCGAATCGGATGTTGCAACGCTCGACGCCGCCGTTCGACCGCGTATTCTTCTGGCGGACGACAACGGCGACATGCGCGATTATGTGCGGCGCTTGCTTTCGAGCAGGTACGAAATCGTGGCGGTCGGCGACGGCGAAGCTGCTCTAAGAGCTGCTCGACAACAGCCATTCGATCTCGTCTTGTCGGACGTGATGATGCCGCAGCTCGACGGATTTGGCTTGCTGCACGCGCTGCGCAGTGACGAGAAAACGCGAACGGTTCCAGTCATTCTGCTTTCAGCGCGCGCCGGTGAAGAATCGAGAGTCGAGGGCATGGGTGCCGGCGCCGACGACTATCTCACCAAACCATTCTCTGCGCGCGAGCTTTTGGCCCGTGTCGAGTCGCATATCAATTTACAGCGCGAGCGCCAACGTTCCGCGGAGACACTCGAACATCTCATGTTGCTGGAGCAGCAGGCGCGGACCAGCGCTGAGCTTGCGAATCGCGTGAAAGACGAGTTTCTGGCGATGCTCTCGCACGAGCTGCGCACTCCGCTCAACGCGATCGTCGGTTGGACCCATCTACTCAAAAGCGGCGCGTTGGGAGACGCCGATCGCGCACGCGGCATTGACGTGATCGATCGAAACGCCGCGGCCCAGCGCGCCATCATCGACGAGCTACTCGACGTTTCGCGCATCATCACCGGCAAACTCAAACTGGATCCGAAGCCGCTGGATCCGGCGAGCGTAATCGAGGCGGCCGTCGATGCGATTCGCCCTGCTGCGTTGTCCAAGGAGATTCAGATCGTTGCGTTTATTGAGCGCAATGGAGGGCTGGTTGTCGGTGAAGCGGTGCGACTTCAGCAGGTGATCTGGAACCTGCTTTCAAATGCCGTCAAGTTCACGCCGAAGCACGGGCGTGTTGAAATCCGTTTGAGGGTTGCGGGCACGCATTTTGAAATCGTCGTTAGCGACACAGGCGAAGGCATAGCACCTGAGTTCCTGCCTTACATCTTCGATCGTTTCAGGCAGGCGGATACTTCCGCGCGTCGAAGACACGGTGGCTTGGGAGTCGGGCTTTCGATCGTTCGCAGTCTGGTTGAACTGCATGGCGGTGAAGTCCGTGTAATGAGTGATGGTCCAGGTAAAGGCGCAACTTTTACGGTCCGGCTTCCGATTGTAGGCCTGTACGATGACGATGCCACTCGTTCGCATGAAAGCAAGGAGTTGATCGATTCCCGCTGGAGACAACGAGATCAGGTAGCGGATGATGAGGTGCACCCCGCTTTGCTCAGTGGCTTGAGAGTGCTGGCGGTTGACGATCAGCAGGACACGCGCGATCTGATCACACTCGCGTTGATGCGCTATGGCGCGGACGTTAGAGCCAGTGACTCGGCGACTTCCGCACTACGAACGGTTGCCGAGTGGCAGCCGAACATCATCGTTTCCGACATCGGTTTGCCGGAAATGGATGGTTACGATTTCATGCGCGCACTGCGCAGACTCGAAGGCGACGGCCAGCGCATTCCCGCCATCGCGCTCACCGGTTACGCCGGCGCCATCGATGAGTCAAAGGCGCTGAACGCAGGCTACGAGTTACACTTCTCAAAGCCGATCAATCTCAGCGAACTGGCCTATGCCATAGCCAGGTTGTCGGGAAAAGCGTAGCGCTCACGCCGCGGTCCGGCTTCTCTCCACAATCGCATCACAAATAAGTTTTGCCGAGACCCGCACGGCGATCGTGAATCCAAAGAATGGACCAAAGTCCTGAATCGCGGGCATGCTGGTGATGAAGAGACCCGGCACCGATGTTTGCAGGTGGTCGTCGAGAACGGGAAAACCGTTTCGCGTTTCCAGTTGCCGGAGAATGTTGCCCGATGACAAGACGGGCACACGAGTGATGTCGACCTTGTAACCGGTCGCAAACACTACCTTGTCGCAGACGACCTCCGCGCCGTTGCTGAGCGTTACGACCAGCTCGCCGTTCTGTTCGACTGACTTGACGATTTCAGTCTTTGGCAACACCCTTACTCGATCGCCAGCGAGTCGTGGCGCCAGCCAGGGTTCGAGTTTCAGTCTGCCCTCGGCCCATTGCCTTCGACTGACTTCGTCTTTCTCCTGCTGCGACAAACGGCGAAACCAGGTTGGGTTGTCAGCCATCGCATCGACGAGCGGATTCACCCACGACCAGTCAGACTCTTCAAAACTCGGAGTGTCATGCCGGTGTGAAATGTAGATAGTGCTCGCTCCGGCTTCGAGAAGCAGTGCCGCCCACTCGAACGCGCTTTGACGCCCGCCAACGATCAGGTAGCGCGTGTTGGCGGCAGAGGAGAAGTCGGTGAACTCGCAGGTGTGGACGTAACGTCCCTCGGGCAGACGCGCTTTTAATTCGCCGGGGATGTTGGCAAAGTGTTTGAACCCGGGCGCGAGCGCGACCTGACGCGCATGGATCGTGTCTCCGTCCACCGTTGAGGCAACAAAGTTGGTTGTGTGATCCAATCGATCGATGTAAGACGGTAGCGTCGTGATCTGTTTTTGCGTCTGAAACCAGTCAGCATAGGAGAGGTAGAACTCGAGTGAGAGCGGTTCGACGTCCTTGGTCGTCTGGCCGCGCGACTCGAGATACTTCTCGATCGTGTGAATGTTGACGGGATCGAGATGCCAATCGCAGGCGGAGCGTAAGTACATGCCGTGCGGCATGTTCTTTCGCCAGAACTCCATCGACCGGCCCGCGATCAGGTGATCGATTCCGAGATGAGACGCCTGGGCGGCGAGTGCCAGACCGAACGGCCCGGCGCCGATTATTAGCAGGTCTGTTTCGTAACTCTGCATTGTGATTCAATAGCAAACCAACCATGTCACGAATTTTATTGATTAGCAACTCCACGCTATTCGGGAGCGGTTACCTGGACCATGCTGAAGGCGAGATCCGCGACTTTCTCGGCAATATCAAGCGCGTCCTTTTCGTGCCCTTCGCGCTTTACGATCGCGACGCTTATGCTGTGACCGCCCGTGAACGCTTCGCAAAGATGGGTTACGAACTGACATCGGTGCACGACGCGAGCGATCGATTTCAAGCGGTTGCTGAGACGGAGGCAATCTTCGTCGGAGGCGGCAATACGTTTCGCTTGTTGAAGACTCTGTACGACCAGCTTCTGCTTGGTCCGATTCGTCAGCGCGTCGCCGGCGGAATGCCTTACGTTGGTTCAAGCGCCGGGTCGAACGTTGCCGGGCCGACGATAAAAACGACAAACGACATGCCGATCGTGCAACCACCTTCGTTCGACGCGCTCAGTCTCGTGTCGTTTCAGATCAATCCGCACTATCTCGATCCGGATCCCAACTCGAAGCACATGGGAGAAACACGCGAGAAGCGGATATTGGAGTTTCTGGAAGAAAACGACACGCCGGTCCTCGGTTTGCGCGAAGGTGCAATGGCGCGCGTTGAAAACGGCAGGACCGTGTTGAAAGGCTCTACCGGCGCGCGAATCTTTCGCCGCGGCCACGAGCCGGTTGAAGCGGTGCCGGGCGATGAATTAGACGAGTGGTTGCGATATCCGTAGAATGCCACGTCATAAGCACGGTTTTGAAAGTCAATCCAGACGAGGATCGTGAAGCAAAACATGATGAACACTCCCCCAGGCGACGCCCAGCGGTTGGTTTCACTCGACGTTTTTCGCGGTATCACGATTGCCGGAATGATCCTGGTAAACAATCCGGGAACGTGGGAGAGCATCTACTGGCCTCTGCGGCACGCGGAGTGGCACGGATGGACGCCCACCGATCTTGTCTTCCCGTTTTTTCTCTTCATTGTTGGCGTGGCGATCACGCTGGCGTTTGCCAAGCGCGTCGAGCGTGGCGGCGGCAAACGTGATCTCTATCTGAAGATCATCAAGCGCACGCTGATCATTTTCGGTATCGGTCTGTTTCTAAATGCGTTTCCGTATTTTGGTCTTTCGGAATTGCGCATCCCCGGTGTACTGCAACGCATCGCGGTCTGCTACTTCTTTGCATCGATCATCTTTCTGAATACACGCGTCACAATGCAGATCGCGATCACGATCGCGCTGCTGATTGGTTACTGGGCGCTGGTGTCGCTTGTTCCGGCGCCGGGTTATGCCGCAGGTGATCTCACGAAAGAGGGAAGTCTGCCGTCGTTTATCGATCGCGTCGTGTTTGGTCCAAATCACATCTGGAGACAGGCGAAGGTTTACGATCCGGAGGGAATCTTGAGCACGATTCCCGCGCTGGCGACGACGTTGATGGGCGTACTGACCGGGCATTGGCTCCGCACCGAGAAGACGCGTTTTGAAAAAGTGGCGGGGATGTTTGTGGCGGGCGCCGTTTGCATCGCGCTGGGATGGGCGTGGAATTCGTTCTTCCCAATCAACAAGGCGCTCTGGACCAGTTCATACGTGCTGTTCAGCGGCGGTTTGGCGTTACAGTTTCTCGGTTTGTGTTACTGGCTGATCGATATCAAGGGATATCGCAGGTGGGCCAAGCCATTCGAGGTTTTCGGTTTGAACGCAATCGCGCTGTACGTCGGTGCGGGACTGATGGCGGACCTGTTCGGAACGATCAAGGTCCAGGGAACCTCGCTCGGCGGTTGGATCTACCGAAATGCGTTTGCGTCGTGGGCATCGCCGGTAAACGCCTCGCTGGCGTTCGCGATCGCATTTGTCCTGGTATGGTTAGGACTGATGTGGATCCTTTATCGACGAAGGATCTTTCTCAAGATTTGATTTCGCCTCGTCGATGAGAGTGATGTTGCCTTCGTAACTCAACGGTCCCGCACCGGTCTGCGGCGGGTAATGGTGTTGTTGATAGACCGGATACGCCTCGGCTCGGAGATGCGCCAGCATGTGATGACCGCGCCGGCTCGCACGTTCGTGACGCAAGGCGGAAATGTCGATCGGTGCGACGACGATGCGTTCGCCCGGTCCCGGTGATGCGTCCGCGAGCAAACGTCCATCGAAGTCGACGATCTGGCTGCCGCCCGGCCATGAATAAGGCGGGTAATGTTTCAAACTCGCGCCCTGGTTCGCGGCTACGACGTACGCCATGTTCTCGAGTGCGCGACAGCGATTGACGATGGTCCACCAGGCCATCGGTTCGGTCGCGCCCCACGGATCCATGTACGCGGAAACGCGAATCAACACCTCCGCACCGTTCGCCGCTAACTGTCTTAACGCTTCCGGAAACAACCAGTCGTAACAGATGGCGCAACCGAGTTTGCCGATCGGTGTGTCGGCAACCGGAAAAAGCGGTTCGTCGTAGTCGGGTAAATCGTGAGGACTCGTATGGACCTCGTAAGGGATCCAGGTGTTGACCTTACGATACTTTTGAATCACGCCCTGTGGTCCAATGAGGCACGTGGTGTTGAAGACGTGTCCGGGCCACTTCTGATCGAGTTCCAGCATCGAGCCGCTTTGAATGTAGATGTCGTGCTCTTTCGCTTTCAGGTGCAGACGTTCCGTATGTTCGTTGGGAATCGGCACGGCGAGTTTGTCGATCAATTCGGCTACCGTGGCGAACACCGGCGCCGCGTGTGCAAACTCAGGAAAGACAACGAGGCGCACGGGCAGAAACGGAGCGGCCCCGGCGACGGCGGAGTCGATCATCGACAGCATTCGTTCGGTGTTCGCGCGCATTGAACGGCGATCGAGAGGGTTGGCGAAGTCTGTCTGGCACGCAGCCGCGGAGTATCTGACGTGTTCCATTATTTCTTTGTGCTGAGTAAATCGTGCGTCATGAGCTCAACCGCGATCGACGGCACGGGCGAAGTGACAACGCGTGTGTTGTAGGTCTCGAGATACTTGCGGCGCGCAGGCGTCAGCGGATAGCGTTCGGGCCAACTGTACGGATACCTGCTCATGCCGTGAAAGGGAAGTGGTCCAACCTGATCCGGGCTCGCGGAATTGATGTCCATCTCTTTGCTGAAGCCGTCGGCGTAGAGCAGGAACGTGCGCGTCCATCCTTCAGGAAGCGGCGGTAGCTTGTCTGCTGGGAAGGAAAGAATCAATTCGTCGCCCGGTCGTGAGACGACGAACATGTCGTCTGTTGAATTCAGCAACTCGCGCACGTTGCCTTCGCGCGTGTAGCGTCCGGTCATTACTTTCCACGGCGACGTGAACGACACTTTTCGATAGTCGTAGGTCATCGGCTGGCGAGCATCGGGCGAATGTTCGAGCGAAAAGCCGCGCCAGCGCAGGTCGGCGATGGACGGAGCGACACGCGTCAACCGCGTCGGGAAGTTACCATTGGAAGTGTCGACGAGTATCTGGTCCCAGTAGATGCGCATGTTTGTGACGATACGCACCTCGCGACTATCACTCAAAAACTTTCCGGTGAGATCGACTACGATCGTTTGCGGCCGCCCGACTGGAATGCCGACGTTCTCGATGACGGTCTGCCATTGTCCACGCTTGTCTTTCACTTGCAGAGCGGGGAGTTGCAGACTCTTTCCGCTTTGAGACGCGGCAAGGTTGTCGCTGGACCACGCGTAGTCGGTCCAGCCGGTTAACAGAAGCAGCGTGCGACCGGCGTGTTTGTTGAGTTTCAGAGTCAGCGTGTGTTCGTCGGCGTAACCGCGTATTTGATGAAGCTTGAAATCGTCAGGATACTGGCGATCGATCTCCGCGATGCGCGCGAGCACGTCGTGACCGTGCTCATCGACGGCTGACAATGGCGTTTGTGCGTCGCGTGTGCTGTACAGCTTGAAACGCGGCGGCGGGACGGTGAGACCCTCGTTGGGATAGACCTCGACGCCGCGCGGATGCGCGACCGCAATCAACTGGAGATGATCGAGAAACAGCGCTTCTTCGAGTTCATTGGTAATGCGCAACTCGTAATTGCCGTTACGCGGCTTCAACAGATCGCCGTCAATACGAACGTACTCGTCCGGATCGGGCGTGTTGTAAATCCCGGGCGCGTCGAGGTGGCCCATCTCGCCGCCGCCCAGAAAATCAGTTAGAAACTCGAAGCGTTCTCCGTTCCAAACGTATAGATAAGGACACGAGGACGGTTTGCGGTCCAATTCCGTAAGCGATACGGCGAGTGCTGTCTTTGCGGCTGAGCCGGCTGCAATGTCTGTTTCCGCCTGGACGATCCCTGCCGGCCACAACACACGCACGGCGTCAACGCCAACTCTCTTCCCGAGACCGAACACAACATCAGCCGGCGCCGGCGCCGGAAACGCCGAATACGTTTCGAGTTTCTGCGCCAGGCTTCCCGAGCGGATCTCGATCTTCGCGCCAACACCCGTGCGATTACTGACCCTGCCGGCGAGAGCCACACGCAAAGATCTATTTCCGTTGCCGCCATCGTTGCGTGCGACTTTAAGACCACCTCCAGGAACTCCGAATACCAGATCCGTGTCGCCATCGTTGTCGAGATCGCCCGACGCAAGCACAAGCGATCGACCCGATGGCAGCGCCTTTGCGATATCGACGACTGTGCCGCCCTGACGCGCAACCTGAATTCCAGCATCTGTGGACAACACGAGATCGAGCAGACCGTCGTTGTCGTAATCAATAAACTGTGACGCGTTTGCCTGGAGGAGTCCGTCCCAGCTCCCGACTAGTTCATAACGCTCTCTGCCGGTGCTTAGCGCGATACCGCGATTGCTGAAGTAAAAATCTGTGAACCCGTCTTTGTTGATGTCGGCGGCGGCAACGCTGGTCGAACCCTTGAACCGGTCAAGCCCCACTTCCGCCGCAACGTCGCGAAACGTTCCGTCGCGCATGTTTCGCCAGAGCGAAATTTTTTCAGATGTGGCGACGAGAAGATCCACGTCGCGCCGGTTATCGAAGTCGGTGGGCACAACGGAAATCGCCTTCGCTTTGTCCGCCAGTTTCGCTTCGGTGGTCTGGTCGGTGAAGGTGCGATCGCCGTTGTTTCGCAGTAGTAGATCCGGTTGACCGGCGATAAAGATGTCGAGATCGCCGTCGTGATCGTAGTCGACGAACGCAGTGGCTCTCGAGCCCGCAGCATGCGGTGGGATTTTCGCGGCGGCCGTTACGTCAGAAAAACTGCCGTTGCCATCGTTGTGATACAGGGTCCCCGTTCCGGGTCGGGCGACGAACAGATCCGGGCGCCCATCGTTATCGTAATCACCTGCGATGGCGCTCGTGCCATTCGCGGTAGCCGCTTTCGCGAGCGCTCCGGAGCTACTCGTCACATCAGCAAACTTACCCGAGCCATCGTTACGCGCGAGACGCTGACGCAAGCCCGCCACTTCAAACAGATCGAGATCGCCATCGAGATCGTAATCGAACAACACTACGGCGCCGTTGTACTGATTGGGATTGACGTCCGCGGGCCAATCGCCTTTCGGCAGTACGGTCGACGTCACGTCCGTAAAAGTGACTGCGGGCGGGTTCTTGTCCACCAGGTACGGTTCGGCGCCTGTCGACGAGATCGCCTCCGCGTAGCGCCCTTGTTCGAGATAGTTCGTTCCGAGCGTCGTCCCGCTGCCGCGTTCGCGCAACCAGCCAAACTGGCGAATCACTGTTTGCCCTTCTTCTCGCAGACCAGCACGCACTAATGCTGTTCCGAGATTGTAGAGAGCGGTCGCGTTGTAAGGTTCGGCGTTGACCGCCGTGCGCAGTACGGTCACCGCTTCGGCATACTTGCGTTGCTGCGCCAAAAGTTGGCCAATATTTACATTCGCGCCGACGTCCTGCGGATCGATGGCGAGGACTTTTCGAAATGCAGCGATCGCTTCCGCGGGCTTGTTCTGCGCTTTCGCCAGCAACCCAAGGACGTAATGGGGCTGCGGCGCATTCGGCGAGGCTGTCGCGGCACTTTGCAACTCACGTTGCGCAGCCGGAAGATCCGGCACATTGAACAGCGCAATGCCGAGATTAATGCGCGCGATCGTCAAACCCGGTTCGAGTTGCAATGCGCGGCGAAACGCGTCGGCGGCCTCTTGATGTTTGTACTGTTCGAGGAGGGCGACGCCGATGTTATTGGCGCGATATGCGTCTTCGTTCGCCGGCGGTTTTGCCTCGACGTTTTGACGAGTAGCGGCGCTCTGGTCTATTAATGAGGCCGCTACGCAGAAAACGATCGACAATCCCGGCAACAAAACACGAGTTTTAAAGTGCTTCATAAATGATTCCTGTCGAATATACCAAACACAAACGCATAGTACACATTCTGTTGTTGGTAACTGCATTGGTTATCACCGGCTGTCGTCCTTCCAGCACGTTACCGAGCAGAGGCACGCGGGAATACAACGAACTGGTGCGAACCTTCTACGTTGGACTCGCAGCGCTTCAGGTTGGTCACGATGTTCAAGCCGAAAGCAAGTTATCGCAATTCACGCAACTAGCGGCGACTGAACCAGCCGGGTGGGCCAACTGGGGTCTGCTCGCGTTGCGGCAGCGAAATTTCGACACCGCTAGTGAACGACTCGAACGTGCGCGCAGTCTCGCACCAGACAACAGCGAGATTCTGTATCTTCTGGGACTGCTCGAAAGCAGTCGCGGCAAATCCGCGGAAGCGATCGCGGTGTTGCGGAAAGCCGTAGAGTTAGACGCGAAGAATCTATTTGCCGTGTACAAGCTCGCCGAAGAAGTCGAGCGCCAGGGAGACGAACAGAGCACGGCCGAAGTTCAGTCGCTTTTGCAGAAGATTCTCGCGGCGCAACCTGAGAACCTCGCGGCTCTCGTCGAACTGAGCCGCATCGCCGCCAAACGTGGCGATGCTGAAACGCTCAAACGTATGGTGACGCAGATCCAGGGACGCTCCGCGGCGTGGCCTGCTGAAGTGCAGGAACAGGTCAAGGCGGTCGACGAAGCTACACGAAGCGGCGACCTGCGTGGGGCTGCGACGCGGACGAGCTTTCTACGAAACGTATTGCTGCGTGTTCCGGAATATCGTCGCAATCTGGGCGCGATCAAACCGCCGCCGGGCGAAGAGGCAGTACCGTTCACCCACTTTCTTCGCCTAGAAACTCCGGTGTTTCAAACCGCGCCCGAAGATGGCTCGCTGAGATTCAGAGTGCAGCCGGTGCCGAATGCAGATCCCACGCACAAGGATTGGATCGGAGCACTAGTGCTCAGTGGTGAAGGTGGACCAGTGATCGCCACCGCGTCGGCTGGCGAAGTGCGGCTCGCGAGCGGCGCGAGTTTTCCGTTTCCCAGCGGCCCGTCGAACACACCACTATCGTTCGACAGTATCTTGCAGATCGACTTCAGCTACGACTTCAAGACCGACCTCGTGCTTGCAGGTGCAGGCGGTATGCGCCTGATGCGACAAGAGAGTCCGTCGTCCTTCACGGACGTGACCGGCGAAACCAAACTTCCCGCAAATATCGTCAACGCCGCTTACACCGGCGCGTGGAGTGCGGACATCGAGGCTGACGGCGATCTCGATGTCGTCCTCGGATCACGCGAAGGCAGTCCCACCGTCCTCAGAAACAACGGCGACGGCACGTTCCTCGACATTTATCCGTTTGAGGGAACGTCAGGCCTGGCGGGTTTCGCGTGGGCCGATATCGATCAGGACGGCGATCCCGATGCCGCCATACTCGATTCGACCGGAGCTCTGCACGTTTTCAGTAACGAACGACAAGGACAGTTCAGCAAACGTTCACTGCCGCCCAACTTTCCCGAGGCGCGCGCCATCAGCGTCGGAGACATCAACTGGGACGGTGGCTTCGATCTTGTAGTGTTGCAGGCGGACGGAACCATCACGCGGTTGTCTGACAAAGATCACGGCGCGGGTTGGGAACAAGCTGAAGTCGGGAGGACGGGCGAATCGCCGCGCGCGCCCGTCAGTTTGCGCATTGCCGATCTCGACAACAACGGCGGCCTCGATCTGTTGCTGCTCGCCTCAACCCCCGTAGGTTCAATAGTCTGGTTGAGCAATGAACAAGGCCAATTCTATCTACACAGAGACATCCAGTTTGGCGAACCGCTTTTCGACGTCGCCGACGTCAATGATGATGGCCGGCTCGATGTCCTCGGATTTACAACTGAAGGCCAGGCTATTCAGTCCATCAACAGCGGCTCGAAGAATTATCACTACCAACTCGTTCGCCCGCGCGCGGCCAATGCCGTCGGGGATCAACGGATCAACCCGTTCGGCGTCGGTGGCGAAATGGAGATTCGCTCCGGCTTGCTGGTCCAGAAGCAGTCGATCACCGGCCCGTTGATTCACTTCGGTCTCGGCGAACAGACGAGTTCCGATGTGATTCGCATCGTTTGGCCCAACGGCACAGTGCGCGCCGACTTCGACGTGAAAGCGGATCAGCAAGTTGTTACCGAACAACGTCTGAAGGGCTCGTGTCCGTTTCTTTTCGCCTTTAACGGCAAAACGATGGAGTTTGTGAAAGACTCCGTTCCCTGGAGCTCAGCCATTGGCCTCCGCATCAACACTCTGGGAACAGCGCGCGTGGAAGCAACCGAAGAGTGGTACAAGATCGGTCGCGATCAACTCGTTCCTCGTGACGGCTATTACGATCTACGGATCACGGCCGAACTGTGGGAAACATACTACTACGATCATCTCGCACTGATGGTGGTCGATCATCCGGAAGGAACAGAGATATTCGTCGACGAACGCTTCGTCATCCCGCCCGCGAAGCTCGCCATCACCACCGTCTCAACGCCACGCAAGATCAAACGTGCGGTAGACGAGATGGGGCAGGACGTGACCAGCATCGTCAACACTCTCGATGCAAACTATCTCGATACGTTCGGCCGTGGTAAGTATCAGGGAGTGGCGCAAGATCATTATGTTGAAGTCGATCTCGGTGACGATGCGCCACACAGCGGACCGCTTTGGTTGATTGCAACTGGTTGGATGCACCCGACTGACTCTTCGATCAATGTGGCTATTAGCCAGGGTCAGCTTGCGCAGGCGAAACCATTGAGCCTCGAGGTTGAGGACGCGAACGGCAGATGGCACACCGTGCATCCCAACTTGGGTTTTCCCGCGGGAAGAAAGAAAATCTGTTTGTTTGATCTTTCAAATGTGTTTACATCAGGCGCACCACGCCGTCTGCGCTTGCGAACGAACCTGGAGATTTTCTGGGATTCACTCGAGTGGGCGGTAGGAATTCCGGACGCAACCACGAAAACAAATCGACTTGATCCTGACGTCGCGGATCTCCATTATCGTGGCTACTCAGTGATCACTAAGACGAATGATTCGTCGCCGGAAATACCGGACTATAATCGTCTCTCCAGCTCGAAACAGATCTGGCGCGACTTGATTGGTTACTACACTCGATTCGGGGACGTGCGAGAACTGTTGAAGGGCGTCGATGATCGCTACGTAATAATGAACGCGGGCGACGAGATGACGTTTCGGTTTGCTGCCCCATCAGCGCCGCCGGCGGGTTGGGTACGCGATTACGTCATCGTGGGAGACGGGTGGATCAAGGATGGGGATTTAAACTCCACGTTCTCAAAAACGGTGGAGCCTTTGCCGTATCACGCTAAAAATGAATACATTACGCCACCGCGCCGGTTGGAAGACGAAGCCGTCTACCGCCGTTTCCCGAACGACTGGCAGACTTACCACACGCGGTATGTAACGACCGAAGTCTTTCAGAACGCGATGAGATCCGGACGAAGTAAATGACTGGCCGAAAGCTCGCAAAGTTAGTCTTGATTCTGGTGTTTGTAGCGCTGCTCGCTGCGCCAGTTGTTTTCAGACGACTCGCGGCGCGTCGCGATCAGGCGAAAGCCTCCATTGGTGCCACAGCCGCGTCGCAGCGTTACGGATTCAACTTGCAGGAAGTGGCGCAGACCGTGGGAGTGAATTTCAATCATCAAGCCCCGACACTGGACAGACAGTTAGACCACATCATGCCTCAGGTCGCATCGATGGGCGCCGGCGTCTCGATCGTCGATTTCGATCGCGACGGGTGGTCGGACATCTACGTCACCAACAGCGGCGAAGGAAGTAAGAACGCGCTCTTCAAGAACATGAGCGACGGCTCTTTCAAAGACGTCGCGGGCGAGCTCGGAATCGCAGACGTAAACCAGTCCGATACCGGCGTTTCGATGGGCGCGGTTTGGGGCGATTACGACAACGACGGTTACGAAGATCTTTTCCTCTACAAGTGGGGCAAACCCGAACTCTTTCACAACGATGCTGGACAGAAGTTTTCGCGCGTCACCGACAAAGCGAAGTTGCCCGCGTGGGTCAACGCAAACACCGCGATCTGGTTTGACTACGATCGCGACGGACGTCTGGACCTTTTCCTCGGCGGCTACTACGCCGAAGACGTAAACCTTTGGCATCTGAAAACGACGAAGATGATGCCCGAGAGTTTCGAGTACGCGAAGAATGGCGGGCGAAAGTATTTGTTCCGCAATCTCGGCGATGGGCTGTTTGAAGAGGTGAGTCAGAAAGTCGGGATCGATACGAGGCGGTGGGCGTTGGCGGCCGCGGCCGCTGACTTACGTGGCACGGGCAACATCGATCTCTTCATCGCGAACGACTATGGCATCTCGGAACTGTTCTTCAATGACGGCAAACAGTTTCGCGAAGCCGGCAAAGACACCGGGGTCGGGTTTTCGCCCAAGAGCGGCATGAATGCGTCGTTCGGCGACATCCTGAACCATGGGCGCTATTCGATCTACGTTTCCAACATCTCTGAAGAAGGTGTGTTAATCCAGGGCAACAATCTTTGGGTGCCACGCGAAGGAACGAGTGGCGATTCACTGCGCTACGACAATCTTGCGCGCGCGATGGACGTCGAAATCGGCGGCTGGAGTTTCGGTGCTCAGTTCGGCGACCTCAACAACGACGGTACGCTCGATCTCTATCTCGTCAACGGCTACATCTCCGCGAATCGCGATGTGAACTACTGGTACGACTTTTCGAAGATCGCGGGCGGCAATTCGACGATCATCTCCGACGCCGCGCATTGGCCCGCGATGGATGGACGCAGCTTGTCCGGCTACCAGCAGAAGAAAGTTTGGCTCAACGACGGCGCCGGAAAATTTGTTGACGTTGCACAGGCGGTCGGCGCGAGAGATCTTTACGACGGCCGCGCCGTGGCGCTGGTTGACTTGTGGAACCGCGGCGTTCTCGACGTCGTGGTCGCGAATCAGAAAGGCCCGCTGCTGATCTACAAGAACAACGTTACGCCGGAGAACAAGTGGATCGAATTTGAGCTCGAAGGGTCGGCGAGCAACCGCAGCGCGATCGGAGCGGAAGTGCGACTCTTCTGGAACGGTAGGCAACAAGTGCAACACGTTTCCGGAGGCAGCGGCTTTTGTTCGCAGAACCAGCGCCGGCTGCATTTCGGCGTAGGCAAGAACCCGCAGCTCGAAAAGGCTGAGATTCGCTGGCCATCGGGTAAAGTCGAGACGATTGAAAAACCTTCCGCCGGACAAACCTACAAGATCAAGGAGTCTGCATGAGCCAGTCAGCCTCGCAAGCGTCTCCCTCAATGCCTGCGCCGATTGTTGGCGGTGATGCACGGCGGAAGTTCAATTTCGACAACCGTTACATCGCGCCGCTGTTCATCACGTTTATTCTGCTCGTGGGCCATCTGGGCTACGGCATTCTTGAAAGTTATGAAAAGACCGGGGTCGCGATCGTCGTGGCGATCGTTGCCGAGTTGGTGCTGGGGCGAATCTTTTTCGGAAAGTGGCTCAATCTTGCGAGCGCGTATATCAGCGGAATCAGTTGCGGCATTCTTGTTCGCTCGCCGGCGCTGTGGCCGTTCGCTCTAGCGAGTCTGCTTTCGATCATGTCGAAGTACGTCTTGCGGGTGAAGAACCGGCATTTGTGGAACCCGTCGAACTTCGGGATCTGCGCGCTGCTGTTTCTGGCGCCTGAATCGGTCGCCGCTTTGAGTGTTCAGTGGGGTAACTTCAAATGGCCGCTGATCGTGATCTGGACGTTGGGCTCGATCATCATTTGGCGCGCGAAGCGTTTTCATATCAGCGCTACCTACGTAGCTTCATTTTTCGCATTCGCCTTCCTTCGTAGTTACATCACGGGCGACTCATGGTGGGCCGAAGTCGCACCGATAACGGGCCCGATGTATCAACTCTTCGTGTTCTTCATGGTTACAGATCCCAAGACGACGGTTAAATCGAAAAAGTGGCAATGCATTGTCGTTTTCCTGGTAGCGTTCGTGGAGATGTTGCTGCGGCTCAATCACGTCGTGCACGCGCCGTTGTACGCGCTGTTCCTGGTTGGACCGGCGGCGATGCTGATCGAGATCTGGCTCGAGTCGCGAAGGCCCCTCGTATTGCAAGAATCCAACGCCACATGATTCTTTTAAATCCTCGTTTTATTTTTGTTCTGGCGTTCTCTTGCCTGTTGTTTTCGGGTTGTAAGCAACAGGCCTCCGTTGCTCCCGCTCCTTCCCAAAGTGAACAAGTAGCCGCGGCGCCTTCGCCATCTCCGAGTCCTACGCCGCCACGTCCTTCCGGTCCGATCGAATTCACTGACGTCACCGCGGATGCGGGCATACGTTTCAAACACAACAGCGGCGCATTTGGAAAGAAGTACCTGCCGGAAACGATCGGGGCGGGTGGTGCGTTTCTCGATTACAACAACGACGGCTGGCAGGACATCTTCCTCGTCAACTCGATGGACTGGCCGGAATCCAAGAAGCGTCGTTCCTTCTCAGCTCTGTATCACAACAATAAGGACGGCACTTTCACGGACGTCACGCATCAGGTTGGACTCGGCGTCGAGATGTATGGCATCGGCGTCGCTGTTGCTGATTACGACAACGACGGCAACGACGACATCTTCGTGACGTGCGTCGGTCCGAATCACCTGTTTCGCAATCTCGGCAACGGTAAGTTTGCAGACGTGACCGCGAAGGCTGGTCTCGCGGAGCCGGGCTTTTCGTCGAGTGCCGCGTGGTTCGATTACGATAACGACGGCAAGCTCGATCTTTTCGTCGGCAGGTATGTCGAGTGGTCGGTACAGACCGATCAATACTGCACGCTGGACAACAAGAACAAGACGTACTGCACGCCGCAGACGTACAAAGGACAAAGCTCGCAGTTATATCGAAACCGCGGCAACGGAACTTTTGAAAACGTGACGGAGCGCGCCGGCCTGAACGACCCCGCAGGAAAGACGTTAGGCGTCGCGCTGCTCGATCTCGATGACGACGGTTGGATGGATCTCTTCGTCGCGAACGACACTGAACCAAACAAACTCTATCGCAACAACCACAACGGTACATTCACCGACAACGCGGTAATCGCCGGTGTCGCATTCAGCGAAGCCGGAACTGCGCGCGCTGGAATGGGTGTTGATGCCGCCGACTACGATGGGTCCGGCAAACAAAGCGTGGTCATCGGTAACTTCACCAACGAAAGCATCGCGCTTTATCACAACGACGGCTCCGGCCTGTTCACCGACGAGGCATCCACTTCGGGTATCGGAAAAATCTCGGCGCAGTCGCTCACCTTTGCGTGTTTCTTTTTTGACTACAACCTGGATGGATTGCTCGACGTTTTCGCCGCCAACGGTCACGTCTCCGACGACATCAGCGTCGTACAGCCGACGGTCAAATACGCGCAGCCGCCGCACCTGTTTCACAACAAAGGCAAGAAGAAGTTTGAAGAGGTGACGTCGAAACTCGGGCGCGCCTTGAATCGGGCGATCGTCGGTCGCGGCGCCGCGTACGGCGACTACGACAATGATGGAGATCTTGACCTGCTGATCACGACGAACAATGGACCGGCTCGTTTGCTTCGCAACGAAAATGCGAATCAGAACGACGTAGTGCGTGTGAAGACTATCGGCACTAGAGCGAATCGCAACGGCATCGGCGCGAAGGTGGTCGTGAAGACTTCCAGGGGCCGCACGCTTTATCAGATGGTGCGGACCGGATCGAGTTACTGTTCGCAATCGGAATTACCGCTGGTGTTTGGGTTGGGTAAGCCTGAAGACGGCACGACGCTGACGATCGAGATCACCTGGCCCGGCAATCAAAAGGACCGCATCGCTGACGTCAAGCCAAACCAGATTGTGACGATTCAGGAAGGAAAGGGAGCGACTGCCACGGAACCGATCGTGTTTGTACGCACGCCGCCGGCGCAGCCGTCGCCTTCAGCTAGCCCCCACTAATATTCAGC
>CBFGMX010000061.1:0-28686 GCA_965649955.1 uncultured bacterium
GTTTACCCGAATCATGGAATCGGGACCATCGAGCAAATAGAACAGAAGCAAATAGGCGCTACACTCCTGCCCTTCTACACGCTTCGTCTTGCTGCTAATAATTCCCTGGTCTTAGTTCCGGTTTCCAACGCTTCAGAAGTTGGCCTGCGAGCCCCAATCTCATCGGGTGAGTGCGAATTGCTATTCAAAGCTTTGGCAGATGATTTTTCCTCCCCCGCTAATGATTGGAAGGACCGCTTCAAGGAATTCTCAGAAAAAATGCGAACCGGCGACATCTTCGAAGTTGCCGACGTACTCAAGCATTTGACCTATCTGAGCAATATCAAACCCCTCTCTTTTCGCGAACAACGCATGCTCGAACGTTCACGTTATCTCGTGATCTCCGAACTGGCAGCCGTCTGCCGCCAGCCCGAGTGCAATATCGAGCCTCGTGTCGATCAAGCGCTCGCGCGTGCGCAAACCAAGCACGAGAGGCGTCCGATGCGTGTCCGCGCAGCCGGGGCCGCAGCAGGTCACTAACCACGTTTCATTCGCCTTCCGCAGGCGTGAGCACATAAAGGACATAAAGGAATTGCTAATATTCCTGTCTTGACTTGTGTCCCGCAAGCGGGAGATGCACGTCGAACGAAATCTAGAAAATTCACCTCCACTAGTGTTTCACAAGCGGGAACACATCATGGTCTGACTGCCAGTCGCCGCCGTGCTATGATTTTCACCCCGCACGCGCATGGCAGAGCTACCAAGTAACTGGTTGTTTTTAATGATCGCCGAAGGCGACGCGAGCGCCCCCCTCGCCGGGGGCTCGGCCCTGCTGAGACTACTCTCAGTCATCCTATTGGTCGCCGCCAATGGATTCTTCGTCGCAGCAGAGTTTGCCCTCGTGGGAGTGCGCACCTCGCGCATCGAAACGCTCGCCGCCGCAGGAAGCCGCAGCGCGAAGCGATTGATGGGCCTGCTGCATAACCTCAATGCGTACCTGTCCGCCTGTCAGCTCGGAATCACACTCGCATCCTTAGCCCTCGGCTGGATCGGCGAACCGGCCCTTGCCCGATTACTCGAAAAACCGCTGTCAGGATTTTCCGATACAGTGCGTCACGGCATCGCCTTCGCGATCGCTTTCTCGATTATCACCTCGTTGCACATCGTCCTCGGCGAACAAGCCCCAAAACTGATGGGACTCGCCCTCGCCGAAAGAGTCGCGCTAGCAATTGCGCTTCCGCTGCAACTCTTTTACAAAGTCTTCAGTTTGCCGATTCGCGCGCTTGACTGGGCCAGCGTCCGCACCGTTCAACTCCTCGGCATTAAAGCCACCGCCGAACACGCATCAACCTACACTGAAGAGGAACTACGCAAACTGATCGACATCTCGCGCGAAAGTGGACACCTTCGCGCCGAAGAACGCCGGCTCATTCATCGCGTGTTCGAGTTTTCCGACACGCTCGTGCGCGAAGCGATGGTGCCGCGCACAGAAATGGCGGCGATTCCATCCACGAACGACCTCGAAGAAATCACCCGGGCTTTCGAGCAACATCGTTACTCGCGTCTACCGGTTTACCGAGAAACACTCGACGACGTCTGCGGCTTTATTCACAGCAAAGACGTCATGCCCTACCTGCTGCATCCGGATGCGTTCACTATCGACAAGGTTCTGCAACCACCGCTTTTTGTAGTCGTCACCGCACGACTCGAACACGTACTCCGCCAGATGCAAAAAGCAAAGATGCACTTCGGCTTCGTGGTCGACGAGCACGGCGGTCTCGAAGGCATCATCACCCTCGAAGATCTGCTGGAGGAGATCGTCGGCGAGATCTCCGACGAGCATGACGAAGAAGTAAACGAGCAGATCACAGAGATCGACGGCCATACTTACGTGCTCGACGGCGGACTCGCCGTCCGCGATCTAAACCGGCGTCTAAAACTCTCGGTCCCTGAATCGGAGACCTATACAACGGTCGGCGGTTTCCTGATGACTGAAGCGGGCCACGTGCTTAAACCGGGAGAAGTCGTCCAACACGATGGTCTTGTTTTTAAAGTGGAACGTGTCGAGAAGCGACGGGTTCGTCGCGTGAAACTCGAAATTGTTCAATCTGACGGGAAGGAAGTGGTGAATGAGTCTAATCGAGCACATTCAAGGGCGTGAAATACTCGACTCTCGCGGCAATCCGACAGTCGAGGCGGAAGTGACACTGGCCGGCGGTGAAGTCGGACGCGCGGCAGTTCCTTCAGGCGCTTCAACCGGCGAGAACGAAGCGGTCGAACTTCGTGACGGAGATAAGAACCGCTACCTCGGCAAGGGTGTGTTGAAGGCCGTGCAGAACGTGAACGACGTGATCGCGCCGGCACTCGAAGGCTTTGACGCGCTTGATCAGGCGGAAGTCGATCGCGCGTTGATCGATCTCGACGGAACGACCAACAAGTCAAACCTCGGCGCCAACGCGTTGCTGGCGGTCTCGATGGCGACCGCGCGCGCCGCCGCCACCTACCTGGAAATTCCGCTTTATCGATATCTCGGCGGCCCGAATGCTCGCACGCTGCCTGTACCGATGATGAACATCGTCAACGGCGGGGCACACGCCGACAATAATGTCGACTTTCAGGAGTTCATGGTCGTTCCCGTAGGCGCGTCGTCTTTCAGCGAGGCGTTAAGAACCGGCGCGGAGGTTTTTCACGTGCTGAAGTCCGTGCTGAAAAAGAAAGGCTACGCAACCAGCGTCGGTGACGAAGGCGGGTTCGCGCCGAACCTGCGCTCGAACGAAGAAGCGATCGAAACCATTCTCGAAGCGATTGACCAGGCGGGCTACAAAGTCGGAACAGATTGTTTGCTCGCACTCGATCCGGCGGCAAGCGAGTTTTACGACGGTTCGGCGTACGTCTTTAAAAAGAGCGACCAGCGACGATTGAGCAGCGATGAGATGGTCGCCTTCTGGAAATCGTGGTGCGACCGCTATCCCATCATCTCGATTGAAGATGGAATGGCTGAAAACGATTGGGACGGATGGAAGAATCTCACGAACGAGGTCGGCAATCGCGTGCAACTCGTAGGCGATGACTTGTTCGTTACCAACACCGAGTTTCTCCAAAAAGGAATCGACCTCGGCGTCGCCAACTCGATACTGATCAAGGTCAACCAGATCGGCACACTGACTGAAACTCTCGACTGCATCGCCCTCGCGCAAACAAACGGGCGCACCGCGATCATCTCGCATCGATCCGGCGAGACCGAGGATCCGTTCATCGCTGACCTCGCCGTCGCCACCAACGCGGGCCAAATCAAGACCGGATCGTTGTCCCGCACGGATCGCATCGCCAAATACAATCAGTTGCTGCGCATCGAAGCAGATTTGCGCGAAGCTTCACGCTACCCAGGTAAAAAGGCATTCCACGTCGAGGTGAGGTTTGAATAAAAAACGCGGTCCGCTCGCGCTGATCATAATTGACGGGTGGGGCTACTCCGCCGCCCGCGAAGGTAACGCAATCGCTCTCGCCGCTACTCCTTTCTATGACGAACTGTGCGAGAAATACCCGTCCACGCTGCTCGAGGCCCACGGGACGCGCGTCGGCCTGCCTGCGGGCGTGATGGGCAACTCGGAAGTCGGTCATTTGAACATCGGATCGGGCCGCGTCATTCGCATGGACGTGTCGCTTGTCGATCACGAGATTGAAACCGGCGCGTTCTTCCGCAATGAAGTGCTGACAAACGCGATGGAACGCGCGCGCAACAACGGCAAGTCGCTGCACCTGATGGGCCTCGTTTCAGACGGGCAAGTCCACTCGTCAATCACTCATCTCTACGCCTTGCTGAAGATGGCGAAGGACAAAAATGTGGAACGCGTGTTTGTTCACGCTTTCCTCGACGGACGCGATACGCCACCTGCATCAGGTGCGCAGTACATCGCAGCCGTGCAGCGACGGATGGAAGAGATCGGCGCAGGCGAGTTCGCAACTATCTGCGGACGTTACTACGCCATGGATCGAGACAAGCGCTGGGAACGAACACAGCGCGCGTACGACCTGTTAACTAAAGCAATCGGTTTGCGCGCTATGGATCCACAGGTGGCGATTAATGAATCGTACGAACGGGGTATCACTGACGAGTTTGTCGAGCCGGTCGCGATCGTTCGCAAAGACGGTTCACCGGTAGCCACGATCGAGAACGGCGATTCGGTGATCTTTTTCAACTTCCGGCCTGATCGCGCGCGTCAATTGACGAGGGCGCTGACAGTTCGCGGTTTTAACGAGTTTCCCGCAAACGATCTTTCCGAAATCGCATTCGTCTGCTTCACGATGTACGACGCGACGTTTGACTTGCCAATCGCTTTTCCGCCGCGCGTTCATAACAACGTGCTAGCCGAAGTCTGGGCCGGCGTTTGTGTGCAAAACTTTCGTCTCGCGGAGACTGAGAAGTACGCGCACGTCACTTACTTCTTCAACGGCGGTGTCGAGAAAGAGCACGCGTGCGAAAGACGCTTGCTCGTGCCGTCGCCGAAGATCGCGACGTACGATCTGCAACCGGAAATGTCGGCGTTCAAAGTAACGGACAAAGTGCTGCGCGCAATCGACGAAGGCGACACGGATGTTTTCGTCATTAACTTCGCTAATCCCGACATGGTGGGCCATACCGGCAAACTCGATAAAACAATCGAGGCTTGCCAGTATGTCGACACTTGCCTCGGGTGGATCACCAAACGCATGCGCGAGGCCCGAGGCATCACGCTGATCACAGCCGATCACGGCAACGCCGAACAAATGATCGATCCGACGACCGGCAGTCCGCACACGGCGCACACCATCAACCCCGTACCTTTTCATTTGATCGACGAAGGTTCGATCGGTATGAAGCTGCGAAGTGGCGGCGCGCTTGAAGACATCGCGCCGACGATGCTGGCGCTGCTCGGCACGGTAAAACCAGACGAAATGACCGGGCGCGATCTGCGAGAACTCGATTAAGCGTTTCCCAAAGTGCAATTCGATCCGCGCAATATTCTCGTCATCGATTTTGGCCAGCTCGGCGATGTCGTCTTGAGCTTGCCGGCGCTGCGCGCCATTCGTCAGCGTTTTCCCAACGCGCGGATCACCGTTGCGGCCGGAAAGCCGGCGAATGAAGTAGTTGCCTTGTCGGGTTACGCAAACGACATCTTTGAAGTCGATCGAGTGAGCCTGCGCGACGGCAACAAGATCGTTTCCATCTGGCGCATCATCAAGTTTGTAAAGCACGTGCGGCAGGCGAAGTTCGACTTCGTAATCGATCTTCACAGTTTGTCGGAAACGAACCTGCTGGGTTACTTGTCAGGCGCGCCGCACCGCCTGTTTTCGCGACGTCCGGGACGTTCACTCGATTACCTCGCTAATTTCAACCCCCGGCCACCCGCCGAAGAACAAAGGCTACATGCCGTCGATCGTTACCTGGACGTGCTCAAGCCGCTGGGCGTTCAAAACGCGCCGCGCGACCCGGTTCTCAAAACGAGTCCGGCGGGCGACGCCGCCGTCGATGCGCTGCTGAAGAAGGAGCGAGCGCAGTCGGGTGAACTGCTGGTTGGACTGTTTCCCGGAGCTGGTCACATCGGGCGACGGTGGCCAATGGAACGATACGCTGAGCTCGCGGATCACCTCATCCGAAACGATCGCGTGCGCATCATCGTCTTTGCCGGGCCGGAGGAGCGCAGTATGGTTTCGCACATGCGGTCTCTCTTTCCGCCCGCGACCATCTTTTTGGACCGGTTGACGATCCCGCAGCTCGCCTCGGCGCAGGCGCGTTTAACACTCATGGTGTCGAACGACACCGGTCCGGCGCATTTGGCAGCGGCGGTTGGCGCTCCGGTCATCGTCATCATGGATCGGCCGACGCCTCACTGTTTTATCCCCGTTGGCGAGCAGCACCGCATGATTTACAGCCCGGAAATCGCGAAAACCGGCGTGGATCAGGTCTATCAGGCTGCCCACGAGCTCATCTCGCTGAACCGCACCGACCAACTGCTCAAACCCCAGATCTCTCAAATCTAAGCCCAATTTAAGTTAACTGTAGACAAACATAGTTTAACTTCGTTAGTATGTTTTGGGCCTAGCCCGCCCTCACATCCAAATCTTTCCAAATTTGACCTGCCTCAGCGAATTAGGAGAAAGAAATGTTCAGAATGTCGAATCGATTGAGCTATATGACGCTTGCCCTGCTGCTTTTCGCCGCGTCCGCAAGTGCCCAGACCAACGTTACGGCCAAGGCCGGGAATGCCCCAGCCGTAAATACCACTGTCGAAAGCGACCGATCTCGCGACGGTTTGATTGGCCCCGTGCGGCGAGTCCGAACCGAAGTCGCGAAGCTCGTGAATACCGACGGCAAACAGGCGGAAGCTAAGCACGTGCTGGTCGAACTCGCTGCCTACGACGTAAAGGGCAACAAGGTTGAGAACCAGTATTTTCCGGTTGCCGGGGCCACGCTGACGGGTAAGGAAGTCTACAAGTACGACGAAAAGGGAAACATCAGCGAGATGACTCTGCTGAATCCCGACGGCTCTCTCCTGAGCAAAGAAACCTACAAGTACGAGTTCGACTTTCTCGGCAACTGGAACAAGATGACGACGTCAGTCGCCGTCGTGGACGGTCGAGGCATCACGTTTGAGCCCACGGAAGTGACGTACCGCTCGATCATGTACTACCTCGACGAGAATATGTTGAAGACGATGTCGGGACCGCCGGCTGCCGCTCCTCAGCCTGCAGCGCCCGTCAACACGGCTTCAAATCCGCCAGCCAACACGGCTGCTAACACAACGGCGCCGCCAGTGACCAAACCCGTCGTCGAAACCAGGTCCAAAACGGATTCGAAAGCAAACAGACAGCGCGACAGAGGCAAACCGACGATTGCTGCCGATGTGCCGTCACCCTCCGCTTCCGCAACTCAGCTTGTCGCCAACACTGGCGATGTGAGAACACCTGCGAACGTCATCACGAACCAGGAAGTGCGCGTCAGTCTCGAGGAACCACCACCGGCGCCGCGTCCGATCCTGAAACCAATCTCCGGCGGCGTGCTCAACGGCACGGCCCTTTCCCTGCCGCAACCGATTTATCCCGAAGCGGCCAGGCGCATGAGGACTGGCGGCCTGGTGTCGGTTGAAGTCATCCTCGACGAGGCCGGCAAAGTTGTTTCGGCAACGGCGACCAGTGGCCCAACCATTCTTCGCGACGCCGCAGTGCAGGCAGCGCTGAAGGCCAGGTTCTCTCCCACGAAACTTTCAGGTCAACCGGTCAAAGTGTCAGGCACGATCAATTACAAGTTTGCGCTGGTTCCGTAAACCTACCTTCATGGCGCGCTGGAAGGCCGGCGCGCCATTCTCTCCTCTTTTCCAACCTGAATGTCTTCTCCTAGAAGGGACGAGTTCTCATGGCACTAACTGGACACCTCAGTGACCTTTCACTTTCAGAGCTAATCGAGTTTTTCTGCAATCAGCGTAAGAGCGGGCGTCTCAAAGTTTTGTACAAAGACGGCGCGGGATATTTTTACCTGCAATCCGGTTCAGTAGTTGACGCGCGCATCGGCGTGCTGCACGGCATTGACGCTGTTTACTACGCGCTGACGCTTCCGAATGCGGAGTTTGAGTTCAGCGCTGATGCGGAGACTAAGAACCGCACCATCAATCAGCCGTGGACGCAGGTTGTGCTCGAAGGACTGCGGCGTCTCGACGAAAACATCTCGCCCGGCGTTGCGTTTCCTCCCGAATTCGTTGCGGAACCGGACGAGCTTGCGACGCAGCCATCGTCTGAGCAGCGTGGGCCAAGAACTGAAACTGAAAGATCATTTGCGCCGTCGTTTCTGGCGATGGGCAAGGAAGCGGGAGGACGTCGTAAGCCGATTTTGATTGGCGCGATTGCGGTGGCGATTCTCGCGAGCATCGCGGTGATTGGTGTTCCCGCTGGATGGTACAAGAGCAGCAGTCCGTCGACCACGGTTGCCGCTGAATCAACGCCACAGGCCGCAGCGCCGCAGAGTACGCAGGCCGAAGCACCGGCGCAGCCGCAACCTGAAACCAATGCCGCGCCGGCGACTGAAGATCCAGAAGCGGCCGCGAGACGCCAGCGTGAAAAAGAACGACGCGCGCGCGAAGCGGCGGCGAGGAATGCAGAGACTCCGGTTGCGTCGCAGCCGGCGCCCGCTGATGGTGGAAGACCTGGCGCGAAGCGCGTGGTTGTTACGGTTACGTACGACGAATCAGGGCGCGTGACACAGGCGTCGGGTGGTGATGCGAACGCGCTGCGAATTGCGCGTCAGAAGCGATTCCCTCCGGGTAAAGCCGGTTCGGCGACGATTACGATTCCGATCAACTAGCGTCCTTTTTTGTGCCTTTTGTGCCTCTTTGTGGCTAACTGGCTACAACTCCAACGACACCGAGCATTACGAGTAGCGCTCGCTTGAGGCCGAGGTCTCGGCCGGTCGGGTCATACCATTCGGCAAGAGTGTGCGACGAGCCCGAAGTGCCACCCGCGCCGAGGGTGATCGCAGGTACACCGAGCGAGATCGGCAGGTTCGAATCAGTTGACGACTGGTCCAACCGCGGTTCGATTCCGAGAATCTTTGTAGCTTCGACCGCAAGTTCGACAAGTGGTGAATCGGCCGGCGTCTCTCCCGACGGCCTTTCGCCAATCAGATCCACTTTCAGTTCCAGCAGCGGATCTCCCGGCCGCCTATTCGCGTTCTCTTCATCGGCAGCCTGCCTCACGGCGCGCCGGAAAAACGAGTCGAGACGCTGCAACTCCACATCTGCACCGGAACGAAGATCAACATCCATTGCCGCCTTCTCAGGAATTGCATTGACACTCGCGCCCCCTTCAATGCGTCCGACGTTGAACGTAGTCCGCGGCTCTCGCGGAAGCGGATAGCCGGCAAGTTTTGCAACCGCGCGCCCGAGCGCGTGTACCGGATTGGGTAATCCGAAGTCACCCCACGAATGTCCACCGGGTCCGCTGATCTCCACACGATAACGTCGCGATCCAAGCGCACGGTTCGTGATGCGATCGACTCCTGGCCCATCGAAACTCAAAAACGCGTCGACTTTCGACGCCCAGCGCCCGCGCGTTAAAAGATAACGAACGCCGCGCAGGTTTCCCTCGCCCTCTTCGCCAACAGTGCCGACGAACAGAATCGAACCTTCAGTGCGGAGCTTTTCGGTGTAGAAAGCGCGCGCGAGCGCAATCAGAGCGGCGAGTCCGCAACCGTCGTCGGCGATTCCGGGCGCAAGCAAACGGTTGCCGGATCTGACGACCGTGAAATCAGTTTCTGGTCCAAAGACGGTATCGAGGTGCGCGCTGACAACAAGCAGCGGCGATGGCGAACTCCCTTTGAGCAATCCAAGGCAGTTGCCTTCTTCGTCAATCTCAACCTCTGTCAAACCAAGCGACGCGAATTTCTCTGCGAGGTATTCCGCGCGTTGACGCTCTCCAAACGGAGTCGCAGGAATCGAGCAGATACGAATCTGTTCATCGGTGATCGCGTCGGCGTTCTTTTCGAAGAACCTAAGCACACGCCCAACTTCAGGAGAGGCCAGCAAAGATCGAGCGTTGAGAGACGGTGGAGTTTTTAAGGCGGAGCTCATTGGCTTTGAAATCGAAGATCTCAGATTTGAGATCTCGCCGATACCAAACTTAAAATCTCGCTCTCTTCGAGCACTCCGTGCGCCGCTTTGGCGTGTTCGTAGATGCGATTGACGAGACTCTCCTCAGGCGCGATACCGCGCTTCTCGAGCCAGTAAATCACGTTCGACTTCCCGCTCATCGGTCCAATCTCGATCACCTGTTCGAGACCAAACTCACCCGCCGGCACGCCGGAGTAGACGATGTCCGCCAGACGTTTATCGCCTTTCTTGTAACTCTTGATCACCGCCGCGGCGTGAACGCCGGTTGCTGTGCGAAATGCATCCCGACCAAAGACTGGATAGTTGCACGGTACGGTCCAACCGCAGGCTCGTGCAGCAGTTTCGCAGTACTCGCCGAGACGCGAGAGATCGTTGTCGATCCAGCCGAGTAGTTTCAGGTTGACTAACAACTGATCGAGTGGCGTGTTGCCGACGCGCTCGCCCATGCCCAACGCTGAACCGTGCACCTGATCGGCGCCGCCCTGGATCGCGGCGAGCGAATTAATCACGCCGAGGCCGCGATCCTGGTGTCCATGCCAGTCGAGGCGAATGCCTCCGCCCTGCTCGTCGATAATGCTCTTAACAAACTTCACTACCGCGCGCGCCCCATCAGGTGTCGAATGGCCCACGGTGTCGCAAACGCAAACGGCTTTGGCGCCGCAGCGAATCGCCGTCGTGTACAGCGCGCGAATGGTCTCCGGTTTGGCGCGTGTCGTATCTTCGGTTACGTACATCACCGGCAGACCCTGAGATACGGCAAACGTGACCGCTTCCTCGGTCATTTGCAGCAGCCGCTCGAGCGTCCAGTCTTCTGCAAAAAACCGAACGGATGACGATCCGATGAACGTACACGCCTCGATCGGGATTCCGGCGCGTTGCGAGATCTCGGCGATCGGTATGATGTCGCTGCGATGTGTGCGGGCGGCGCAGTTTGGCCGGATCTTCAGTTTTTTCTCGGCGATCTCGCGCGCCAGACGTTCGACTCCGGCGGCGTGCGTTCCGCCTGCGCCGGGCAGACCGATGTCGGCGGTGTCGATGCCGAGTGCTTCCATCAGGTGGAGCAGTTCGAGTTTCTGCTCTACCTGCGGCTCGGAGACGGAAGGCGATTGCAAACCGTCGCGCAACGTCTCATCGTCGATGCCGATATGACGGTTCGGCTTAGTGAGCGCCGGCTCAATCGTATTCCAGTCGTAAACCAGTTCGTCGATCGTCATTTTGACCTACCTCAATTGCGAAAATCGATTACAGCAATCGAGAAAACTAAAGTCAAGCAGCACCCTTTTGAGTCACGACGCATTTTAGTTATCATCCGTCGTCTTGTTGCACACCGCCCAGAACACAGATCATGAAGACAATAGCCCTCGGTTCTGATCGTGCCGCCAAGATCATGGCTGTGCGCGCCAGCGTCGCTCGCGTTGCGGCCATCGATTCGGATTGGGCCAATGCGAATGTCGTCGCGCGGCGCGTCGAAACGAATGTTCCTGCGATGCCGTTGACTGACTGGCAGTTGATGCAGGGAGCGCAGGAGCGCGCGTTCGCGGTGCGAGAGTCGCTGAAGAGTCGCCGTCTGGAGGCCGACATTTACGTGGGGCTCGAGGGCGGTTTTCATTCTGTATCGATCGCCGGCGAGTGGCACACGTTTCTGCGCGGCTGGGCCTACGCGACCGATGGCGAGCGCGGAGCGTTTGGTGCAGCGCCGTCGATCACAGTGCCGCCGCATATCGTGAAGAGCGTTGTCGAGAGTCGTCGTGAACTCGGAACCGTGATCGATGAGGTCACGGGCGGAAGAGACATTCGCAGCAAGCAGGGCGCGTGGGGGGTGTTGTCGCGCGACCTCGTCACCCGATCGATGAGTTTTGAGCTGGCGCTGATCGCTGCGTTCGCACCGTTTTACAATTCCAAAATGTACCTTCAATAGAAGAATGGATGAACTAATCGCACAAGTTAATCATGATGAACCGCCCCCACACTCGCGTGCGAATGCGGGTTGGGTCGAAGTGATTGCCGGGTCGATGTTTTCCGGAAAGTCGGAGGAACTGATACGGCGTTTGCGGCGCGCGAAGATTGCGCGGCAAAAGGTGCAGGTGTTCAAGCCCGAGATGGACTCGCGCTTTGCGGAAAATCAGATTGTTTCGCATTCGGAGATGCGGCATGAGTCGGCGAATATCCGGTCCGCTGCGGAGATACTGTCGAAGATCGATCCGGACACTGAGGTTGTGGGGATCGATGAGGGGCAGTTTTTCGATAATGAACTGGTGGCGGTAGCGAATCAGTTGGCGAGCCGCGGGGTGCGTGTGATCATTGCGGGGTTGGACCAGGACTACACAGGCAAACCGTGGGAACCGATGCCGCAGTTACTGGCGATCGCCGAGTACATCACGAAGACGCATGCGATCTGTATGAAGTGTGGGCAGCCGGCGAACTATTCGCAGCGCACGTTTGAGTCGGAGGAACGGGTGGCGGTCGGCGCGGCGGATAAATACGAGGCGCGTTGCAGAATGTGCTTCGTCCCTCACGCCGACGCCCCCACGGTTCACTCGTAACACGCACCCTGCTAGCGGGAGATACATGTAAAAGGAAGTTCAAAAATTCAGTTTCACTTCCTCCCCGCTAGCGGGAAACGCATTCCAAACCAAAACCTCAAGAAACCAACTAAATCCGGAACGCCTCAGTGTCCGCAAACTCGGCAGATTGTCCGACCGAAAGGAGCACCGGATGATTCGTCGCGCTCGCCTGCTGAAGCTTCTGTTCGATACTGTTCCTCAGTTGCGTATAAGTCTTAGTCCCATTGCTGCTGAGTACTTCGAGTAAGGCGCGGGTGAAAACGCCGTTCGGCAGACCGTCCCGCGTCGTCTCGTGTTCCTGACAAGCGGCCAGCAACAGAACATTCGCCGGCACCGGCGGCGCCGTCGACGGCAAACTCTCCCGCAACTCCTTATAAAACTGCTTGAGCAGATTGAAATGCGCTTGCGCCTGCGCTTCGGAAACCCCACGCACGCCAAACCCATTCTGCGGGCGTCCCTGCTGCACGCCCGGCACCGCTCCTCGCCGGGACATTCCACGTCGCACGCCGTCACGCGCCCACGCGGCAGACGATCCACTCCCGCTGCTCTCGGTCTCCGGTTCGCTTTCGCTATCGTCAATCACCGACATAGCGATACCGCCGCTATGACAACTGTCCGACACCATCACCACGCGGACACCCGCTTTGAACGTGGGCCAAAGACGTCGTCTCAATACATTGTCGACAAGCAGCTTGTCATGCAGGACGAGCGTTTCGTCCTTTAGATCTTCTTCCGCCGGATCATCTGCACCGCGGCGAGTGCCGTGTCCCGAAAACGTAAACAGAAAGATGTCACCGGCAACCAACTTCTCCGCCGCGAGCCGAATCTTTCCCAAAACATTCTCGAACGTTGCTTTCTCCCTGATTATCGGCACGTCCGGACCACCGTCGACGGCGACGAAGTTCCGTGCTCGTGCCAACACGCGCATCGCCTCGGCATCGTTTTCACAACCTACGAGCGGCTGCACGCTAAGTCCGGGCGCTTTCGTAGCATTCACACCTACGTGAATTGAGATTCCAGTAGCCATTTCGTCCTCCTTACAGATCTGGGCTTATGTCGCGAGGCGTACGGTCGAATCCGTATCGGCGGACGATCGCTATGGACCACTGATAATCACGGGCATGCACGGCGTCTTCGTCGTCCCTTTGTCCTGCGGTACAGGTTGTGGGAACGTGACGTCGAGCTTCAAACGCTCGCCGGTAGGCACCGTCGGCAACACTTTGTAGTACTCGCCAAATTCATCGTGTGCCTTCGGCTCTTCGGGATCCTCAAAGAGCGGATCGTTGATGATGTAAATCTCGTAGTAAGCTCCCTTTTCTTCCGGCAAGGTCAACGAGAGAGTTTTGTTCAACCCCATCTCGCGCCAGGCAAAAATCAGGAACTCGCCTTGATTCAGGTAAACATTCGCGCCTATCAAACTCGCGAACGGCTGCATGTCGCGAACCTCAGTTTCACCCTTCTTGAGTTTGATCTTGAGCTTGCTCGATGTTTTGGCGGCCGTGTGGAAGATGCCGTCCTGGATCATGATGCTCGGTCTCGCAGACTCGAAATCCACCGCCATCTCATTCGCTGGGTGAAAATCCTCGCTGCGAAGATCGATCGCCGTCGTCAGGCTTTCGCCGTATGCGTTGGGCCTGCCGGTGTACATGCTGACCTTGCCCTCAGGCATGCGTTTGATCATCACGCCGTCGACGGGCTCGCCGGAATCGCGAAACTCGAGTGGACCATGATGTCTCATGAGAATGGAATCGGGCTTGTCCGGACGCTTCTCTCTCACTTCGACCGTGAGGTGATGATTAGGAGCGCTGCGATTAACGAACACCTCGCACGAATCGCTGCCGTCGCTGGGCTGTAACATCAATTGGCCGGTTAGGAAAATTCTGACGGTTGGGGGCTGGCTGGGCATTGTTTGAACTGGAGTAAAAGGCATGACTGTTTTCCTTTCTTAGAATGTTGAGAGCCCGCCGACGACGACGAAGGGCGCCCAATAATAGGGATGTCGGTAACGCAGGTCCTGGCCGTGCAACATATCCAGCTTGGCCAGTCTGAGCGCCTGCGTCACTGGGCGTTCATCGCGGGTTCGGTGTTTGTGTAGGTCGATCATTAGCGCTGCCGACGCGTCGGAGTCGACCGCCCAAAGACTGGCGACGACCACCGGCACACCGGCAACGAAAAAAGGACGCGCGGCGCCGACCGCACCTTCCGCGTCGTAGTGCTGTTCGATTCCGGTTTGACATGCAGACAACAGGGCCAGACGAGTACGTGGCAACTTCAAGCCGTAAATCTCAGCCGCTTGCCAGAAGCCATCCGAGCCGTGCTCTGTCGCCGGCGCTTTAGGCGTGAGAGGAAAACCGGAAAGCATTTCAGACTTGCCGTTCAGGATGTAATGCATCGCAAGATGGACGACGTCAGCCCGCTCGATTTCAGACTTGATGTTGTCCTTGGTCGCACGTGGTCCAACCAATAGCGGCCGATGCCGCGGGTAGAAGCTGGAAATAGCTTCAACCTCTTTTACGGCCGACTTCAGATCGATCAACGACTCAAACGACTCGCGATCGAAAGTCGGATTGCCGACGCCAAGAAAAGTCTCCTCAGCCTTTCGCGCCTTTCGAGCCGCGACATTCGTCAGGCCGACGAAAACCGTCGAACTCGGCGCGACGCCGATGTTGTAGTCCTCAACCAGATACGTTCCGGTAACCGGCGATACCAACGCGTCGAACGGCAGGTAATGAAGTATCTTGTCGGGAACGATGCAGAGAAACTTGTTCTTGTCGAGAAACGGTTCCGCCGGTGCGACCAGCAAGCGAAACATCTCGGCGGCGGCGGCCGATGTGTTGGCGCTTGCACTCGCGGTATTTGAATCTGAAGCGGCAGGTGGCTGATTGATGTTGGTCAAATAACCGCGCACTTTGTCGGTGAGCGCCGGCGCCGTGATGTTTACAACTCCCGGCTTAATCTCCGATTTCGTTACGACCCAGATGAAGAGTTTGTTATCGACCACCGCGTACTGGAGAATCTGGGCAGCCGCCGGCATCTGCATCTGAATCTCGCTGAGATCGAGTGATTTCTGTCCGGTGGTTATCGCGAGGTCCGGACCGTACGACATCCGCAACACTGAAGTATTCCCGCTCACGGCGTCCAACAGAGTCCGCGCCCGGCTCGCTTCTGAGTATTCGAATGCTTTGGTCGGATCCGTTTTGCGTTGGAACTCGAAATCGATCGCGAAGTCGTAGACGCTTTGTTCCATCGCGAAGAAACTGTTGCGCTGACTCTCAGTGGTTATCTTTGAACGATACTCTTCAAATAGCCTGAGCACGGTCGCGAGCTCGTTGTTGACGGCATGATCGTCACCGCCGTTCGACAAACAGAACAGCCGTCCTTTATGCGCGACGTAGCTGAAGTACTCGATCTTCAGATCGCGATAAAGATCGATGCTGCGGTTGTAAGAGTCGATCGCTTTGTCGCACTGACCCGACTCGCGCAGGATGTCGCCCAACTTCCACGACGCGTTCGCCATGATCTCGCGGCCACCGGACGTCTCCGGAATACTCGAACCGACTTCGTATGCCTTCGTGGCCTCAACCACTGCTTCCGGATACATCTTCACCGCCGCGTACGCGGACCCGACGTAGCCTCGCGAGCGCGAGATCATCAGCGGGCGGCCCATTTCCAGCGCGATCTCGAGCGCTTGTTTTTGATAAAGGAGCGCCGCGTCGTGTAGCTGCATGGCATCCATGCCGAAACCGATCTGCACGAACACTCCCCAACGCTGTATCGGCTCGACCTGTCGCTCCGTCGTGAGCGCAAGACCCTGGCTCAGGTAGTCGAGCGCTGTGCGATCGCGGTACAACTCCTGACTGACAGCCGCCAGTTGCGTCAGTGCTTTTACTTCGCCATTGAGATCTTGAAACTGTTGAAACTTTTCGAGAGCACGCGAGCTGTAGTCGATGGCTTTTGAATATTCGCTGTTGTCGGCGGAGGCATGCGCCAGCCCGTAAAGACCCTGGCCCACCAGCCAGTGATAACCATTCGCTTCGCAGATCGACAGGAGCTGTTCAAAAGACCGCCGCGCCTTAGCAAGGTCGCCAAGAAATACATCGCAGTGGGCCAGGCGATAAAGAATGAACGTGCGTCCGACTGTATCGCCCGCGTCTTCGTAATCCTGTTTGGCTGCGGTGTATTCGTTGACGGCCTCTGTGAATTTTGATTGCGTGAAAAGTGTGTAGGCGCTGTTTGCACGACGCCGGGCATTGGCGATACGGTTCCGAATTGCCGGTGTAGTTTGACGATAACGGTTAACGAGATCCGCCATGTAGCGATCACCGGTTCGCTTCTGTTCGAGATCCGCTAAGTACGAGAGGTTCGCAAGCGAGACGGTCGAGTCGGAACTGTCGGGGGACGACAAACCCAAGAACGAATCGAGCAACCGGTTCGATAATTCATTGCCGGCTGAAGTGTAGTGCTGGCTGACCACTCTCCACGCCGCCTCGTCGTCGCCGGACTGTCGCGCTTCGCTAAACTTCTTGAGCGCATCGTCAACTGTCATGGCTTTCCGGCTGTTACTTTGTTCGAGCGACTGGAGGTTTGCCTTTGCTTCGTCGGCCCACTGCGAGTTCGGATCTTTTTGCAGGTACTCTCGCCACGCGGCTTCAGCCTCGCGCGACAGCATCAGGTATTGATAGACGAGTGCGCGGTTGAAGTAACCTTCGAGCAGAGTGTTGTCGAGTTGCAAGCCCTTGTTGAGGTGTTCGAGACTGCGAGAGAAGTTCTCGACTGACCTGCTGCCTTCCGGCTTGCCGATTTCCTGTTTCCCTTTTTCAAGCAGGGCCGCGCCAAGATTGATGTGACTCTTGGCGTCGTTCGGATCGAGGGCGAGGGCGGCGCTGAACTGATCGATCGCCTTATCAAACTGGCGCTCCGTGAGGTAGTACTGGCCGAGCGCACGGCGCGATGCGGCGTTTGGGTTGTTAGCAGTAGCCTTCAACAAGAGACTGCCGGCCAGATCGCGTTGAACGTAATCGACGCGCGCCGGCGTTCCGCCACGCTGATTCGGCCGCGGAGCGTAGTCGAAATCCGAAAGACGCGCCTCGACTGGTCGCTCCTGGCGGTACGCAGTATTCAACGCCACGAGGCCCTGGTCGAGATCCGACTGCGGGCGCAATGCACGCCACGCCGTGTAACCTACGCCGAGTGTAACGACCAGCGCGGCGGCAATCGCCAGGTACGGCATGAGCGTACGTCGTTTGGGCTGTAAAGGTATAACGTTAGACGTTTGCGGGTCTTCCGCCGATCTCGATTTATGTTGCTTGAGAGCCAGTGCGAAGCGAAGCTGTTCTTTTCGTGCTTCTGATTTAAAAAAGTGCGTTCGGACGCGCTCGAGTTCTTCGCCTTCGAACTCGCCCGCCACATACTGCTCGATTATTTCGTCGACCAGCAGGTCAAACTCCTGCGAATACTCCGGTTCCGCCAGTAACCGGAGTTCGACCTCTTCTTCTTCGACTTCTCCAAGCTGGCCGAGGAGATAACGTCTTAACTGATTGTTTCTGTGTTGACTGATGGCTCGCCCCCTCCGAAAGAACCCTTACCTACGATGGTTTTTGAGTGCAGTTTCGTTACTGCCTTTCCGCGGGCGCACTGGCGCACGCACTCGACCAGGTTAGCCCGGATGTGATGAACACGGCCGCGCAGGGCGCCTTCCGAAATACCGAGTTCCGCGGCCATTTCCTTGTGATGTTCGATTTTCTCGTGTCCCTCGTAGAGGAAGTAGTCGAGGATAAGCTCGCGTTTTTCTGCCGGCAGTTGCGTGAGACACCGCTCCAGGCATTCGAGATCCTCGCTGCTGGGTTCAGGATCGACCCAAACCGCGGGAACTTCCGTAGAGATCTCCCGGCGACGGCCGGTTTCGCGAAGGATATTCCGCGCGACGCCGTGGAAGTAGCGCGTGGGTTCGCCGTCGTAATTCTCGCGGATGTCGGGCAGCCGGGTTATGACGCGGTTGATGGTTTCATCGGCGAGATCTTCAGCGTCGTTGAAGCCCCTGGAAACAAAGACCCTGAGGAGCCCGGCCCGGACCGTTTCATATTTCGTGGCGCCGAGTTCTCGGTCGCCTCCGCCCAGCCAGGTCAATAGAGAGTCGAATTGTTCTTGCGTGATACCCAACATTCCCCCAAAGCTGAGTTACTACACGTTCGGAAGTTCGGACGAGAAGTATGTAAATGGACGGCTTTCTGGACAGGCAGAAAATCCGTATTCCCAGACGTCGCCGGCTAGTTGAACGGACCCAAGAGAAACACGGAAGTTTCGAGGTAACTGCTAAATCCGTGGCAGGGCAACGCGCACGATACCGCCAAACGTCTCAGCCTGCAAGAAGTCTCCCCGGGTCCCGTTCTTCAACCGCTATCCCGAACTCGTCGGGAACCAGAAATACCTCGTGGTCGTCTCCCCGACAACCCTACTAAGACTCTGTTAAGGAGTACGACAATGAACTATTTATCCCGAAGAAAAATCGTTGCGGTTCCGCTGCTGCTGCTGGCACTCTGCGTTGCATTACTGGCTCCTCGGGGCGTCACTTCGAAAAGACTTGCACCGCAGGACAAGCCCGCAACGTCCACCAGTGGCTACCGCTTGTCTGGTCCATACACGCATAAGAACCTCACGATCTTTCTCGTTCACGGAAAAGAGCTGATGCCGGGTAAGACTTTCCTGACGCTTCAGGAAGCTCTCGCTCAGAAAAAGGTGATCGTCTATGAAACAAAAGACGTCAACGAGCTGGCGATCCGCAACCTGTCGAATCAGGATGTTTACGTGCAATCCGGCGACGTGGTTCGTGGTGGCGAGCAGGATCGGATGATCTCGGTCGACTTTATCGTGCCGCCGAGGTCGCGCCGCATGCCGATCGCCGCGTTCTGCGTCGAGTCAGATAGATGGAACAAGAGAGGAAACGAGAGCGCGGGGACGTTTAGTGCGTCCGAAAACTCGATAGCGACGAAGGATTTGAAACTTGCCGCCAAGCGATCCAATTCGCAATCTGAAGTTTGGGATACCGTAAAAGTGGCCCAGGCGAAAATCAGTTCGAACGTCAACGTCGCCACTGTGGCGGATCCGAAATCGCCGTCAAGCTACGAATTGGCAGTCAACAATTCGGTCGTGGTTGACACCGGCAACGAGTACATCAACGCGCTCTCTGGAATCGTGCGAAACAAGCCTGACGTGATCGGGTATGTCTTTGCCATCAACGGACACGTGAACAGTGCTGACATTTATGCTTCGCGCCCGCTGTTTGTGAAGCTATGGCCCAAGCTGTTGCGCGCCAGTGCGGTCGAAGCGATTGCCGAGCTGAACCAGGCTGAGGCGTCGCAGCCGGTGACTGACGAGTTGGTCCTTGGGTTTCTCGGCGACTCAGAACGCGCGGCGGCAAACACCAAGCAGGTAACGGTCCGGGTGAAACTCGTGACGCGAGAGGACGATAAAAACATCTTTTTCGAAACTCAGGACCGTGCGAAGAACGACGCCTGGGTGCATCGAAACTACATCCGCAAGCAGTAGCTCGTAAATCCCTGTCATCCGTGTTCCCTCTGGAAACTCCCAGTGGGAACACGGATTAACAGAGTACTAGTGCGCGATCTTCAGCGAGTAGAGGATGCCGTACATCGCATCTTTGTGGCGTTCGAAATCCTTCGCTTCGCTCGCAAGCATCACGCTCACAAGCTGCACCTGGCCGGTGTACTTCCGGTAGGCCATCCATTGCAAGCGCCGGTGATCGTCGCCCTTCTCCGGGGTCGCCTCGCGAAACTGAACGCCCTTTAATCCGTCGATCTCCACCCATTTCAGCTCGTCAACTTCACCATTCTTCGCCCGCGTTTTCGCACCGTCGAAAGCAGCGTTGATAGCCGACTCTACCGGAAACTCTTCAGCCATCGGCGAGATGCTCACGATCAACGACGCCGCGCCCGATCCCGGCGATCGCCACGACAAGGTTTTTGATTCCTGCTGCGCCTCGGTCCAATTAGGCGGGACCGTGAACGACATTCCCTGACGTTCCCACTTCGCTTCCTGGCCGCCCGCAAGGGCCGCTGTTTGAGCTGCTGTTGGCTGCCCGTGCTCTGGACGTGCTTCATTCTCGCTTACCGACGGGCCTGACGTATTCGAACCTGAACCACCCTTATGTAATCGTTCGGAGAGGTTACAAAGCGATAATGCGAAGCCGATGAACAACACGAGTGCAACCTGTTTCATGTGATAAGGGCCTCCTGATCTGATTAACTCATCCGTGTCGCCACGGCATTTAGACAAGACTTCGAATCCAAAATAACACGAATTAAAACCCTGCTTCTGCGTTCTTTACGCTCGTGCTATGCTATGGACCTTCCCTGTTCACCCCCGAGTAGTTAACGTCGCTGCGTAAGCGCGATTCCCGCGGAGAGTGTAAAGATGAAAAATACCGACGTCAGGCCGCCGGTCCTTATTCTCGTCCTGGCTATCTCAATTATTGTTTTCGCAATCAGTGGCTGTTCTCGAGGAACGGTATCGAATGCCAACGCCAACATAAACACGAATATCAACACTAACACCAGTGTCGTTAACACGAACGTCAACGCCGCGCCGCCCTCGACGCTCGCAGCGCGCGAGCCCGATACCTATAGCGCGACGCTGATGTTCAGCGCTGAAACCGAAGGCGGCGAGAAAACGGTCGGCATTCCGACACTGTCCGCTGACGTCGCGCGCAGTGGTCAAGACCGGCGCGTTTCTTTCAAGCTGCCGGACGGATCCGATCTGATCTATTTGGACCATGCAGGCACGCACTACGCGATTCTTCCGGCGCGAAGACAGTACGCGGAGCTGACACCCGCCGCGACCGGGTTCCAACTCCATAAACTAATGACGCCCGGTCAACTCGTCGCGTACCTGGATCGACTCCAGGGTATTCAACCTGCCGGCGATGAAACTGTTAACGGTCGAATGGCCTCGAAATATCGGTACTCGCGAACTTCCCAGACGCAAACATCCGCCGGCGAGGTCCGTACGGAGTCGTTTGTTTACGTCGACAAAGAGACGGGCCTGCCGTTGCGCGCCGAGCTTTTCACCGAAGCGAGCGGTAATGTTCAGGGAGTGAGGGGCGCTACGATCGTCGCCGAAATGCGCAACATCACGACAAACGTCGATCGAACTCTCTTCGAGGTGCCGACTACTTACAACAAAGTTTCAGAACAACAGGTGCGAGCGCAAGTGGACGCAATCACAAACACTATTGCCGCCGTGCTGAGAACGCTGCTGTCCAACATGAACACCGCGCCGCCGCCATCACCGTCGCCAACAGCAACACCAGCCACAGGCGCGCCCGTACCACCTCAATAAAGGAGCACGTCCATGCGATACGTCGCCATTCTCCTCTTGGGAATACTGTTAGGCGGTGGCACCGCGATGTTTTTCATGGGGGCGCCTTCTGCGAAGTTGGTGTCTGGTACGGCCGTGCGCCCACCCGATCAGGGAGCGAATCCCCCGGCGACCGTCGTCATCGCTCTCGAACAGAGCTTCATCGACGCGGTGCTGGCAACAACTTTTTCCGGACTGGGTACGCCGACGTTTAATCTCGGCCGCACGCATGGACAGTCAACCGAGCAGGTTACACCCGCGCTGTTTCAGGGCGGGTGTAGCAACTCGATCACTTTGCACGCCGAAGGCAGTGGTGTGAAGACGGGAGTTCAGTTTCACAACGGAACCGTGATGGCGCCGATGGCGTTCACCGGTAGCTACAACCTTGGGACGTGCATCCAGTTCAAAGGCTGGGCACAAACGAAAATCAACTTGTCGTTCGACCATGAAAAACAGACGGTGTTTGGCTACGTCGACGTGCAGGGCGTAAGTCTGGAAGGCGTGAATCCGCTTGCCAACAACTTTCTCACGGCGTTCGTTCAGGGCGCGATCAACCAGCGGGTGAATCCGTTGGTGCTGGTGAGTGAGCAGCAGTTGTCGTTGATGATTCCTGTTAAGGGAAGCAACGGCGTGGTCAAGGCTCGCGCGAAAGACGTGCGTGCGGAGATCTCCGAAGGTGGGTTGAAGCTGCACTTGACTTACGAGTTCACCGGCGTGAAGGACGGCGCCCCGTCCTCCTAAGAAGCCGTCAGACCTTTACCTTGCAAAGTACTTGACACCAGTCCAACGACGGGCGTAAGATGCCCCTGATGAAGCCCGTCCCGCTCGCCCAAACGCGAACAGAACCACCGGCCCTCCACGACCGGGCCATGGACAACCTGCGCTATATCCGCGAAACGATGGAGCGCGCCACCGCCTTTACCGGCATCTCCGGCTGGGGCGAGATCGCTATCGGCGTCACCGCGCTACTGGCCAGTGGCATTGCCGCCCTCCAGTCAACTTTCAACGCCTGGCTCGCTGTCTGGATCGCCGAAGGCTTGATCTCACTCCTGATCGCCGGGTGGTCTATGGATCGGAAAGCGCGCGCGATCGAGATGCCGCTCGGCTCCGGCCCGGGACGAAAAGCAGTGTTCAGTTTGACGCCGCCAATGATCGTGGGCGGCTTGCTGACAATCATGCTGGTCCAGGCGGGTATGACAAATGCTATACCCGGCGTCTGGTTGCTGCTTTACGGTACGGGAGTAATTACCGGCGGGATGTACTCGGTCAAGGTGGTTCCGATCATGGGAATCTGCCTGATGGCGCTCGGCGCCGCAGCGCTGTTCTCGCCGCCTTCGTTTGCTAATTGGTTTATGGCTGCCGGTTTCGGTGGCCTGCACCTGATCTTCGGTGCAATTATTGTGAGGAAATACGGTGGCTAAACACTCAACAGCAAAAAAGTCGGTCCCCCAAAAACCAATCGCTGAAGCTCCCGGCGCGCAGTCTTCTCCCGCAAAGGAGAAAAGCGCTGCGCCGAACCTCGACCGCTTGATTCACGAGCGCCTGCGCCTCGGCATCATCAGCGCGCTCGCCGCCAACGAGTCGATGACCTTTAGCGATCTAAAGAGTTTGATGAATACGACTGACGGTAATCTCAGTGTGCACGCACGCAAACTCGAAGAGGCGGGATACATCTCCTGCACGAAGTTCTTCGAAGGCCGCCTGCCTAAGACGGAATACAAACTTACCGCCGCAGGTCGCAGTGCGCTCGAGAACTACATCAGCCACATGGAATCGCTGATCAAGCAAATGCGAAACACTTAGTGCCGACCCGTCTCTTTTTTTGCCTCGCGACTTTGCGATGCAAAGAACTTTTAGATTTGGGGTTGCGGATTCTTCCCTGGAGGAAAATCGAAAGTCTGTAGCCCCTCTTCTTTAACCCTGGACCGTCTATGAACCATTACGACGTGACCATCATCGGCGCCGGACTCGCCGGTCTTCAGTGTGCCCGCCTGCTCGCACGACAGGGCGTCACCGTCCTCCTCGTCGATCGCAAAAACACGCTCGACCAGAAGATCCACACGACCGGTATCTTCGTACGCCGCACCCTCGAAGACTTCGACATACCCGGCGATTGCCTCGGCCCACCAGTCAGACACGTCACACTCTATTCACCCGCGCTTCGTCCCCTGGAACTCGAAAGCCCCGCCGACGAGTTTCGCATCGGACGCATGGGCCAACTCTACCAGCGCTACCTGCAACAGTGCCTGATTGCTGGTGTTCACTGGTTACCCAATACGAGTTATCTCGGTCATTCAGCCGCGGCGGGCAAACTAACCGTTCAACTCGGTTCCGGTCCGTCAACGCTCACGCGATCGATTACGACGCGCTTCCTGATCGGCGGCGACGGAGCGCGTTCGCGTGTCGCTCGGGATCTTAAACTCGATCTCAATCGCGAATGGATTGTCGGCGTCGAAAGTGTGCTTGAAGGCGCGGTGCTCGATGGTCCACCCCGGCTGCTCTGTTTTCTCGATCAGCAACTGGCGCCGGGTTACATCGGGTGGATCGCGCATGATGGTGAGGAAACACACCTGGGCGTCGGCGGTTATGCAACGCAATTCGATCCGCTATCCGCACTCGAAGCGCTTCGTACGCGCGTCGCTCACCTGATCGACTTGCGCAAGGCGAAACAGATCGAGCGACGCGCCGGATACATTCCCGTCGGCGGCGTGCTGCGGAACATCGCCAACCCGCACGGCTTGCTCATTGGCGATGCGGCCGGTGCAGTGTCGCCGCTCACCGCTGGTGGCTTGGATCCCTGCATGCGTCTCTCTGCTTTTGCAGCGAGAGTCGTGGGTGAGTATCTCTCGAGTGGTGATCCGCAACTTCTGACCGCTTACTCCGGAAACCTCTTCAGATCGCGCTTCGCTTCGCGTCTGTGGGCCCGTCGCATTGCTTCCACCATTCGTCAACCGCAATTAGTGGAACTGGGTTGTGCGGTTCTGCGTGTTCCATTATTCAACCGCCTGGTACGTCATGTTTTCTTCGGACGCGGTTCATTTCCGGACGTGGAGATGACAGAGGCGTTCTGTGGATCGCCACATTGTGCCGTGGCGGGGCCTGGACCACACTTTTCCAGCAAAACATAACACAACGAATTTACTGACTCGCAAGGGAGCAAAAACATGACCAGGACGATCATCGCAGTTATCTTCATCTTTGTCGTCACCGCCATTGCATGGGCCATCCTCGGCGGCACGATTCTGACGCGAACGTATGATTCAAGCATGGTCTCTTCGAGTCAGGTCGAATCTACCTGGGGCACGCAACATAATCAGGCGCCGCCAACCGCGTTCTTCAAAACGAAGACTCAACGACCGCAGGAGGTGGTGGAAAACGGCTTGAAGGTCATGCGCATTGTGACCGAAGAGCAAACCACGAGTCTGCCTTTGGAGAGCAGTAAGATCGACGTCAACCTCAACCTGGGCCATCGCCAAAAAGGACTGCTCTGGTACAGCACTTACAAAGTCGACTTCTTAGGCAACTACACCTTTCGCAACCCAAGCATGCTCGAGCAAGCGGTCCAATTCGATCTGAAGTTTCCGACGTCGAAAGCGATCTACGACAACCTGACGTTCATGGTTGACGGAAGCCCCGTCACTCTGAGCACGAGCAACAACGCGGCAAGTGGTGTTGCGAACATTGGCGCCGGCAAAGTCGCACAACTCACCATCGGATACAGCTCGCAGGGACTCGATGAATGGCGTTACAGCTTCGGCGGCACTGACGTGTCGCAGGTGCGCGATTTCACGCTCAGCATGAACACGAACTTCAAGGACATCGATTTTCCTGACAACACGCTCTCGCCGTCTCAAAAGACTGAGACCGATAATGGCTGGGACCTGAAATGGTCATACAAGAATCTGCTTTCCGGCTATCAGATCGCGATGGTGATGCCGGAAAAACTACAGCCCGGCCCGCTTGCCGGCAGAATAAGTTTCTTCGCCCCCGTGTCGCTGTTCTTCTTTTTCTTCCTCATGCTCATCATCACAACCATGCGCGGCATTGAGCTTCACCCCATGAACTACTTTTTCCTCGCTGCCGCGTTCTTCTCTTTTCATCTGCTACTCGCGTATCTCGTGGATCACATTTCCATTCACGCGTCGTTTGCGATTTCAGCGGCGGTGTCGATCTTTCTCGTCGTCAGCTACCTGCGGTTGGTCGTAGGGATCCGCTTCGCCAGCCGTGAGGCCGCGTTGGCGCAGTTTATCTACCTCGTCATGTTCTCGTACGCCTTCTTCCTGAAGGGGTTTACGGGACTGGCGATCACGATTGGTTCGATTCTGACGCTTTTCGTGGTGATGCAGGTCACCGGGCGGGTCCGTTGGGCTGAGAAGTTCGCAGTCAAAGAGCCCGCCGGGGAGTTGAACCTGAACGCCCAGGTCTAGTCTTAACTCATGGGTGGATCGCACGGGGTTCTGGCGAAAGACAGCGTAATCTCAATAACAGCCGATACCAGGTTGTTAATAGAAGACCGGCGTGGCGCGTCTAACTGAGTGAACGGTTTCCGGGTGAACTTCGCGGGTTTTAGCCGCGTATAGGCCACCGGAAGTGACTAGCCGCGCGGTTTTCCAATGAAAGCAATACTGTCTTTTTACTCCGATGCCTTGAAGATCGCGCTCCAGTCGATTTTTGCGCACAAACTGCGCGCTTTCCTGACCCTGATAGGCATCATCATCGGCGTCGCTTCGGTCGTCACGGTCGGCGCATCAATCAGCGGCCTCAACACCTACGTCATCGATAAACTCACGAAAGTACTCGGCAGCAACCACTTCATGATCGCCCGCATGGCCTTTAGCGGCGACATGGACGACGAGGAGTTCGAGCGCCGGCTTCGCCGCAACAAACGCATCAATTGGGACGACTACGAGTGGATCCGCGATCATTGCGCGACGTGCGATTTCGTGGGCGCAGCGACCGGCGCCGGAGTCGACCTGAGGCAGGATGGAATCGAGTTTCCCGGCACCCGCGTCATGGGCGCGACGTCAAACATGGTCGACATCGAAGACAAGACGATCGAGTCAGGGCGTTTTATCTCCGACGATGAAGTCGCACGCTCGGCGCTGGTGTGCGTGCTCGGCGGAGACGTGAAAGACAAGTTTTTCCCGAATACCGACCCGATCGGAAAGACGCTGAAAGTTCGGGGACTGCCGATGCGCGTCGTAGGCGTCGAAGAAAAGCGCGGATCGTTCTTCGGCGACTCTTTCGATCGTCACATCTACATTCCCGTGACGACGCACATGCAGATCTTCGGGCGCAACGGTCTCCAGATTCACGGTAAGACACGCTCCCGCGAAACGTTTCACACCGCAATCGAAGATGCGCGCGTCGCCATGCGTATCAAACACCGGCTAAACGGGAACGAAGAGGACGACTTCGGCCTCGTCAATGTCGAGGAAATCAACAAGCAGATCGACGAGTTCACCTCAATGATCGCAATGGTGGTAATCCCGATTACGCTGATCACGCTGGTTGTCGGTGGCATCGTCGTGATGAACATCATGCTCGTCAGCGTGACGGAAAGAACGTTTGAAGTGGGACTCAGAAAAGCGGTCGGTGCAACGCGCCGCCAGATCCTGACGCAGTTCATGATTGAGTCGGCGATCCTGTGCGCGCTGGGTGGCGTGCTCGGTCTACTCGCAGCCTGGGGAGTCACAACCTTAATCACCACACTGGCGTCAATCACGATGACGATCACGATCTTCTACATCCTGCTTGCATTGGTCGTATCGACAGGCGTTGGTATGGTCGCCGGCATTTATCCCGCGTTCAAAGCAGCGCGACTCGATCCGATCCTGGCACTGACGCACGCAACCTGAAACTCATGAAGCTTCGACTGCCAAAAGGTATGTTGCGCGAAACGCTGCGAATGGCGCTCGACAGCGTGCGCGGCCATAAGTTTCGCAGTTTTCTAACGGTGCTCGGCATCGTTATCGGCGTGATGACCGCGATCTGCATCGCTTCTATTCTCACCGGAATGCGCCAGAACATCATCGGCATGATCGAAGAGTACGGAACGAACAATATCTACGCGTTCCATCTCTCGACTGGTCCGCGCACCGGCGAGGACCGTGCGGAACGATTACGAAAACCATTGACAGTCGCCGATGCCGAAGCGATCAAGGCGCAAGCTTCTGCGGTCGAAGACGTCGCCTGGGTCGCGCCAAACGTGGGTTACGGTGGCGGGCCTTTCGACGACAACATCACTTACCAGGGCCGCAACTATCGCTGGGGCAATACGCAGGGCGTGTCGCCGAACCACGCGAGCCTCACGAATGTTTCCCTCCGAGAAGGCCGTTACATCACCGAGTTGGACGACCAGCAACGGGCGAACGTGATGGTTATCGGCGTGAACGCCGCGGAAGCTTTGTTTCCCGGAATGAACAGCATTGCCGGCGCACAGGTGCGCATGGGTGGTTACAACTTCGAGGTCATCGGCGTACTGGAAAAGCGAAAAGCCGGGTTCTTCGGCGAGAACGAAGAAGACAACGCGGTTTATATTCCGTTTCGCACCGCGCAGAAGGTCGCACCCGCGCGGGGTTATCTGTTGATGATCATTCGCGGGCGAACCGGTCAAGTGACGGAAGCGTTGACGCAGGCTGAAGAGGTCTTGCGGCGGCGACGCGGTGTGAAGTTTGGCGAGCCGAACAACTTCGACATCAAGACGGCTGACAAGTTTATCGAACAGTTTGACAGCATCACGGGGATGATCGGGCTGGTGGCGATCGCGATCTCGTGTTTGGGGCTGCTCGTGGGCGGCATTGGAGTGATGAACATCATGCTCGTGAGCGTCACCGAGCGCACGAAGGAGATTGGCGTGCGGAAAGCGATCGGCGCGCGTCGCAGAGACATCGTGCGTCAATTTCTGTTTGAAGCGATGATGCTGACGTTCCTGGGCGGGGTACTTGGCGTCCTTTTGGCGGCGGGTATCAGTAAACTCATCATGCTGCTGATACCGAGTTTGCCGGCGACGATTCCGTTGTGGGCAGTTATCACGGGTCTCAGTGTGTCGATCGGTGTGGGACTGATCTTTGGTGTCTGGCCCGCACGCAAAGCCTCACGACTCGATCCGATCGAGTGCCTCAGGTACGAAT
>CBFGMX010000062.1:0-28143 GCA_965649955.1 uncultured bacterium
TTGAAAATAATGGTCGGGGCGAGAGGATTCGAACCTCCGACCTCACGGTCCCGAACCGTGCGCTCTACCAGGCTGAGCCACGCCCCGATATCTAACGCCTAAAAGGCTTGACGATAATAGGGAAGGGCGTTAGTGGTGTCAATTCGCCCTGATGATCACAGCCAACACGCAAACACAAGACGCGGATAGTTACAAAGACAAACCCTAATTCACCAACCCTAATCCACAACCTCTAATTCACCAACCCCAATCCACTTAATCCGCCGCCTTCAACACCGCTTCAATGTACTTCCGCCTCACCGCAATCGCCTCAAGATGTCGCTCGAGGTTCGCGGCCGTTGCCGGCGGAAGCATCTGACGGTGCCTCACCAGCATGTCCGCGTACTCTCTCAGTACGTCCGAATCCACCACCTCACTGATCCGCAACTCGGGATCAAGAAAAGAAGCTGTCACTGCCGCGGCGCTCTGCGGATCGCCCGCCGCCCGGTGAGCCACTCCCAACTGATACACCGACGAAACGTACAGGTTAAAGGCATCGGTGTACTCTTCCGCGTTCCACCTCTCGCTGCTCTTCACTTCCGCTGAAGTGCGTTGCAGTAATCTATGCGCAACCGCTACTTTGCTTTTGCTCGTCTCAAGAGCTTCAGAAAACCGCGATTGATTCAGATAAAAAGTTGCGAGCTCCCCCAGCGCCAGGCTCGTTGCCTGCTCAGACGCAACCGCCGACTTCAGCGAGTCCAGCGCCCGTTTCAAAAGCCGCTCGCCTTCCTCCGGCTTCTTGAGATCATTCGCGTACAAGCTGCCCAGTTGTGTCAGAGCTTCGCCCTCAAGCGTCGATTGCGCCGATTGGAAATTCGTCAGGGTATGCAGTGCCGCCTGGTATCTCTTCTCTGCTTCGTTGAGGTTTTTCCGACTATAACGGTAGAAGTTTCCGAGTTTGATCAGAACCGCGGCAACGGCGTCGTTACCATCCGCCGTGTGGTCGTTCGTCATCATCCGCAGACCGAGAGCTAACAAATAAGTGCTCTCCGCCGCCGACAACCTGTTTAGCTTCAGGAACAAGTCGGCGCATTCTTCGAGATGAGCAGCATTCTCTTTTCTCTGACGCGTGATCGCCTCTTTGTCAACGCTTGCAGATCGCTGCAACGTATTGAGACGCCGCTTTGAAAGCTCGGCGTTCTGAAGCGCCTGTGACAGTTGAAAGATATACTTCGCCGGTACATCAAAACCCTGATTCGAATAGGTCTCGCCCAACTCACTGTACGTATCGGCGAGCTCGCGCAGCGCCAACTGACGGTCTTCACCGCCGCGGAGGATCTCGTTCTCCTGAAGCTCTATGGCTTGCATCATGTACTCCTGAGCTCCGTAGTAATTGTTCTGAACCGCGTAAAATTGAGCGATCTCCTTGAGCGTATCGAGCTCGCCACCTTGAGATCTTTTGGCGGCCAGCACGCGTTTGAAATACGGTTCGGCGTCGGAGTAGCGGCCCACGTCGCGGTACAGCCGCGCGATCATCTCGAGATTCGCCACTTCGTATATCTGGTCTATCAAGGTGGGATTCGCAACGAGGTAGTTCACAGCGCGCGTGTAAAACTCTTCCGCCTTCGCCGGATCGCCGGCTTCGAGGTACGTGTGGCCCATGCCGTGCAACGCGTCGAACATCTCAGCGCTTGCCGCACCCGACACCTTCTCGTGGATCTTGATCGACTCCTCATACGACTTGAGTGCGTCGTCGTACTTGCCGAGTCTGCGATTTGCGGCGCCGACGTTTGCCAACACCCACGCCTGGAGCCTCGCCAAACCCGGATCCGTATCCAACTTTTGACGAATCATCTGGTCCGTCATGTTGAACTCGTAAAGCGCGCCGCTGTAGTTACCGCGCTGATACGAATCAAGACCATTACGACTCAGCGAATCCAACTGGAGTCGTTCCGCGCTTCGTTGGGCCTGGTCGCGGGCGATGGTTGCCTCTTCGGCGGCCTTCTTCTCGCGTTCGGCGGCGGCTTTTGCCTCAAGAGTTGCTCGACGCGCCTCGACCTCGCGTGCGGCCGCGAGTTTCGCGGCGGCGTCAGCGCGTTGACTTTCAACTTTTGCCTTTTTCTCTTCCTCCTCCGCGTGCTCCCGTTCTTCCTCCGCTTTCTTCCGTGCTGCTTCCGCCGCCAGTTGATGTGCCTCGGAGTCTTTCCTCGCCGTTTGTTCGGCAACGAAACTGGCGCGCGCCTCTTCGGCGAGTGTTCGCGCCAGCGCCGCGTTTCGTGTTGCCTTGGCAAACGCGTAGACAGATGCTCCCGCCGCAGCGATTGCAACCAGCGAGATCAAAACGAGCGCGAACGTGAACCGTCGTAGACGCTGGGCCACACGGCGCTGTTGTTCCGCAAACTGCTCGGCTTGTTCGCGTTCGTGACGCTCGCGTTCCAACTCCTCATTCCGCTTACGTTCACGCTCCGCAACCGCGGCGTCACGGGCGCGTGTGCTCTGGTCCAGGTAGGCAACGGCCTCATCGAAATCCGGATGATAGCGTTTGCCCCAGGCGGCGTTTGGCTTTGATTGTTGATACCAGTCGAGAATGATCTGTAGCGCCGGATCCTGCATCAGTCCTTCGCTACCTTCACGATGCAGCACAGCCGCTTCGGCGAGGCGACGATAGTATCGCGCCGACTGCGCCTCTTCGTTTACCCACGCTTTGAGACGCTGCCAGTTGCGGATCAAACTCTCGTGCGAGATGTCGATCACCGTGTCCGCGTGAAGCGGAACACCAGCGGGCGGCATCAGGAACGAACGGCCCACACGACGAAAGACGTCGATCACGGCGGTCATTTCCTGAATACTTGCGCCCGCGATGTGGCAGAGCGCATCCATGCGACTGGGACGCCGGATCTCGCGATTGTCGGCGCCACGTTCCGTCAGCGCCTTGAACAGTTTTTCAGCGATCGACCGGCTACGCTCATCCGGAAGTTCATTGAATGCTTCGTCGGCGTGACGCGAGAGTGCGTCTGACATGGTCCCGATCGCTTCGTAGTGTTCCATGCCGATCGCCTCACCGTTGCGACGATGAGTTTGCCAGTGTTCCCAGGTGCGCATCAGCGCATGTTGAAGTATCGGCAGTTGATCGGGATTGTCGCCGACGTCGTTCAGCAGACGATTGACGAGCGGTTCCGTGATCTTTCCGCGCGTTACGCCGACTGGTCCTGTGACCGCGAAGCGTCGCTCGTCGCGTGTCATGCGCGGGATTAGATACTGCCCGTCGTTGATTGCTTCCGGCAGTCCCTGAAACTGTGCGCAGTCGCCGAGAAAATCAGAACGCATCGTGAGGACGATGTAGATCGAAAGCTCACGCTGTTGCGCAGCTTCGAGCAGGAGTTTGACGAATGCGGCCGCTTCGTCGGCGTTTGTGTTGTGCTGGGCCGCTCGAAAGCGAAACAGCTCTTCAAACTGGTCCACGACGATGAGCAACTTCTCATGTTCGCCAAGTTGACCCTGGCGCGCGACGTGGACAATGCCGAGCGAACCACCTCGCAGCGTTGCGTCGATCACGGCCTCAGCTTCGTCAACGCGTAATCCCGCACCCGCCTTTGGCAAAACGTCTTGCTTCACGAGTTCCGCGGCGAGATTTCCAATCGGATCGCCGCCCGGCCGCATCACGGCAATGCGCCATCCCGAACCTGCGCCCGCCATCAAGCCACCGCGTAACGCCGGCATCAGACCGGCGCGAATCAACGACGACTTACCGCTTCCGGATGTACCGACGACCGCCAGGAATCTCGTGCGCTCGAGCCGTCCGAGCAATGCGTCCGACTGTCCTTCGCGACCGAAGAACAGGCGATACTCGTCCGTTTCAAAAGGTCTCAAACCGGGGAAGGGATTTTTGATGAGTTTTGATTCGATCATCCTTGCTCTCCTTCCGACGTGTGCACGGCCGTCACGAAGTCGCGCAGGTCGTTAGGGTCGAATGATTGGTAATTGCGAATGACGTAGGGAACGAGATGCGTGAGGAAGTCTTCCTTCTGATCGTTTGGCGGCGCGCCGACATAAACTGCGCTGGCCGCCCAGTCGTGTTCGCGTCCGTAGCCGTACGCCTTTTCGAGGTCCTCGAGATTCTTGCGCACCCACGGTTCGTCGCCGTTGCCGAAGTAGACCAGTGCCGCGTCGCATTCGCGCAGGTTCTTGTGATGGTAATCCATCAGCGTCCGGCCGCTTTCGCCGTCGAGCCAGGTGATGACTTCGATGTTCTGTTTGAAGAGATACTCTTTGATCGGTCGTATGAACGCGCGGTCGCGATTCTCGCAAATGAGATAGACCTGTTTCAGTTTTGAACGCGCCGGTTTCGCGGCTGCTGTCTCTTTTGCCGCGGGAGGATTGAGTTTTTCGACGATGCGTGTTTTCAGATCCTCGATGCTCGTTTGCAACAACTCCGCGCGGCCATCGAGGCGGTTCTGGACGGCAGTGACAAACTCTTTCTGTCGCTCGTCGGTGACTTCGAGTGGCGGCGACATCAATCCCTGCGGCATCCAGAGAAGACGCGAGAAGTTCGCATCGCTTGCGCTGCGTTCTGCCGCCATGTCTTCCTGAATACAGACGAGCGAACGCGGATTGTCTTCGGGCGTCGAACCGTAACGCTTTCCGATCAAGTGAACTGATAAAACGCAACGGGCCAGTGCCTCTTTCACCGCCGTTTGGATCTGCTGTAGTTCGGCGGCGGGAAGTTTTTCTTCGGGCAGCACGCCGTAGCCTCGTTGCCGCAACTCGTCGCGCACGAGTTCGCGTTCGCTGATGAGATCCGAAGTGGTTTCCGCCAGGTAGACAAACTTCTTCGTTCCGTTCGTTGACTGCGCGGCCGATGGAGTGACAGTCACCGACGGGCTTGGCTGCGATGCGGGCATGACGAGTGGACCAGTGGTCGCGTCCTTCGCATGTTTCAACGCGACGAGCATGTTCGAAACGTCCCACGCGAGCCGGCGCAGCGCCGTCCAGTAGCGTGGATCCTTGGTCGGTGCGACTTCGGCCCCAAACTCGACCGGCATGTCTCCGTCCATCTCGTAAAACGAGTAGCCGATCAATTCGCGTAACGGTTCGGGTTCTTTTTTAGCGAGGTGAAAAAGCAGCGGCGTCTTGATGACTTTGAAAATGCGGGAACGAAAAGCGGGTGCGCCTGCCGGTGACTCTGATTGGCAGAACGCCTCGAGTTCGCGGCGGCACCAGTCAGACTGCACGTAACGTGGGGACACGATCGGGATTAACAACAACGAACTGGTCACGCCTTCGCTGATTGCCGCCGTCAACAGATCGTTTCCGTGAAGACTGCGCTCGTCGCGCCAGACGGTCGGGAGATAACCTAGATTGTTGCTGACCAGGCGAGGCAGGCGCTCGACGAGCAGGTCGACCCACCCTTTAACATCGCCGGCGGGGTCTTCGTCGTCAAGGTGACCGTAACTTATAAAAACATCGTACTTATGGGGCATTGGGGTTGTCTCGCGGCTATGAAGAAGGACGGAAGCTACGTCCTATATTAGGCAAGATAAAAACGGATCCTGTCAATCAATGTTTGATCGGGGATTTCGGCAGCTTTTCACTTAACAATTACTTCCATCAGCAGGGCATTGCTCGGTTGGAACTTGACATGGGATTTCCGAATCGAACTGTTCATCACTTTATTCGAAACTTTAATCGTCGCGACGGTTTCTTTTTCTTTTGGTGTCATGATCAGCTCTTGCGTGCCGTCGTCGGTCGTCACTGTGATTCGGATTGGCTCGGGAAAGGCGTCACCGGGTTGAACCTGTCGCAGGACCACGCGCAGTTCTCCTTTTCGCAGAAAATCCGAGGATAGTTCGTACTTTGGGTGCCCGCTGGAGTAAACCCATCGTTTGAAGAAACCCTTGAGGTCTTTTCCTGATGCCTTCTCGAGCGCGGCGCGTAGATCCTCCGTACTCGCGGTGCCATTCTTGTGGGCGTGGTAGTAGTCGCGGATGCCGCGAAAAAAAACCTCGTCACCGAGAGATGAGCGCAACATGTGCAGCACCCATGCGCCCTTCTGGTAGTTGTTGGTATTGAGAAGCTTGAAAAGATCTTCGGTGTCGCGATCGAAAATCGGCGGACGCTCAATCTTCTCGTACTCTATGACATTGCGGCGTGCTTCTCTCATGTATTCTTGAAATGCAGTCTCTCCCTCAAACTGTTGTATAAATAGTCCCGCGAAGTACGTGGCAAAACCCTCGCTTAACCAAAGATCGGCCCACGTCGATTCCGTCACCGAGTCGCCAAACCACTGGTGCGCGATCTCGTGCGCAATCAAACTCACGGTTCCTCGTGGCATTCCGAAAGGCTGGCTGATCGGCGCGGACGGTTTCGGATTGAACAACGTGCTCGAAAAAACGATCGCGCTCGCGTTTTCCATTCCGCCAAACTGCGTGGCGCCGACGATCATCGCCAGCTTTTCGTAAGGATAAGGCGCGATGAGTTCGTTGAAATACGCCAGCGCGGGAATCGAAGGCGCAAAGCCTTTCATCGCCACCGCCCTGTCCGAACCGGGGACGTAGTATGAGAGCGGCACCGGAGTTCGTTCGCTCGGCTCGAGACGAGCAAACTGGCCCACGGCGATGATCATGCAGTAAGGCGGAATCGGCGCGTTGGTCGAATAGGTCCAGGTGCGATTTCCGTTCGCCGTTGTTTCAACACGGTCCAATCGTCCGTTGGCGACGACTTCTTCACGAGGCGGCGCGGTGATGTTGAAGGTGATTGTCGCCTTTGCGGAAGGGTGATCGAGCGACGGGATCCAGTGATGGACGCGGTTGGGCCAATTATCGCCAACGACAGAAGGCTGCCCGTCCTTGTCTTTGCTCATGATCAGTCCGTCTTTTGGTTTGCCTTGATACGCAACCTCGACGATGAGTTTGGTCCCCGGGTTCGCGGGTTCGGCGAGTTTGATTTCGAGTTTTCCGTTTCTGTGCGTGAACGGTGCTGGTCTTGAATCGATCGTGACGCTGTTTGTCTTCAGATCGCCGAAATCAAGATCGATCAATGAGGTCGTCTTTAAAACAAGCACGTCGATGCGCGCAGTGGCGTTGACGATCTCCGAGAGTTGATCGTTAAGCGTGAGGCTGACGACGTAGTGCTTCGGTTGCCAGGTGTCGATCAGTCGTTCGACTCGTGCTGCGTAAACAACACAAGACGTCAGAACGAGAAGAGCGAGGAAGTACGAGGGACGCTTGAGGTGTCGGATTGTTTGGTTCACGAATTTAACGGATTCCGAGCATCAGCAGGGCTGAACGATCGGACACTTGTCTATCAGAGTTGAGCCACTCGCGATATTCGCTCAGTTCGTCATCTGTAATGGGACGATTGCCGAGACGCGCCGCGGGAGTTCGTTCAAAGGCACGGTTGGTCAGGGCCATGTGGGGTTTTCGCACCGGCAACGGGCTACGTTCCGCCAATGCCTTTTCCGCTGATTCGACGTCGGGAAAGAAGTCGTCGTAAGCCAGCAGATGCCAAACGGTGTCTGCTCCTTCGCCTTCAACAGCGAGAACTCGAAGCAAGCCAAACCCGCTCTCGAGCTGAAAAATTAGGTCGTCACCCGCGATAAATATGTGATTTGCCAAACGAAAAGAGCACCCCTAGAATCAGGCAATTCGCGATGAGCCAGTTCGATTCGAACAAAGACTACTACGGCGTTTTAGGTGTCGACAAGGATGCGTCCCAGGTCGACATCGATCGCAGTTACAAACGGATGGCAGCAAAGCATCATCCCGACCGTGGCGGCAGCGAAGAACGCATGAAGTTGGTGAACGAGGCGTACGGCGTCCTTAAAGACGCAGGCGTGCGGCGTAACTACGACGCCGTTAGACGGCCCGCCTCTTACTATCAAGCAGAAGATGGTTCCCGCAATTACGCAAAGGCGCAACGAGGTGTTACGCCGACTGCTCGCGACGTCGGCGCATTCGGGCACGTTCTCAGCGCCGGACTGTGTTTGATCGCAGGTCTCTTTCTGCTGTTGCTCGTGCGGTTCCAGTGGATCTGGTTCCTTTGGCCGCTCGCGATACTGGCGGTGTTCGTCGTCGGGTTTGGCGTCCTCCTTGCACGCAGCGCGATGGTGAAAGTCAACGAGTCACTGCCGGTGACGAACCGTTTCAAACGGCACACCAGGATTCAGGAAGTCGCCTTCTGGGTTGTCATCATCACCAGTTGCTACGGTCTTTATCTGCTGATGTCGTGGGACGTGACGCGATGATCCAGGGTCTTGACCTGCTGTTTCTGGAAGTCAACAGCCTCGAAGAGTCAGTCGCGTTCTACGAAGGCGTACTGGGTATGGAGATCGAGTCGATCAACGCGAACGCCGATCCTCCGATGGCGAAGCTTCGCGGCGGCGCTTTGAAGATCACGTTGGTGCAGCATCTCGAAACAATGCTGCGACGCGGGCGCGGTGTTCACTTCATCATCGGTGTTTCCGACGTCGACGAATACTACGAGCTGCTCGTGGAGAGAGGCGCGGACATTCAGGCGCCTGTCGACGAAGGTTGGGGTGGACGTTTCATCACTGTGGAAGATCCCGACAAGTATCGGTACTTCTTTGTAACGTGGTCGTCGTAACGCAGATCCGACGGATGTTATGCAGTACATAGAGAATCCGCCAAATCCGTGGTTGGTACATTCGGTCGAATGGATCGGCGAGCCTCCCACCGCAAAGCTCGAAGTCTTCGAAGAGACTGAAACTCGAAACATCATCACTCGCAACGACAGTCCTGACGTCGGTTTCGACTACACCGTCAATTGCTATCGCGGCTGTATTCACGGTTGCACGTACTGCTTCAGCCGGCCCACCCACGAGTATCTCGGTTACGGCGCGGGCACTGACTTCGATCGCAAGATCGTGGCGAAAGTAAATGCTCCGGAACTGTTGCGCAAAGAGTTGATGAAACCGTCCTGGAAAGGCTCGGAGATCGTCTTCTCGTTCACCTCCGATCCGTACATTCCACTCGAAGCGAACTACAAACTCACGCGACGTTGTCTCGAGATCTGCGCCGAGTTTAGGAATCCGGTGGGCGTCATCACGAAGTCCGCGATGGTCCGTCGCGACATCGACGTGCTCCAGGAACTGACGAAACATGCGAGTTTGGGAGTGTTCCTCACGATTCCTTTTACTGACGTTGACGTGGCGCGTGCGGTCGAGCCGTATGCGCCGTTGCCGGAAGCGAGATTTCATGCGATGGAAGCACTCGCCTCCGCCGGCATCAGCGTGGGCATTGGTATCGCGCCTGTCATTCCGGGGCTTTCGACGGACATTCCAGTGCTGTTGAAGCGCGCGAAAGAAGCGGGAGCGCAGCAGGCGTTTATCAACATGCTTCGCCTGCCCGGCAGCGTCGCACCTTATTTTGAGGAGCGTTTGCGAGAGAAACTACCGACGAAAGCCGACCGCGTGATGAATCGAATCCGCGAAGCGCGCGGTGGAAAACTCAATTCCGCCGTCTTCGGCGAACGCATGCGGGGCAAGGGCCAATTTTGGGAAGCAACCGAACGTCTGTTCAAGATCCACTGCGAGCGGCTCGGCTTCAACAAGCGCCGCGAACATAAAACACCAGCCAATTCCACTTTTCGCAGGCCATCGGCCCAGGCAAATCTGTTCGGTTAAGGTATAATACCCGCCACTCAAGACATCCCCGATCAGGAGGCACTGCGATGCTTATCCGCGACGTGATTCGCAACCGTGAGCCTTACTCGACGAAGGCAACTGCAACTGTGCAGGAGGCGGCGGAGTTTATGGCTGCGCGCAACATCGGCGCCGTTTGCGTCATCGACGACGAGGGGAGGTTGCTCGGCGTCTTTTCCGAACGCGACGTTTTGAACCGGATCGTTGTCGCGCATCGAGATCCGAGGACGGTGAAAGTCGGTGACGTGACGAGCGAATTGCGCGCGGTGATCCAGTGTGACGAAACTCCCCACCAGGCACTCGAACGCATGGAGTTGATCGGTACGCGCCATCTGCCGGTCGTCGACGGCGAACGTTGGGTCGGCATGCTCTCGATGCGCGATCTGCTGCGTGTCGAGGTCGGCGAGCAGGGAGACGAGATCAAACTGCTTCACGAGTACATTCAACATTAGCCCTCTTCAACAACCTAGCCCCCATTTAGAGAGTCCGTGTCGGCGCCGTATTTCTATGAAAACCTTTCTGTATTCGCTACTCGCATTGACGATCCTGCTTGGTTTGGGTTGCGGTGAAGAACCGCCAACAGGTCGTGGGGCAGGTGAAATCGCAACTTCGCCGCAGTCAAGCACGAAGTTCAAAGTGGAAACGGTTGCCGGCGGTTTGGAAGTGCCGTGGTCCATCGTTTGGGCGCCCGACGGCCGCATGATTTTTACCGAGCGGCCCGGACGCGTGCGAGTTTTCGAGAAGGGCGCGTTACGGCCCAAGCCGTTGATTGTAGTGCCCGATGTCGAACAGACCGGCGAAACCGGTCTGATGAGTGTTGCGCTGCACCCGCAGTTCAGTACGAACCAGTTCATCTACCTTTCTTATGGTTACGGCAACCGCGGCGCGAACGTGCGCGTGGTGCGATATCGCGAAACACCGGAAGGTCTTGTCGATCAAAAAGTGATCATCGAGAACATTCCCGCTGCGCAGTTTCACGCCGGCTGTCGCATTCGTTTTGGTCCCGACGGGAAGCTTTACATCACGACCGGAGACGCCACCAGGCGACAGCTCGCGCAACAGCTCGATTCGCTCGCAGGAAAAACGTTGCGACTGAACGACGACGGCTCCGTCCCACAGGACAACCCTTTCGTCGGGCGCGACAATGCGCGACCGGAGATCTGGTCCGTAGGGCACCGCAACGCGCAGGGAATGGACTGGCAGCCTGGCAGCAACCTGATGTTTCAAACAGAACATGGACCAAGCGGGTTCGATGGACCAGGTGGCGGCGATGAAGTCAACATCGTGGAGAAGGGAAAGAACTACGGTTGGCCCACGATCCATCACACGCAGACGCAATCGGGTCTCGAATCACCTTTGCTCGAATACACGCCCCCATGCGCACCAGCGAGCGGCATGTTCTATCGCGGCTCGGGCTTTCCCGCTTTCAAGGGAAACTTTTTCTTTGGATGCTTGCGCGGCGAGATGCTGATACGCGTCGCACTCGACGGGCGCAAGGTTCTCGGTCAGGAAGGGATCGTCAAGGAGTACGGCCGTATCCGCGACGTTGCTGAAGGTCCGGACGGCGCGATCTACTTTTCCACTTCGAACAAGGACGGGCGTGGCAAACCGGCTGGTGACGACGATCGGATCATGCGACTGGTGCCCGTTCAGTAGTCATTGGTCATTGGTCATATATCATTTGACATTTCTCATTTGTTATTTGGGCGGGTACGTGTCTGTCATGAGCCCGCTGTAGACCCGAGCAGAGCTGCAAATGACCAATGACAAATGTCAAATGACCAATGACAAATGATCACTGCTTCTGCGCCAAAATAGCTGTCTTACTCCAGCCGATAGCCTGCTGTGGCGGGAAGCGGTACTGATGCACGATGCGGAAGTGGCTCTCCGTCTGGTTGATGACTTCCTTCGGTGGATGGCTCTTGAAGCGGAAAAGGATTTCGAGAAACTTGCCTGCGATTCCGGGGTGAACAGGCAGGTGCAGTAAATGACCGCCGGGGACAATCACTCTCGCGAGTTCCGTTAAACCATCGGCGAGCGGCACGTATTCCAGCGCGCCTGATGTAACCACCAAATCCAGCGATCCATCAGCAAAAGGCAGGCACAACAGGTTTCCCTGCGTGAACGAAACGTCGCGTTTTCGGCCGTCGCTGTAGTAGAGCGACTTGCGCGCCGCGGCGACCGACGTCGACGACAGGTCGAGGGCGGTGATGGCGACCGGGAAGCGAATCGCGCGCAAGAGCGCCATCGTCAGCAGCCCGGTGCCGCAGCCGGCATCCAGAATGCGTTGTCCGCGAGAGACCGGCAGCGGATGCGTTTGAAAATACTGATCCAAAGAGCGGCCGTAACCATTGAGTTTGAAGGTCAAATCGTAAAACCGGGCGATCCGATCGTAATAGGAACCGGCGCGAGCCTCGGTTTTGGTTGCGGTCAGAGCATACTCCATCAAGTTTCTCCTAAGCCTCTGAACTTAGTGGGGAACGGCTGCCACGATTGTCAGTTTTTCATCGCGGATTGGCGCACAATTGTAGCGTCCCCTCTGGTTTTACTCAACCGCAAATGTGTCCCGGGATTGTGAGAAACCTCTTACAAATCTGACTGTTGCGCAAGAACCTCCCCAAAAACCGTTCCAGAGTTGGGAGGAGTCGCCGATGAGTAAAATCCGCTGGTCTGTATTGTCGTTTTCATTCTTGTTCCTGTTGAACCTGGCACCATTGAACGCGCAGGAATCGAAGGTTACGCCCGGAAAGCGCCTGCTCTATCGCACTTTTGAAGTTGATGTTCTGGTAAACGGACGACCACTCCCGGAACGTGAGGGGCGTGGCGGAACCTACGTCGAGGCGCTCAGGGGCGAGGAATACGCGATTCGTCTTAGAAACCGGTCGAGTGATTGCGTTGCGGTCGCGCTTTATGTTGACGGACTCAACACCATCGACTCAAGCCGGACGTCCCCGTCGGACGCCAGCAAGTGGGTGATTGAGCCGTACCAGACAATCACGATCAGTGGTTGGCAGATGGATTCAGATCACGCGCGACGGTTCTACTTCACAAACGAACGCGATTCTTACGCAGCAAAACTCGGTGTAACAGGCAGCCGCGGCGTCATCTGGGCGGCGTTCTATCGCGAACGACGGCGACGACCGGTACCCATTACTCCGCCGCACCCGATGCCGCGTTCCACCGATAGCCAGGGAAGCCAGGGATCAGCGGACTTGCGCAGCTCCGCAGAAGGTCCGACGGTCGGAACCGCCAGCAAATCCCGAAAAAGGGACGAAGCGGCTACCGGCATAGGACGTTCGGTGCAGCACGATGTACGTTACGTCGATATGGATCTGGAATCGCGTCCGGCGGCGGAAGTGACGATCCGATACGATTACCGGTCTACTTTCGTACCAGATCCTGAGTGTAGAGTTCCCTGTAGACGCGATAATTAGACATCACCTTTTGGACGTAGCCCTTGGTTTCGTCAAACCCGACCTCGGCAGTGAAAACTCCGGGGTCTTTCTGTTTCGATCGCTTCAGCCAGCGCTCCACGTTGTCTTCACCGCCGTTGTACGACGCTGCGACGGGTTCGAGCATTTTCGGAAACATGTCGGTGAGGTGCTCGAGATACTCGGCGCCGACAGTGATCGACGTCTCGGGTTGATAGAGTTGGTACTCGGTTAAGGACCGAAAACCGGCGGCTGGTCCAAACTTCACCGCCGCATCCATCGTGAGCTGCAACAGACCTCGTGCTCCTGCCGGCGACTTCGCGGTCGGCTTGAACACGCTCTCCTGTTTGATCAATGCGAGAATAAATCGCGGATCGAGTTTGCGTGACCTGGCTGCGGCGAGAATCGATTGCCGATAAGGTGCGGGATACGAGTTCGCGACGGCGGCAATCGCCGATTTCACGGCCGTTTCGCGTTGAGCGACGAGCTCGTTTCTGTTTCTGTCCCGTCCGGCCAATGCGGTTAGTCGACGGCTTGCCAGCCAACCGTAGTAAGACTGAAGGCCGTCACCGATTTCCAAATAGGCCGCAAAAGCCTCGTCTTTCCTGCCGGCCTGTTCAAGGCTGAAGGCCTTGAGGTAAGCGACTTCAAATCTTGACGTGTCGACTGCTTTCGAAAAACTGCGCTTCGACAACTCGTCAGCTGTGCGAATGGCCTCCGGCCAGTTTTCTTCGGCGATGTGGAGTCGCAACGCCGCGAAGATCGCATTCGTTTCGACAGCAGTGCCGGCGAATCGCTGTCGTGTTTGATTGACCCAGGCGAGCGCCTCTGCCGGGCGGTCTGCTTCGCGAAGGGTGTCGATGACGTTCAGGTGCGCCGTGTCGATCCGTTCGCCGTTTGGGAATTTTTCGACGTACTCGGCGTATCGCGCGGCCGACTCGTTGAACCGGCCCATGCGAAGCAACGAGGCGGCGCTGAAGTTCAACGCTTCGCGTCCTTCTTTAGTGGAGTTGTACTTCTCCGCCAGGTCGTTGAAGACCTTGTATCCCTCTTCGTAGACCTTCCCGAGGAAATAAGAACGGCCGATGCCGAGCAGCGCTTCCGGCACGCGTGGATCGCCCGGATAGTTATCGATCAACGTTTGCCAGTGATCCCGTGCTTCGACAAACGCCCGCACGCTGAGATAGACCGCAGCGCGACGCATGTGCTCGGCGGGCAGCAGTTTCTGCAACTTTCCTTTTGCGTCGCGGCTGGCAGCGTCGCTGCGACGGACTGAGGCAAGCGTTGACTCGCTTGCCGACTGCATGCCAGCTACCGGCACGTTAAGAATGAAAACGAAGCAGAGAATAAAGACGGTAATTCTGGTTAACACTATTCGACTTCTCCCCTTGCCGGGTCTGGTGTGTCTTCGATGATCTCGAAGCTGGTTTGGATTTCCACGCCGGGTCTGAGCGTTGCCGCGACACTGCAATACTTCGTGTCGGAGAGTTCGACAGCCTGAGCCACTGCCTTTGGCGACAAATTGCGTCCCGTCAGAATGTGATGAACTTTGATCGACGTGTACTTCCGCGGAAACTCATCACGTCGCACGCCTGAGACTTCGACGACATAACTCGTAACCCGTTGCCGCTTCTTAGCGAGAATGCTCGCAACATCCGTGGCCGTGCACGCGCCCGTTGCCAGCAGCAGCAGTTCGGTCGGCGATGGTGCGATCGACCGGCTACTGTCGGTGTCGAGTGTGATCGAATGACCGGACGGAGTCACGCCGACGAACAAATCGTCGCTGACAAACTGCACCGTTGCTTTCACGCTCTTCGACGTCATGCTTGAAAAGAATAACACATCTACGCACTGACACTTGGAGACAGGAATTTAAGACTCACGAATGCCGGACCATGTTATGATTCTTTGCGCTTCGCGCACCTTCCTCACGAGCGGCACAGTTCAAAGGTGAAGTCTCGCATCCATCCCTGGCCCAGGGAGACGCCTTTGGTGAGTAGAGTGGGAGGACCATCATGGCTGAGATCCTGGTCGTCGATGACGACGACGTAATACGCGAAACGCTGTGCGAACTATTGTCACAGGACCACGCGTGTCAAACCGCCGATACGGCGGAGCAAGCACTGTCGAAGCTCGAGTCGCAGGCGTTCGACGTGGTGTTGACCGACGTTTCGATGCCAGGCCTGAGTGGACTCGATTTACTGAACAGAGTCGTGCAGCTATATCCCGGCACACCGGTGATCATTATTTCCGGATTGAGCGATGAGGAACAGGCGCAGAGCCTTATCGAACAGGGAGCGGTTGACTATTTGCTGAAACCGTTTCGTCTGGAAGTGGTGGAGGCTAGCGTCAGACGCGCACTCGATCATCGCCACGGCTCGAAGCCTACGCTCGTTCAGTGACGGTCTAAAAACTCAGGCCGCGGTGTTCGACATCGATTTTGCTTTCTTCGACTCGCGCTGGCGAACGATCTCGCGCACCAGCTCCGCAATGCGATCGGCGGTGAACGGCTTTGCGATTATCCAGTCGACGCCGGCGGCCTTCTGTTCATTCGATCCGACAGCCTCGCCCCAACCAGTTATGACGGCGATCGGGATCTGCTGGTTTAAGTGGCGAATCTCTCTGGCCAACTCCCAACCGCTCATTCCCGGCATGCCGACGTCAGTACACACCGCGTCAAACTGAAAATCGCGAAACATCGCAAGCGCTTCGCTGCCACTCGCCGCGACACGCACGTCGCAGTCTTCGCCTTCGAGCATCTCTTGCAGCAGATCTCGCACGAAGTCTTCGTCGTCGACGATCAGCAATCGCGGCTGCGCATTCACATCAACCAGCGGCATGTCGTTTGTCAACGCGGGCGCGGGCTCAGGATTGTCCGGCTCGACCTGCACGCTGTTTTCCACGATCGTCGCGACCGGCAGAGTGATGCGAAATTCAGTCCCGTTTCCATATTGCGACTCGACTTCGATGTTGCCCCCGTGGCGACGAATGATACCGAAGCTTACCGCCAGTCCCAGACCCAGTCCCGCTTTACCTTTCGTGGTGAAGAAGGGATCGAAAATGCGTGACCGCACTTCCGGATACATGCCGACGCCGGTGTCTACGACCTTGATCACTACCGACTGGTCCACGGTGCATGTCGACAATGTTAGCGTGCCTCCTTCGGGCATCGCGTCGATGGCGTTGAAGACCATGTTCACCAGCACTTCACGCAACTCGGAGTCGTCGCCCATAACCATAGCGTTCGATCCGATGAGAAGATCTACTGTGATGTGAATGTTTGACGCTTCGGCACAGTTTTTCCAACGCGGACGGGTGATCTCGCTGGCGTCCAGCAGGATCTGATCGATCGAAACAAGCTCGAAATCGTGATCGCGACGCTGGCGCGCGAAGTCCTGGATACGCTTCACGGTTTTGGCGCCGTCTTCCGCGGTCTTGATGATGATCTCGAGTCCGCGTTTGATCTTTTCGGGATCGTCGGTACGTTGCAGCAGTTGCGCGCGGCCGAGAATGCCGGCCAGGGTGTTGTTGAAGTCGTGAGCGACGCCGGACGCGAGCTCGCCGAGTGCCGAGAGTTTTTCCATTTGCGAGAACTGTTCGCGGATGCGTTCCTGCTCCGCGATGTAATGCGAGAGTTCTTTGACGTGTTTTTCCGCCTGCGCCGCCTGGGCGGCCGACGTTTCCACGTTCTTGAGATAGGTGCGGTAAGTCAGAAAAACAAAAGCGATGATCGGCAGCGTGATGACAAACGCGTAAGCGCCGATGAAGTAGACCAGTCCAGCGATCACGCCCGCGGCGATTGCGCCCGAGAAGTAGGTGATCGAAGTCCAGAGATAATGTTTATGCCACGTTTGCCAGATCGGTTGGTCTGTCTTGAACGCGGCGCCGACCGCTACGATCCCGGAGTTGATGATGTAGTGCGTGAGGGCCATGGTGCCGATTGCAGCAATGAACGTCCGCGAGATTGGGGCAGCGCGCAACGCGACAACGTTCCCAAACACGAGATTCATCACGTTGCTGGTGAGGAAAATCGAGACTGCGGAGCAGCCAAAGTTGAAGGCTACGATTCGTGGCCTCTTAACGAAGCGAAGCGATGAGAGGCACGCTTCAATCGCGCCGACAGTCACTGCGGCTGCTCCGCCATAAAGCAGCAGGAGCAAGAAGACGAAGGTGTCGGAGACGGAAATCTGCGAGCTGAACCGCGGGATCGGGATCGTGATCTGCGACGACAGTATCAGCGTCATCGCGACCAGTATGACGAAACCCGAATCGAACTGTTTGACGTTTACTTGCGAGCAGGAATAGAGGAATGCCAGGCTACCGGCTCCGGTTACTACCCAGAGAAATGGCCCGAAGAGTTTGTGTCTTATGGTGCCAAGGGTGTCTGACATGTAACAGCTTCAACATCCAGGTGAGGTCACGTTTGCCTTCTATCGCGGCGGATCGGGGGATTCGGATTCATCAGTTGCGGGGGAACTCCTTCCTGGGGAGGAAGATCGTTTCGTAAGTAGCGCGGAAGCGGAAGCCGCACTTCCGGTAAAAATTCTGCGCGCGTTCGTTCGTTTCGTTCACGAGAAGACAAATGGATTTCGTGTCTTCCATGACTTTGTGCGCAAGCTCGTTCATGAACCGCACAGCGTCGCCGCTGTTTCGCCGTTCGTCGCGGGCCCAGATGCCTTCGAGGTAAACGACAGGCGACGTTTTCGAAATGATGTCAGCCTTGAAGATCAGGCGATCGTCTTCGACAACTACCCAGGTGCGTTCCTGTTCAATGCGACGCAGGCAGCGTGCGCGAAAACCCTTCGGATCGACCTCCATCGGGTTGACGCCGCTTTCGGCAAACGCGAGCTCGGCTTGTACCGGCATCACGAGGTTCAACTCGTTAGCCGTCGCCGGTCGCAGACCGGGCGCTACGCCGAGCGATGCGGCCGGCCGGTTCAATTCAAATAACCATTCCCGACAAGCGAGGCGGTGACGTCGACCAGCGCTCGCGTAATACGACCAGAAGTCGGCGACCCGCTCCTTCTCACCCATAATCATGTGAGTGGTCGAGCACTGCTGGGCCACTTGTGCGAGCAGCGCCAACGCGCGGTCTGAAACCGTTTCCATCAACGTTGCATGACCCACCAGCGCGACGCCTTCGAGCTGGCCGTTCGCGTCGCGACAACCGTAGAACGTGCCGCGATTGAAGGGGTGGACCATTCCGTTGTCCTGAATCAAACTAATCATCGAAACCGTATGAATCGCGCGCTGCGATAAAAACTGGAGAACTTCTGACTGCTCGTTGTTTGCCAGTGGCTTAACGTAGACTGGCGACGATTGCGGCGCTCGTTCCTGTGTTGTCGGTATCGTGCTCGCTAACATGCGTCTATCCTTCGTGTAAGCAGTTGGGGGACTTATCGGGATTGGATACTGCCTAGTAACCCAGATAGTTTGTGGAATCGTCGGCAACGACGGTCATCGCGGAGCCGGGATCGCCATGTGACAGCGCATTGAAAGCCTGGAGTATCGCGTCGCCGATGAGCACGCCGTCGCCGATAAGTACGCCATCGCCGATGAGCACGCCGTCGCCGATGAGTACGCCGTCGCCGATGAGCACGCCATCGCCGATCAGGACGCCGAGAGAGCTGAAGAAGGTGCCTTCGCCGAGCGTGTTTCCGTTACTCACGAGAATGCTCTCGCCGAACGAAACACCACTCGAAAACATCGTGGAGTCGCCAATCAGTACGCCGATCGCATCGCCAATCAAGACGCCGTCGCCGATGAGAACTCCGTCACCCATCAAGACGCCGTCGCCGAGTAACACGCCGTCACCCAGCAAGACACCCCTCGCGTAGACCTTCTGGTACGCCGTGATGAGCGCCGTGCCCATGGCGTAAGTTTGGCCAACAATGATGCCCTTGGACCACGCGAATGTGTACGAAGAGATTGGGCTAAGAGAGATACTGGTTTGCGGCAACGGTGCTGGTGCAGTCAATAGCGACGCGCCGAGCGTTGTCCAACTGTTGATGGTGGTGCGCACCAGTTTGGCCAGACGAACAGCGCCGTCTACGTTGAGTTCGCCGGCGCCCTGCTCGAGCAGGTTGAAGTTCGGAAGCTGCTGAGCGGTGTACATCATCAACGACTTGATCAGGTTCGGGGTCAGAGTCGGGTTGGCCTCGAACATGAGTGCGGCGGTGCCGGCAACCAGCGGTGCGGCCATGGAAGTTCCGCTCAGTCTCATCTGATTGCGAGTCGGGTTGTTGCTTACGCCCGCGTCGAGCGACGGATTCTGCGTCACCAGGTAGTTATTCGGAGACTGAGCAAAGACGGTCTTGTTACCGGGAGCCGAAATCTCGGGTTTGATTTGGTTGTCGTAATGCCGGACGCCCGACTCGTCGGTCCAGTAGCTGCGGGTTGGTCCACGGGAGCTGTAAGAAGCGATCGTGTCGTCGGATCTCGTATCGGTTCCGCGAGTGTCGACCGCGCCAACCGTAATCGCAGAGGGTTCAGTGGCGGGCGAATGGACTTGCCCGTAAACCTTTTGACCCTCGGTGTTCTTGCCGTTGTTACCCGCGGCGGCGACCACGACCATGCCGCGATCGACGAGCGCACGCACCGCAAGGCAAAGCGGATCGTTGGTGTAAGAGTTGACGGCCGGCATACCGAGACTAAGGTTCGCGACTCGCACGTTGTAGTTCGCGCCATTAGCCAGCAGCCAGTTGAGGGCAGAGAGTACGTTTGAAACCGATCCGGTCCCGGTGGAATTCAAGACGCGCAGGTTAAGCAGTTTGGCGCGCGGTGCGATGCCGATGTATTCGCCGCGCGAAACGAGTCCGTTTCCAGCTGCTGCGGCTGCGACGTGCGTGCCGTGACCGTAGGGATCATCGGTGCGGCCTTCGCCGGTGAAGTCGAGATTCACCACGATGCGCGATTGTCCGGTTTGGGTATCGGAAAACGAGGTGTGGGCGCCGTAGATACCGGAGTCAAGGATCGCGATGCCGATTCCACTGCCGTCAAGCGCGCTGTCGGTACTCATCGAGCGAACGTTGTCAGCGCCGGAGGTGTGGGCCACGTGGCCGCCAAATGAACGAACTTCACTGTCAATTGAAATGAATGCGACTTCCGGAAAAGTTGCGAGCGCCTCGACTACTGAGGTTGGCAACTCGAGCGCAAAAGAGTTGAGCTTGTCGAAATACTTTCGGATCTTGATGCCGTTCGAGGCGAGGAGGGCGTTTAATTGGCCGCTTGGTTTTCCATCGAGCTGGAGGATGACGTTGAGCTTGCTGCTGTTTTCGAGTTCTTCGCGAAGGTCGGATCCGAGTTTGTCGTGCTTGTGGTTCTTGCTATTCGGCGAGCCAGACTTGTTCTTGGCCTGCGCAACACCCGCGAGCAGGTTGCCGCCAAGGACCGATGGTCCGAGCGTGAGGCTTAGCAGCAATGTGAGCGCCAGCAAACGTCTTTTTCGAATCGTCGGTTTCAACTCGTTAGCTCCGTACCTGAGGGATTTGAACCAAGCGCCAGGCAAAAACTGGCGAAATCCCATGTGCAGAGACTGTGCCAAATCTGTTTTAACGGGTTATATTCATGTGGTTGAACGACTTAGCGGAAAGTGGCTGCGAGTGACCGGTCAACTTAGGTTGACCGAACCGCTCAGATTGACCGGGGGGCTAGTTCAGTTTGATAGAATCCCGCGCCATGTTGCCCGAAGAGATCGAGGTGTATCGCGACCGCATGTGGCGCCGCGAGCCGGAGTGTCGTGTTGAGGACGTGCACTCGGCGGAACGCTTCATCGAGGATGTTGGTTTCTGTGAAGCTCTCACCGATTCGCGCCGGCCTGGACCGTCGCTTTACGTTGCGGTGTGCGGTCGTCGCGACGCGCACATGCCACGAAACGTGCAGAAAGATCCGGAAAGTAGTCTGGCGTGGACCATCAAAGACGACGTGATGCGTCGCGGCAGGTGTTTTTACGGCAAGGTGCTGCGCGGCCGGTCCACGTTCATTGCTCCTCGTCTGCTTCCTTTCTTCAATGCTCTTTGGGGCGTCCCGCGCAAGCTTGAGAAAAAATATTTATCAAGTGATTCTCAATTAATTCTCAAAATCATGCGCCGTGAGTGGGAGATGGGAACGCGTGATCTGCGGGAGGCGAGTGGTATCGCCGAGCGGGCGCGTTTCGATAAAGCGTTGACTGAGTTACAGAAAGCGCTGAAAGTCATTCCGAGCGACGTGCTTTACGAGCCGACGTTCACCTACATCTGGTCGGTTCCTGAAACGCGCTTCGCGGATCAACTCAGCGAGGTTGTGGATAGGGAAATGGCACTGAAAGAGATTGCCCGCGCCTATCTCGCCGCTGCCGGTATGACTCTACGGGGTGAACTGGCGCGCGTGACGGGTCTGAGATCGCCCGAAGCGGGCTTGGGTAACTGGGCACTCGTCGATGAAGGATTTGCCCAGAGACTCGCGCCGGGCGTTTACAAACTGACCAGGCTCGAATTGGCCAAATCAGCTGCCGGTTCCTAAGGCTTTATCGGCGTTAGTGTTGCCCTCGCGGAGTAGCTGCTGCTCGAGTTGGGCGATCTCCAGCACCAACGGCAACTGGTCCTGCGCGGTTCCCAACCGCCGCATCATCTGATCCGTCTCGCCCTGAGTAAGTTTCCGGCTCGCCGTTGTTTCGATCACCTGCAAGCGGGTTTTGGCCTGATTTAAGTGTTCAGTCGCCTGCGAGTAAACGTCTTTAAGGCGTTGATGGTCTTCGGCCAGGTCCTTTATCAACGCGTTCGCTTCGGGCGTCTTCAATGTCCGGGCGCGGTTTATGTGCCGCTCAACCTTCAGCATCTCCGTGCGAGAGCGAGCCATAATTCGGGAGGCGGTTAACCGGTTGGCCAGAGTTTCCTGGTAAGCGTCAGCCAGCAGGGGATTGCTCTGCTCCATTTCAGCGAGCGATTTCCGCTCGGCGGAAGTTAGCTCCGAACGAAACCAGACAACCTCATTTGCCGTGATTCCATCCGATGCTAACCGGTCGCGCAATTTGGACAGCCAGTTTTTCCGATAAATGAGGAGAATGGCCGCAATGACCAACCCAAGCGCGAAGCCAACAGCTAACGAAAGGCCCGCTAAAAGTAGATAGACTGCCGCTGACTCCGTAGTCGTGGCCATAACGAAGAGCACCAGCCACACCAGTGGAACCGGTATAGAAGTAAGGACGACGGCGATCCACGGTGCGTATTTCAGCAAAGCCGCCGTTTTGGCGTCCTTGCCGGACAGCTTTCCCTTAGTTTGACTCGTCAAAGATGTCATCTTGAGCCTTGTGGCCGAAATCTTAGCTCATGAGAACGGTGTCTGCCAGCCATAGGTTCGCCAAAAGCGATTTAAGCGGCGTGACTGTATAATGTCGCGCACATAGCAGGGAAGAAGCGCAAATGAAGACTCTCCAACGACTCCACCTGATCTTTTGTCTGGCCGGTCTGCTGCTTATGAGCGGAGCGGCCCTCGGCCAGCCGGCTCAGAACGTTGATGGCGGCACGCCGTCTCGCGGTCCGGGCAAGCCGGTGACCATTCCGCTCACGATTCGCATGAGCTCCGACGAGGCGGTGCCGGAACTTCAGACCATCGATCTCACCGTGAGCGAGGATGGAGAGCCGCAACAGATTCTTTCCATACGCGGTGTCGGCACAAACTCTCCGATTACTCTCGCGGTGTTGATCCAGGACGACCTTGTTCCGTCAGTGGCGAACGAGATCAAACCGTTGGCTGAGTTCATACGAAACTTGCCGAAAGGCTCGCGCGTGATGATCGGTTACCTGCGTACCGGCAGTTTGCAAGTCAAACAAAAATTCACTAGCGATCTTGAGAAGGCGGCGAAGTCGTTGCGGCCTCCAAGTGGGTTTGCGAGTGTTGGTCCTTACAATCCGTACGTCGAAGTTGTCGAAGCGTTAAGAAAGTTTGAAGCGCAACCGCTGGGACGCAGGGCGATCCTGTTGGTCTCGGATGGTCTCGATATTTCCCGTGGTGTGGACTCGTCCGGACCAACGCAGAGTGTTGATCTTCAGCGTGCGGTGAATGAGTCGCAGCGTCGTGGTGTGGCGATTTATGGTTTTTATTCGCCCACGTTCGCTTCCGCAGCTAATCGCGCGCTGGCCGGCAATGCGCAGAGTTCGCTGCTTCGTCTTTCGAATGAGACTGGCGGGCTTGCGTTCTTTCAGGGAACGGGAGCGCCGGTGAGTTTCGAACCGTTCATTCGCGAGTTGGATGTTTCACTTCAGAAGCAGGCAGCGCTGACGTTTTTATCAACGCATCTCAAGAAGGGTTTTCACCGGATCGAAGTGAAGTCCACGACGCCGGGTGTGCGCATCGCGTTTCCGTCGGGATACGTGAGATAGCGTTATTGAACTGTGGCCGCGAGTAATGAACCGCGGTGATCGCTGGCGACGGCCCAGCCGTCCGCCACCTGTCCAATCATTCCGTGGAAGTAGATCTCACTGCCGTTTAGGACCACGAGTACGTCACCCGCGTGGTATTGCGGATCTTCCAGTCGAAACCGAATGACAGTCGCCTGCCCGTTCTGCTGCTGCAACGTCTCAAACTGAAATTCCTCGGCATTGGCAACATAGGTTTGAGAGTTGTTCGCTACTCTTTGTTCGTCAGGCATTGGACCACATTCTCCTTGAAAGTTGCTGTTCGATACGGTTCGGTGAGGAATCTTACCATCGATCGCTGCAAGAATACCTCATGGTAACCACAAGAAATCCTTAATCCGCCATTTGGAGTTTAGTTGTAGAGTGACACCGCTCCGACATGGTTTGGAGTGTATTTACATCTTCAACTCGCAAGACCTCCCCGCACGTAGGAACCCCGACCCCTGGGTAACTTAAATACGGCCCCCCGACAAAAGGCTAGTAGTGTGTTCTGTGACCGGGCGCTCTACGTCCCGACGAGGCCAAGCAAATGACTCACAAAAACTCGACATCTCCACTGCATTCGCGAACTTTTAAAACATCACGTTTCGGATGGCGCGTCTCGATAGCTGCAATCTTCGTCGCGCTTGCAATGGCCATCGCTTTGCCCGCATTCAGGAGTACGTCCGCTTCAACGCCATCAGGCGCAACCATCAGTCCAACAGCGACGACTCCTGTGACGTGGCTTGGAACAGCGACCGGAGGCGGCGCAATCAACGCGCCGATGTTGATCGGTGGCGAGGATTTGTGCCAGGAAGGATTGACCTGCGACACGTTCACCTTGAACGTAGGTGGGACCACCGCTGACTGGTCCGGCAAACTTATCCGCATAAAAATCGAGTGGCTCCTTCCGGCGTCGGACTACGATCTCTACATACACAAAGATTCGAACTCAGGACCGCTGGTAGGTAGTTCCGGACGCGGCGCAACATCGCCAACGGAACCACTCACCTGGGAAGACACGACAATCGATCCGTCGGTCCAGGGCACCGGTGTCTACACGATTCGCGCCGTTTATTACGCGGCTACTGCCGCCGATCAGTATCGCGGCAGCGCAACGATCGAAAGTAAACCTGCGCAACCACCGCCGCCGCTCCCGTCAACCGAGGCCGCACCCCGTTATCACAGCTACCCGGCGCCGCCGGAGATGGGCAATTCGGCAGGCGAGCCAACGATCGGCGTTAATTGGAACTCCGGCAACGCGATGTTCATCGCTGCGCTTCAGACGTTGCGTGTCAAGTGGGACGACACTGCATCGCCGGCGCCTGCTGCTTGGGAAGATGTGAGCGCGCCAAACACGTCGCTCGTCTCACTCGATCCGATTCTGTTCACCGACAGCGATGCCGGACCGCATCGCACCAACCGCACGTTTGTTTCTCAATTGCTCGGCAAAGCCAGTGCAATGGCCTTCACCGACGACGACGGCGCGACCTGGACCATCAGTCAGGGTTCGGGCATCAACTCCGGCGTGGACCATCAGACAGTGGGCGGTGGACCATACGCGAGAAACGTCGACGGTACGCTCAAAGGCGGGGCCATACAGCGGCCCGGACCAAACGGCCAGATCTATCCGCACGCCGTTTACTACGCATCGCAGGACGTCGGTCTCGCTGAGATTGCGCGCAGTGACGATGGTGGTTTCACTTTCGGTCTCGCGATCCCGATGTGGACACTCGCACAGTGCGACGGACTTCACGGTCACATCAAAGTCGCGCCGGATGGAACGATCTACGTGCCGAATAAATCGTGCGGTGGGCAACAGGGAGTCGCTGTTTCAGAAGACAACGGCGTCTCTTGGACCATTCGAACGGTTGAAGGTAGTTCGGCGGGCGACACTGATCCTTCGGTGGGCATCGGCGCCGACGGCACACTTTATTTCGGATTCTCCGATGGTGATGGACATGCTCGCGTTGCGGTCTCGCATAATCGCGGCGCCACGTGGGATCACGTGCAGGACGTGGGCGCTGCGCACGGCGTTCAAAACAGCGTGTTTCCGGCCGTGATTGCCGGTGACGCGAACCGCGCGGCGTATTTCTTCCTCGGTTCGGCCACGCCGGGCGCAAGCGGCCGCGGCACCGATCGATCTTTTCCGGGTGCGTGGTTTGGTTATATCGCAACGACGTACGATGGCGGCGCCAGTTGGGTCACTGTTAACGCGACGCCAAACGATCCCGTCCAACGCGGTGTGGTGTGCACCAACGGCACGTCCTGTCCGGACGGCACTCGCAATCTGCTCGACTTCAACGATCTTACCGTCGATAAAGAAGGACGCGTGCTGGCGGCTTTCGCTGACGGTTGCGTCACGTCGGATTGTATTCGGGGCGTAGATCGCAACAGCGACGGCCGGCTCGACAGCAACGACAACGACGGCACAGATAAAGCGACGATCATTCGTCAGACAGGCGGCAAGCGCTTGTTCGCTGCTTTCGATGCGCCGGTGAACGCGACGCCCGAAGCACCGCTGCTGGTCGCAACGCGCGATGGCGATGTCGTTAACCTCGCATGGTCCGTACCCGATGCGGGCAGCTCGCCAATCACTGGTTACCGGTTGTACCGCGGGGTCGAGGGCGGAGCTGAAACGTTGCTATCGAGTTTCGGCGCTGACGTGAACTCGCATACCGACAGCGATGCTGGTGCCGCGAACTTTTACTATCGCGTAACAGCTTCGAACGCGAACGGCGAGGGCGCTTCCTCAGCTCGGGTTTTCCCGACGACCGCGCAGAGTCCGTGTGCTGGCGCCGGCGTGCAGGTATTGACTGACCCGGCAGGCGACTCGTTGGACCAGATCGCCGGTCACGACATCAGGTCTCTTCACATTGCTGAACCATTCTCGGGCGCGGGCATTCAGAAGTTGGTATTCACGCTCAAGATGGCGGACCTCAGCGATCCGCTTACGCCAAACACAACGTGGCGCGTCTATTTCACCGGCGCGGACGGCAATGGCTACTTTGTCGACATGAGGACTGACGTGCTCGGAGCAGTCACTTTCCGCTACGGCACTTACATTCACAACGCCGACAACTCGCAGGGCACCGCGACAACCGTTGGCAATCTCGATGCGGGTAGCAAGTACGACACGCAGACGGACACGATCACGCTTGTTGTATCAAACAGCAAGATCGGCAATCCGCAAGCAGGTGGCCGGTTGTCGAGAATCTTCGTTCGCGTGCCGGTGGTCGCTGTCGTTCCTGACAACGCAAACTACGGCAGTCCCAGTACGGCCGTCGGATACACGTTGATTGGCAACGCGGCATGCCAGTCGCGGCCCGCCACGCCTACTGCGTTGACTGCGGTGAACGGTCAGGGCAAGGGCTCGGTCATACTCAACTGGGTGGACAACTCCGACAACGAGGACAACTTCCTTGTCGAACGTTCGACTACCGTGTCGGGTGGTTACATCCAGATTGCGACGCTGGGCGCCAACGCCAGGACGTTTACTGACAACACTGTGTTCCGCAAGACGACCTATTACTATCGCGTGCGCGCCGCGAACGCTGGCGGACCATCCAGTTATTCAAACGTTGCCAGTGTGAAGACGAGATAAGGAGGCAAGCCATGAAGCGACTTCTCAATCTGTCACTGCTAGTCAGCATGGTTCTCGGCGTTTCGGCACTCGTCTTCGCGGCAACGCCTCAACCGCAAATCAAGGGCATCAGTCTCGGCATGAGCCAGGCTGATGCCCGCACACGCCTGCAATCAATGGGAAAACTGGAAAGGGAAACGCGCAAGCGGCAGGAGGTGTGGTCCATCAAGGATGAACGCATCTCACATCTGCTCGTCGGTTACGATCCGGAGTTTCGCGTTCGTTATGTGACTGCGATTGCGCGCACTGGTGGTCCACGTATTCGCTACAACGATGTAGCCGATCTCGAGAGTGCGCAGCGAGAACAGAACCAGGGTAACTACAAGCTCACCTGGCAAATCGCTGCGCACTCGGGTCAATCGGCGTATTTACTGATCGCGCACGGACACGATCCTGATTACCTGGAGTCGTATTCGGTGAAGAAGATGGATCCAAAATAAATCAAGGAGTTCATACCATTTTCAACCAGTTGGCTAGATGAGCGAAGGCTAGAGAGATGAAACCACAGAGTGCGGCGTAAATCCCCCAGTAAGTAAATGTCGGATAATCTTCTTTCATGTCGCGCAACGGGTAGAAAGCTGCGACCGAAACGAAGGAAGCTAACCAGATCGCAAAGTTGGGCCAGAACCGATTCAAAGGGCCTGCGATCCATTCCCCCACTAATCCCAACAGAAGCGAAACTGCGAACGTGCCGATACCGATGAAAGCACGTTTGGGATTCAATGCTTCGCGGTCATTAGCCACTCGCTTCTTTAACACTCGCGGTAGGCGGCAAAGCTCGATCACCGACAGCACCAGCATTGTTCCGAAAAGCACGGTGCCAGCCCAGCCCACTCGAGGTTTCCTCTGTATCTCGACGACGCCCCACAGCGTCAAGACCAGGAAGATGTTCACGAATGTGATTCGCTTCGTAATCTCCAGTATGGTTACTGGTTTCTTTGCTGATTCATGTTCCCGGTGGTGGTTGGACATGAAGTATTTGGGAGTAATGAGAACTCGGATGATGGGGCGGCATGTCGGTCTCGAACCGACGACCTCCAGATCCACAATCTGGCGCTC
>CBFGMX010000063.1:0-28126 GCA_965649955.1 uncultured bacterium
TTCGTCCTGGACCAGGGTACGGCGCCCGTGCGACTGCGCATTGTCGCTTCACTCGCAGACAGCATCTTCCAAAGTGAGTTGATCATGTCCGACAAAAACTTCGTGCGTCTGTTTCCCTCCGAACAGGGCTATCGCTACTTCCTGATCGACGCTCCGCGCGGATCTGAAGCTGCGACCGTTTTCGAAGATCGTCTGTCCGACTTCGGTTTCGACGCGCAATCGACTGAAGAGCGACTCGCCAGTTTTCATCGCGTCGAGAACACTTATTTATCGACATTTCAACTGCTCGGCGGGCTGGGTCTCGCGCTCGGCACGCTTGGAATGGCGGCTGTGCTGTTACGAAATGTTCTCGAACGTCGCCGGGAACTGGCCCTGATGCGCGCGGTGGGGTATAACTCTTCTCACTTCGCGGTAATGGTGATCACAGAAAACGTCCTGATGCTGAGTCTCGGCCTGGCGGTGGGATTTGTTTGCGCTCTGCTCGCCATCGCTCCCGTGCTCTTCGAGCGTGGTGGTAAAGGACCAAACATCTCGCTGGGCCTGCTGCTGCTGGCGATTCTCATGTCCGGCGCCACAGCATCACTCGTCGCGACAATCGCTGCTCTGCGTTCACCACTGCTGCCGGCGCTAAGATCCGAATAATCCGTGTTGTAAAAAGGATAACCGAACATGAAACAGACCACTTTCATTCTTCTCGTCGGGATCTTCCTCGCAATCGGCTTGTTTGAAAAAACCGCATCAGCGGAAAACTGGCCGCAATGGCGCGGACCGGCACTCAACGGCGTCAGCAACGAAAAGAACCTGCCGGTGAAGTGGACCACCGAAGAAAACATCGTCTGGAAACTGGCGTTGCCGGGCGTGAGCGGCGCTACGCCGATCATTTGGCGTAACCATATCTTTCTCAACGTCGCCGATAACGGCAATCTGTTCCTGTGGGCGGTCGATAAGAGTAAGGGTGAAGTGTTGTGGAAAAAACCGCTGGGCGGTGGCGACGTCAAAATGCGGAAACACAACATGTCGTCACCTTCGCCGGTGACCGACGGCCGCGCGGTTTACATTATGACCGGTACCGGCGTCCTTAAAGGCTTCGACTTCGCCGGCAAGGAACTCTGGTCTCGCGACATTCAGAAAGAGTACGGCGAGTTTGGTTTGAACTGGGGCTACGCATCGTCGCCGCTGTTGTTCGAAGACTCGCTTTACATCCAGGTGCTTCACGGAATGAAGACGGATGCGCCGTCGTACGTGATGCGCGTCGACAAGAAGACGGGCAAGACGATCTGGAAAGTCGATCGACCCACGAACGCGATTGTTGAGTCGCCTGACTCCTACACGACGCCGGCTTTGCTGCGTTTAGGCTCATCCACGGAGATCGTGATCACCGGCGGTGACTGCGCGACCGGTCACGACATCGCGACCGGCAAGGAACTGTGGCGCGCGAATGGTCTCAATCCCGAAAACAGCAGGACCTATCGCATCGTTGCGTCGCCGATCATCTTCAACGATATAATCTACGCACCGACGCGAGTTAAACCGTTGTTGGCGCTGAAAGCAGGCGGCCGGGGAGACATCACGACGTCGCACCTGCTGTGGTCCTTTGCGAATGGTCCCGACGTACCCACGCCGGTGACGGACGGAAAGTATTTTTACATCGTTAACGATCGCGGGATCATGTGGTGTCTCGACGCAAAAACGGGTGCGGAGATCTATGGTCAACAGCGGATCAAGCCGGCAATCTACAGTGCCTCGCCTGTGCTGGCCGACGGTAAGATTTACGTCACAAATGAAGAGGGACTAACCACGGTGATCCAGGCCGGGCCGAAGTTTGAAGTGCTGGCCGAGAACGCCTTAGAAGACTTCGTTCTCAGTTCCCCGGCGATTTCCGACGGCCGGATTTTCATTCGCACTTCTCAGCACTTGTACGCAATTGGAAAAAAATAATATGTGGCGATCACTCGTTGTAATCTGCTTTCTTGTAATCAGTGTTACCGCACAGGAGTCGCAACTCGGGCGCGTCGAGTTTCCGACGTCCGGCTCGCCGAAGGCACAGGCGCACTTCCTGCGCGGGCTCGCAGCGCTCCACTCGTTCTGGTACGAGGAGGCGGCTGAAGCGTTTCGTGATTCGACCAAAGCCGATCCTGATTTCATGATGGGCTACTGGGGCGAAGCGATGACGCACAATCATCCGCTCTGGTCGGAACAGGACGTCACCGCTGCCCGTCTCGTACTGGCGAAGATCAAAGACACACCAAAGCTGACGGAACGAGAGCGCGCATACCTGAACGCCGTCAAAGTCTTGTTCGGCGATGGAGACAAACGCGCGCGCGATACCGCGTACTCCGCCGCGATGGAGAAGATCTACCAGGCGTACCCCGACGATCTCGATGCTGCCGCGTTCTATTCTCTCTCGCTGCTTGGACTCGTGAGAGGTGAAGATAAGAGTTATCGCTTGCAGGCGCGCGCCGGCGCGATCGCGCTAGACGTGTACCAGAAAAACCCGAACCATCCCGGCGCCGCACATTACATCATTCATGCTTTCGACGATCCGGAACACGCGATCCTCGCCCTGCCCGCGGCGAGGCGGTACGCGAGCATTGCTCCTGAGGCGCACCACGCGCGGCACATGCCTTCGCACATTTTTCTGCAACTCGGAATGTGGCCCGAAGCAGCGGCTTCAAACGAAGCGGCGTGGGAGTCGTCCGATGCGTGGATGAAACGGAAGAACCTTTCCGTCAACGTTCGCGACTATCACAGTCTCCACTGGCTGCTCTACGCGTATCTCCAGCAAGGCCGTTATAAAAAGGCGGAAGAGTTGCTCGCGTTGATGAAGAAAGTGATGTCGGAATCGACGTACGACAACAAACTGCGGCCCGGTTATTACGAAAACAACTGGGCCAACATGGCGGCGGCATTCATCGTCGAAACTGAACGGTGGAACCTTGCGAGTGAACTCTTTCCTGCAGCCAAACCCGCTGCTGAACAAACGGCATCGAACGGAGGTCACGGCAGCAGCCATGGCGCGACGGTTCGAACCTCAATGGCGAGTCAAAACCTGCCTATCTTTATTCGTGGTTTGGCGTCAGCCGTTAACGCGTCGGCCGAGCAGGTTCCGTCAATCGGGTTAGTGAATAAACTGGAAGTTGAAGCGCTCAACGCTTCAATGAAGAAGGATCACGCAACGGCGATCGATTTGATGAAAAAAGCGACGGCGCAGGAGGAGCAGATGGGTACGCCGTATGGTCCACCCTCGCTCATCAAACCTTCGCATGAACTCTTCGGCGAGATTCTTTTACGGGCTGGACAACCGAAAGAGGCTGCTGAGAAGTTTCAAATCGCGCTGCTGCGGCAACCCAACCGCGCCCGTTCGTTGTTAGGTCTGGCACGTGCCGCCGCGCAAAGCGGTGACACGGCAACAGCGCGAGCGACCTACACGAAACTTCTCGATCAGTGGAAACAAGCGGACGCGAACCTACCGGAACTTCGCGAAGCCCGCGACTACTTAAAACAATAACTACTTCCGCCGCCTTGACCCAAAGGTAGTTTCGTTCCGGCTTTGCCGCCTGATGTGCGGCGAGGCTTGCCTCGCCGTCGTTGAGTAACAAGCAATGGGCTTTGCCCCTGGTACGGCCTTTCGCCTATGGATGGGCAGAGCCCGAACCGGCGGCGAAGCCGCATCCCTTTTCTACCCGTCACGGCGAGGCACAGCCTCGCCGCACATCAGGCGGCACAGCCGTAACAACAACTCTTGAGATAGCTACTTCTGCCGCACGTCATACGCGTAGATCGTATCCTGATCGCGCAGATACAACCGTCCGCCGGCGACCACCGGATGCGTCCACGTCGGTAACGATCCCTGCTCGATGCGAAAACGTCCGCGCTCGACATATCCCGACGGGGTTGCTTCAACCAGTCCCATCACACCGTTCTCACTGAAGCAATACAATCGTCCGTCGGCATAAACGAGCGATCCCTTGCCAACGCTGCGGTCCCGCCACGCGATCTCTCCCGTATCAAACTTAACCGCCATCAGAATCGCGCTCGAGAAACCGTACAGATGATCGCCGACCAACACCGAACTGCTGTGATGATTCCGCACATCTCTCGTAAACCAAACTTCCTGCGCCTGACCGTCAGGCTTGATTTCGACAACGCCGCCTCCGGTCCCATAATCGGACGAGATGAACACACGATTACCACGCGCAATCGGTGTCGCAGCATTCGCAACGTCGTTTGCCGGCCGCGCATACTCCCACAACAACCGGCCATCCTTCAGGTCCAGGCCCACGGCCCGCTGGTGAGTGAAAAAGACCACCTGCGTGCCGCCATTTACCTCAACCGGAATCGCCGACGAATACCCGGCGCGGTCACTTTGGCTCTTCCAGATCAACGAGCCGTCGCTTTTGTTAAGCGCGACAATCGAAGCGCCCTGGCCACCGGGATTCACCAGTAACTTGTTGCCTATAATCAGCGGCGACTCGCTGATCCCCCAGGTGATATTTCGTCCGCCAAACTCTTTCAGGATGTTCTTGGTCCAGGCCACCTTGCCGGTGCGCGCATCGAGTGCTGAAAGATCGCCGTTGCCGCCCAGCGCGTATACCTTATCGCCGTCGACGGTCGGCGTGCCTCGTGGTCCATCGCCACGATCGTTGCGAAAGGCACTGTTTGGATGCGGCGTCGCCCACAGTTCCTTTCCGTTAGCGATGTCGAATGCAATGACAAACTCCCGATCGTCTCGCAACCCCATCGTGTACAAACGGCCATTCGCTACGGAGAACGACGAGTAACCACGTCCGGCGCCGGTTGCCTTCCACACCAGTGGCGGACCTTCGGCGGGCCACTGTTTCAGCAATCCGGTCTCCTTCGAAACGCCGTCACGATTCGGCCCACGCCATTGCGGCCAGTTGGCGTTGTTCGCGGCCGATTGCGCAAAAGACACGCTCACCGCGCTCAATACGAGCAATAAGACCCACACTTTTTTCATTATTGAAGAACTCCTTATCCGTTAATCCGTTTCGAGTGCGTGCTGCGTTATTACGACTGTGGTTTGAAATACAACACCAAACCACCGCCTAACGCGGCCAAAACAAAACCTAAATAGAGCAACGGATTTGGTGAGGTTTTGGGCGGGTGTAGCCACATCGAATAGAGCACGTTCACCAGCGGCGCACCCGCAAAAACCAGCGGCATGACGTAGGTGGGCAACCCACCTGACCGGAACGCGAAGATGATGCAAACGGCGCCCACCGCGCCTAATGCGCCGGCGACAGTCGCACCCACCGAGCCTTTCATTGTGAAACCGTTGAGCTGGCCCTGCGATGAAAGAGTGATGATTGGTACCAGCACACCGATCAGAAAGTAAGCGACGCCCACACACAACAAGGCCCGCATCGGGTTACCAAGCTCGACCTGGCCACGGTGCAGAGCGGGACCATACAGTCCCCACGAGAGCGCCGCGCCGAGGGCAAAAATGATCCAGAGCATCAAGACCTCCGCATGGTTTGTTTGGACCTTCTCCCGCAAAGGCGCAAAGACGCAAAGTGATAACTTTTTCGCTGTCTCTTTGCGCGTTTGCGCCTTCGCCGGAAATTCAGTTACGAACTGAAACTCCAAAAAGCTTTCCGCCGTAAATGTCTACAACTCTTGATTGCGGGCATTCTAGCAGTCAGTTTCCGAATTGAATAGACAATTAGCAAAACAGAAACAGATTTGCTAAGGTCTGCGAATCGCTAAACAGCCTCCGAAATTTCGAACGGGAGCATTGAATCTTGAAGCCTACTATTCGAACTCTCTTCCTGCTCGTACTGTCCCTCTTATGTTCGTTCCCGGTCCTGGCGCAAACCCATCGCGCTTCCGTGCGTGGGACCATCTACGACCCTAACGAGGCGGCGATACCGGGCGTCGCAGTCACTGTCACGAGCGTCGCGACTGGCGAATCACGCACGACGACAAGCGGCGAAAATGGCGAGTATGCAGTGACGTCGCTTACTCCCGGACTGTATGAGATCGCGTTCGAGAAATCAGGATTCAACAAACATAGCTTTCAGATTGAACTCGTCGTGAACGAAGTTTTGCGACGCGACGTGAAGATGAATGTGGGTGGTCCGGAGCACGTTTCGGTCCAATCACTATACGAAGTGAAATTGAAGAAAGACTCCGCATCTCTCGGCACCGTAATCGAAAACCGCCAGGTTACTGGCCTTCCGCTCGACGGCCGCAACTTTTACGAGCTGAGCCTGCTCGTTCCCGGCGCGGTCCCGCCGGCGCAGGGTTCCGCGGGTTCGGTGCGCGGCGATTTCGCCTTCAGCGTCAACGGCGCCCGTGAAGATGCCAACAACTTCCTGCTCGACGGCGTCTACAACATCGATCCGAAACTGAATACTTTCGGCGTGCGCCCGTCCGTCGACGCGATTCGCGAGTTTGAAATGTTGACGAGCACCTACGACGCTTCGTTCGGCCGTAATCCCGGCGCGCAGGTCAACGTCATTCTCAATTCGGGATCAAACGATTTCCACGGTTCGCTGTTCGAGTTTCACCGCAACGCGGCGCTCGACGCGCGAAACTTTTTCGCGCCCGCCAGTGAGCCGAAACCGAAGTACCTGCGCAACCAGTTCGGCGGCGCGATCGGTGGTCCAATCGTGCGCGATCGTACCTTCTTCTTCGCTGACTACGAAGGCACGCGCTCTCGCGAAGGCATCACCCGCCTCACAAACGTCCCCACGCTCGAGGAACGCAACGGAAACTTCTCCCAGAGTGTCTTTGGAATTCCTACGAACCCGTTCACGGGCCAACCGTTTGACGGCGGCACTATCCCCGACTTCTTCATTCATCCTGTGGGACGAGCGATTGCCGCGTTGTATCCGCTGCCAAACCGCAACGTTCCGTTTCAGAATTTCGTCTCTTCGCCCACGCAGCGCGACGACAACGACAGTTTCGACGTGCGCGTCGATCATCGTTTGACTGATAAGGCCGAGCTCGCGTTCCGATACAGTTTCGGGGATCGCGATCTCTTCGAACCGTTTACTGGTCCGTCGTTCTCGGCAGTTCCGGGTTTTGGTGATTTCGTCAAACGGCGCAGTCAGAACGGCATGGTGGCGCTGACGTGGATCGTGACGCCGAACCTCGTGAACGAGACGCGCGGCGCGTTCAGCCGGGTCGCAGCCTCGGTCACGCAGGAAGCGAGCGTTCTGAATTCCGAAGTGGGGCTGCCGGCAATCTCGCCGCTGGCGCGCGACCTCGGTTTGAGCTTCATCACGATTACCGGTTTTTCACCACTCGGCGACGAAGGCAACAACCCGCAAAAGAGCGTCACGAACGTCTACCAGTTCTTAAACAACGCGAGCTACGTACGTGGCAATCATCTGTTCAAATTCGGCGCGGACATCCGCCTTTCACAACAGAATGCCTTCCGTGACGTCGAGTCGCGCGGGCGGCTCCAGTTTTCACCGTTCTTTCAACTGACCGGCAATGCACTCGCCGATATGTTGCTCGGTTTCCCGTTGCTGACGAGCGTCGCGCGCGTCGACAACCCGCAACAGATCCGGACCGAGAGTTACAACTTCTTCATCAACGACAGCTACCGCGTGACTTCGCGACTGACGCTCACCGCCGGCCTGCGCTATGAATACAACTCGCCTCCGGTCGACGCCGAGGATCGCGCGACCGTTTTCGATCTCGACACGCGTAACATCGTCGCCGTCGGGACAAACGGCGTCCCTCGCAGCGGCTTTGAAGCCGACAAGAACAACTTCGCGCCGCGCGTCGGGTTTGCCTGGTCCATCGGTGAAAGCACTGTCCTGCGCGGCGGCTACGGCATCTACTACGATCAATCGCCGCTCGCACCGGCCGAATCCCTCTACTTCAACTCGCCGTTCTTCGACAACAATATCTTCTTCTCGCTGCCCGGACTGCCGCTGACGTTGAGCGATCCATTTCCGGCGTTCTTCCCGTTCCCGTTGCCTGACTCCGCGCTCGCCATCCAGCGCGATCTTCGCACGGGCTACATGCAGCATTGGAATTTCAACATCGAACGCGAGCTCGGAAGCAAGTCGATTTTGGAAATCGCGTACGTAGGTTCCAAAGGAACGAAACTCTTAACGGCTCGCGACATCAACCAGCCGCAGCCTCAGGTATTGCCACCGGGACTGCCGTTTGTTCCGCGACCCGATCCGCGTTTCGACGACATAGATTTACTCGAATCGCGCGGCAACTCGAATTATCACGCGCTTCAGACGCGCTTCCAGCAGCGACTGTTTCACGGCTTGACTTCACTGGTGTCGTACACGTGGTCCAAGTCGATCGACGACGCGTCAAATTTTTTCAGTAGCGCCGGAGATCCGAACTTTCCGCAGAACAGTTACAACGTCGCCGCCGAACGTGGACGTTCGAATTTCGACGTGCGTCACCGCTTGTCGCTCAGCTACTCGTACGCGCTTCCATTCGGCAAGGGACGGCAACATCTCGCTGGTGATGGCTGGGTGTCGCACGTGTTGAGTGGGTGGGAAACACACGGCATCATCACGCTGCAATCCGGCCGCCCGTTCACCGTGGCGCTTCTTTCCGAGCTTGATAACAGCGGCACGGGTCGCTCGATCCTCGGCTTCGGTGCGAACGACCGTCCGAACGTGGCCGGCAATCCGGAACTTTCAAATCCCACTCCGGAACGGTGGTTCAACACCGCGGCGTTTGCGTTTCCGGCGCCGGGAACGTTTGGCAATGCGGGCAGGAATATTCTGGATGGTCCGGGTTTTCAGAACGTGAATGCGTCGCTGATGAAGAACACGACGTTGACGGAACGGTTGAATTTGCAGTTCCGAGCGGAGTTCTTCAACCTGTTCAATCATCCAAACCTGAACCTGCCTGACAACTTTCTCGGGTCGCCGACGTTCGGAAGGATCTCGTCGGCACGAGATCCGCGGCACGTTCAGTTTGGGTTGAAACTATTGTTTTAGGGTAAAGACGGAACATTGGTCATATATCATTTGACATTTTTCATTTGTCATTTTTCTGCCGATGGTGGGCTTTGGGTGGCTAGGAGTAAAGCAAATGAAAAATGAGAAATGTCAAATGATATATGACCAATGATGTTCTTTCAGTCGGCCGACTCACTAACCGCCACGCGATCGTCGTAGTACTTGTACTTCGCTGACAGCAGGAGATCGGCTTCGTCTGGCGTCGGTTCCTGCGGTGTGATCGTGCCGTCGATCTGTTCATAGAGCGGTGGCGGGATTTCCGCAAACTCCGACATCGGACCATAGACATGGTCCACCCCTTCCCGGAACACGTCGCCAATTAACAGGTTGATGATGTGCACTCGCTCCTCCGGGTACTTCCGCAGAAAACCGGAAAAGCTAAAGCCCTCGTTGTAGAACGCGTAGACCAGTTTGCGCATCGACTCGATACCGCGATCGAGTTTCGCCTGGTACTGTCCAAGACGTTCTGCGGAAAAATCGTCGTGATTGAAGGCGTCATGGATCGCGTCGGCTGCGAGCTCCGCCATCTTCAGGGCAAGTAGTACCCCTGAAGAGTAGATCGGGTCGAGAAAACCGTACGCGTCGCCGATGATGATGAAACCGTTCCCGGCGTTCTGCTTCGAACGGTAGGAATAATCGAGAATCGAGTAGATCTTGTCGACGCGTTCACCACCCGCGACACGACGGCGACAAGGTTCACACTTATCGATCTCTTCCTGATAGATCTTCGCGAGATCCTGCCCGCGTCCCTGAACGAGGTATTCGGGATCGGCAACGATGCCGACACTGGTGATGTCGTTTTCCAGCGGGATGTACCAGAACCAGCCGTTGCTTCCCTTTTCCGTTCGCAACACGAGTGTCGCGCCGCCGTTGAGATCCGGTTCGCGATGCGCGCCTTTCCAATAGGAGTACAAAACAGCTTTCTTCAACTGCGGATCGCGCACGCGCCAACGAAACTTATTCGAAAGCATCGCGCTCTGTCCGGTGGCATCCACGACCACTTTCGCAAAGAACTTCTCGCGCGATCCGTCCTGCATCTGAACTTCGACGCCGACCGCACGATCGCCGTCGAACAACACCTGTTTCACGAGTACGCCCTGATGGACCACCGCGCCCGAGTCCGCAGCGTGATCGATCAGCAATTTATCAAACTCCGCGCGCGTCACCTGCCACGTCACAGCACTTTCATGATGCACCGCTTCAAAGAAATAGAACGGCCGCGATTCCTTGCCCTCGGCATTCGCAAACTGCACGCTGTACTTTCGCACGAACGGGCTCGCTTTCAGTTTTTCGAGCAAACCCATGCGCCGGAAGGTCCAATAGGTGTCGGTCATCAGCGATTCGCCGATGTGATGGCGAGGAAACACTTCCTTCTCGAACAAAATGACCTGGCGCCCTTCACGCGCCAGCATACTGGCAACGGAACTCCCCGCGGGCCCACCACCCATTACTATGACGTCGTAAGTATTTGTGTTCATGCGTAGCGTACGGTTCTCAGTTCAGGTTCAAAAAACTCCGGCAGGAAACTGTCGACTTGCAAAAGACCGTCGCGCGTAAGCTGGACGCGTCTGTTTTCGCGTGCCAGCAGCTCGTTCGCAACGAGGTTTTCATAGACCGGAAGAAACTCTTCCCAAACGTCCACTCCAAATTTCTTCTGAAAGTAACCGGCATCAAGCGCACCGGTCTTTAGTTGCAGGACCATCTCGCGAATGAGTCTCTGTTTCGGCGTCAAGGAAACGGCCCGCAAAAGCGGCAGGCGGTCTTCGTTAAGGATGCGTACATACTCCTCGAAGTTGTGCGCGTTCTGAAAGTTTACACCCCCGAAATGCGAAAACGACGAGACGCCGATGCCGATCATGTCGCCGCCATGCCACAAAGCATCGCGGTAAATGAACCGGCAGGTCTTCTTTTTCGTGGCCACTATGTCGGACCCCGCGATTTCATAGTCGTTCGCGAGAAACTGCTCGAACGCGTAGTTGAGCCACCGGCGCTTCGTGGCCCAATCTGCTATGGGCGATTCGATGCCCTTCTTGAGGATGTCCTGCGAGATCACCGTGTTGTAAGGCAGTTCCATCTGGTAGATCGTGACGGAGTCGGGTGCGAGCTCGATTGTTTTCCGAACCGTGTCGCGCCACTTCTCTTCGGTCTCGCCCATCATTCCCGAGATCAGGTCGACGTTGACCTGCGGGAAGTCCACAGCGCGTGCCCACTCGTAAGCGCGATAGACCTCGGGTGACAGGTGTGCGCGGCCGTTGGCTGCAAGAATGTCGTCGTCGAAGTGTTCGATACCGAGACTCAGCCGCGTCACTCCGATGTCTTTAAGCGTTTCCAACTTCGATTTTTGCAACGTGCCCGGTTCGCACTCGAACGTGACTTCTTCCGCGTTCTCCCACGTCACATGTTTGTTCAGACCGTCGACGAGATAGTGCAATTGGCGCTCGCTGATATACGACGGCGTACCGCCTCCGAAGTACGCGAAGCGCAACTGCCTGCCTTGAAAAGCAGGCGTGCGGCTGTAGAGTTCGTTCTCCTTAATTAATGCGTCGAGATAGACCTCGATCTCGGAAGAGTTTTTGTCGGTGTAGACTTTGAAGTAGCAAAAGACGCAGCGCTTCCGGCAAAACGGGATGTGAATGTATAGACCAAGCGGATCGTCCACACGCGCGGGCTGGTTCAGGGCCGCGAGGGCCTGCGGGACAAACTCCGGCTTCCACTGGGAGAACGGCGGATAGTTCGAGACAAAATAGTTCCCTACTTCGGTTCTTGTTGGGATTTCGACAGTCATCTAAAACGCGCTTCGGCGCAAACCTAGCAAACTTAGCATCAATACAGGCGACGGGGCAATCAGGGTTAACTATCAGCAATTACTACGCGCGACACAATTGATAGGTTGCGCGTTGAGAAGGCGGCGTTGTATAGAGAACCGATGTCCCCGCAGCGGCGATTCACATTTTCGGATCTCAAGCACTATTTGCCTTATGTGCTCATGATTATCGTTTTCGCCGGCGGTGTTTGGGCGATTCTCGCCGCCGGTTCGAGCCTGAACTCGAACGCGAGATCCGCAACTGATGCCGTCTCGGGCATAACGTCTTTGACGAACGGGCTACGCGAAAACTTCCGCAATCCGCTCAGCATTCTGCTACTACAGATAATCGTGATCGTCATCATGGCGGGACTGTTTGGCAGACTCTTCCGCCGCCTCGGCCAACCGCCGGTGATGGGTGAGATGGTTGCGGGGATCGTGATGGGGCCTTCGGTTCTGGGGTTCTTTTTTCCGGAGGCGATGTCGTATATCTTTCCGCCGTCGTCGCTGGAAACGCTTCGGCTGTTGAGTCAGATCGGCGTCGTGCTGTTCATGTTCGTGGTCGGCATGGAGCTCAACGTGCAGCACTTGCGCGAGAAGGGTTCGGCGGCGGTGATGATCAGTCACGCGAGCATCGTCGTGCCGTTCCTGTTGGGTTCGGCGCTTTCGCTCTTTCTCTATCGCGATCTGGCGCCGCCTGAAACCTCTTTCAGTGCATTTGCGTTATTCATCGGAGTCGCGATGAGCATCACCGCATTTCCGGTGCTGGCGCGAATCCTGGAAGATCGCGGGCTGTCGCAAACTTATCTCGGTTCAATCGCCATCACTTGCGCTGCCGTCGACGACGTGACTGCCTGGTGTATCCTGGCGCTCGTTATTGCTATCGTAAACGCGACCGGAGTGATTGTTTCGTTAGCAACGGTCATGTTCACGTTGCTGTTTGCGATTGCGATGTTGTTCTTTGTACGGCCCTGGATGGGCCGGATGGTGAAAGAGACGCCGAGCTCGAAGCTGCACAGCCGGCGTTTGATCGCAGGCATGCTGGCATTTGTCCTTGCTTGCGCGTTGCTCACCGAAACGATCGGGATTCACGCATTGTTCGGGGCGTTTGTCGCGGGCGTGGTGATGCCGTCGTCGATCGATTTTCGTAGTTTTCTGAAAGACAAGCTCGAAACGTTTAGTTCCGCTGCGTTGCTCCCGCTGTTCTTTGCGTTCACCGGTTTGCGCACTCAGGTTAGTTTGCTCAACGACTGGCAAAGCTGGGCGTTGTGCGGCGTGATCATTCTCGTCGCCATCGCCGGCAAGCTGGGCGGCAGTATGTTGATGAGCCGCTGGACCGGCATGAGCTGGTCGCAGTCGTTTGCAATTGGCGCGTTGATGAATACGCGAGGACTGGTGGAGCTGGTGGTGCTGAATATCGGATACGACCTGGGCATTCTTTCGGGGCGTATCTTCGCCATGATGGTGCTGATGGCGCTCGTCACAACATTCATGACCGGACCGTTGCTTTCGCTGGTCAGGATGGAGCACCGGGCGACGCCCGTTGCGGAAGCTGTTTGAGTTTTGTGTGGTTATGAAAAAGGAGATCCGACCAATGGCAAGAAAGATGTTGATAACGATCGCTGTGACGCTCGTAGTTTCGATACTGGCGCTGGCTGCTGATAAACCGAACTTCGCCGGCACGTGGACCATGGATCGAGCGCGCAGTTTCGGCCTCCCTGCCAACATGAACCAGACCATGACTGTCGTTCAGAAAGACGATCAGATGGAAGTGGAAACGAAGCTGATTCAACCCGGCAACGAAAGAGTTCAGAAAGACACTTACATCCTCGACGGCAAGGAGCACGACTACACGGCACCGTTGCCTCCAAATGCACCGCCGAACCAGGCGGCGGCGAAAGGCAAACGTACCGCGGCCTGGTTGCCTGGTGGTAATGGCATCACAGTCACAGACGTGACGACGGCTGAGACTCCGAAAGGTCCCGTGACTACGCAGATCGTGAGGAAGTGGACGCTCACAGGTCAGGGAGAACTCGTGATCGACATGTACGTGGACAATCCGAACGTCTCTTACGAAGCGAAGCGCATCTTCAAGCGTTCGTAAGCACTGGCAGCGTCGGCTGGCCGTGTGGCCACCCGAACTAACCTGCCGACTGAATCACAAACCAAGATTCGTAAGCGTTTGCGCGACGGCAACGTCACTGCGTGCGGGTAACTCGCCTGCCAGGAAACTCTTCAAATCAAATGCATGTTGCGAATTAAGCACGTACAGATTCAGCATTGCCGTTGGTTTGAAAACAGCTCCCGGATCCAGTGCTTCTGAAGCAGCGACAAAGAGCATCGACGACAACGGACGTAAAGACTCCTTGCCGTAAACCGAAAGCTTGCTGTTGAAGGTGTCGGTGATCTTCGCTCCGAATTCAGCGAGCCGAACGATCGCTTTCGTCGGTGCGGTCGGCATGTCGTCGAGAGACTCCTGAATGTCCTTGAGCGCACTGGCGGCGCCTTTGACCATCTCCACTTCGGTCTTTAAAAGACTTTGCAGCAGGACGTCTCCCGTGGAGTTCATCGCCAACTTCTGGAAATCAGCAATCTCACTCGGAACGAAGAAGCCGGCATTGTGAGCATCGCCTGCATCGAGGAGACGACTGCGCGCGGCTGCCAGCGAAGCGGCGAGAGTCCCGGCCGTATGCGAATCGAGAACCATTGCGCGTCTCAAGTCTTTGTCAGGCCAGTTCCAGAAAACGTCCTTGTCGGTGTTGAACCGCTTAATCTGACCGTTCACGAAACTGATCGAAGTCGAAAGTGGAAAGGCGGCCCAGGCCAGCAGCGCTGCCGACGTTTCACTTTGGCGCAGGTTCTCGACGTTTTGAAAGTAAGTAGACACAAGCAACGACTTAAAGTGCGCTTGCAGACTTCGCGACATCCTCATCGCAGCGTTTTTTCGTTCATCGTCGTCAAGCTTGTTGAACCACGCAGCCAAGACGCCCGCCGGTAGATCGACTTCGAGATTGATTGCGACGTCTCCGAAATTGTTTGCCGGATTGTGCAGAATGTGGCTCACAGTTTGATCGAGCCCGAGATAGAAGTTGTCCAGCGCTCCTTCATCGGCGAATACTCCCGGCAACATACGCCGAATGAACGGCTCCGTACGAAACTCGATCTCCTTTAGCGTGGTCTTCGATTTGATCTGCAATTGCTGATAGACAATCGACTGCTCTTCGGCTGGACCAATCGTGATCTCGCCATCCTTGACGCGTAACGCACCCAGCACCGACAACTGGCTCATGTACCGGTTCTTGACCGTCACTTTGTCCTTCGCATCCAACTGATACGCAAGCACACGCCCGCCATCGTGTTCGACGTTGAGCGTGGCGATACTGTCGTTGATATGCTCTGTTTCAGAATCGAAGAACGGCATGTGGATCTGGACGTCTGTGCGACGTTTGATCTGATGGCTCAGACTGGCCGTGTTCAGCCGCACACCGGCGACTTCATTCACGAGCAAGTTGTCGAGTTTGCCGTCAACCACCACCTCACGCAGGGCTGCGACAGCGGGCGGTTGATTCAAGTCAAACTCGACGTCAAGCAACGCCGTGTTTTCGGTTGTCTTTTCATAGGTCGCGGCGAATTCGAGGCTGTAACGGTTGTGCAGTGCCTGCAAGCTCTTGTCGTAGATCTCTGAGGCCTTCGCGAACACTCCGTTGATCGCAGCCCTGATCTCATCGAGATCTTCGAATCTGAGTTCCTTGTCCAGAAAGTCGCTGAGGCGCTTTATCAACCACTTGTCGAGATTGTTGAAGTCATTCTCGGTAATGGCGTTTCGCACGGTATCGAGGTTAAGCCGCTCGTTGATAAAATCCTGGAGCCGTTTGATCTCGCCGCCATTCAGTATTTGCAGTGTCTGACGCGCAATCTGCCGCACCTGGACCAGCTGTTCGGAAAGTTTTAGCAAGCCGCGATCTGCAATCGCTGCCAGCCACTGGCCCTCCGCAGTATCGCCAAACGTTACTTTTTGCAGTGCCTGCGCCAGTGCCTGACTGCTGGCGTTTGGATCGGGATTCGCCAGCGCTTCGAGGAACGTCTTGAAAGTCGCCGTTTCCGCTTCCCCGAAGTTGCCGAGGATCTTCCAAAGTGCGGCAGACGCTCGCTCCGACAACCCGTCCCACAACGCAAACGCATCCAGCAGTTTTTGCCGCGCCTTTTCGAACTCGGCACGAGCATCGAACCCTGTCGCCCTGGTCAGAAGATCCAACCCCGTGTCGTTGAGTAATCGCGCCACCGTGTCGCTCAGATCCTTCGTTGGATCGGTCCACTCTCGAATCAGCTGTAAGTCCCTGACGACCTGCTCTCCGTGAACGCCGAAAACTGCTTTGACAAACTCATCGAGGTTGCCGGGCAGCTCGGCCTGACCCGTGACGCCGATGGTGAGGTTCAACCCGGCGTTGATGCCTTTCTTTTTTTGCTTATAAAGACGAAGCCGGTAAACGGGGTCGTCCGTTTCGCGGCCGATGCAGACGATGTGCTTGCCGCTGACGCTGAAACCGAGCGTAGCTTCCAAACCGGCGTCGATTTTTGCGCCGAGCTCACGCGTCATGCCGAGAAGATGAGCTTGGCGCACAAAGTTGAAGTCGTAGCCCATCTGGGCCTTCAGGTTGATGGCGAGTGAGCCATCCGTTTCGGCGATCAGCCAGGTCCCTGGTTTCAGATCGTCAGCATTGGCAATCTGGCGCGGGAGACGCCAACTGCTGACGGTCCTGCCAAGCACAGATCCCGCGCCATCGTTAGCAGCAAACCTGTGCAGCACAGCGTAAATCCCTCCGGCGTCTGCCTTGGCGCCAAACGTCAAACTTCCGAGAACGCCGATCGGGTGCGTCGCCGAAAAAGATCCGGCGGCTTTGTAACCGAACAACATCAACAGATACCTGTCGGTCGGCGTGCCGGGAATATCTAAGTTCAGGCTCGAGGGCGCCTCGAGCTGGAGCGAGCGAATCGCGTCGGCGGACTTATCGAAAACCCCTGCGCCACTTCTCACCGATGCCTCGAAACCGAAACTGACCGTTCCTCCATTTGCTCTGAAGTTGACCGGCCTTCCCTCGGTCGCGAGGGCGATGTTTCCCAGCGGTATCTGGCCGTTGGGTCGGGTGGGAAAGGGATCGTCTTCGACGATCGCCATGAGTACGTCGGCGTCTGTATTGGCCGCTACTGAGATGGAGAGAGAGCTGTTAGGTCCAAGAAGGTTGGGGTCGAGATTGAACGTCTTTTCCATGATGCTCCTGTTCAAGATGGAATGGATTTACTCAGGCTCGATCATTATGTGACTCAGTCAGGAAACGTTTCCTTCATTGTGTTTGTGATCCCTGTCTAAAATTATGGACTGACATGAGGCGGATTTGAGTGTAAGATCTGGCCCAATGTACGCCGCAGTCGAAAAGATCCTTGCCTGCCTGGCGATCGGGTTGATTTTCCCTCTCTTGTTGTACCGCTTTCGAGTGACTCCCTGGTCCGACCGCATCATTTACTGGAACGTCGCAGTCGTCTCCTTTGCAATCGCTTTTCTCGTCTATAAATACCGCCAGTCGGGTGAAGGGCGCATTCCCTTAAAAACGCACCTCGCAAATGCCGGCATTTCGTTTTTGATCCTGTGCGGCGTCGCGATCGTCTACCTGCTTATTCTATCGGCGCTGTACGCGCTGATCTGAACGCCCGTAAGCTTTCTTGCTTTTATCAAGTCGCGGCTCTATTATCTGCCAACCCAGTAGACCAGAACCTCCCGCAATTAGTTCTCTTTCACGTTAGTTTTCTGTCCCAGAGACTTACTCCCGACAATCGCGGAAACCTCCCAAGCTAACCCACTTTTGTTTTTCTCAAATCACTGGAGGTTATATGAAGAAGACGCTTGCGCTCTTTGTTCTCACGGCCTTGACCGTAGCGGCGGTAGTACTCACCGCAGTCCACGGACAGAATGCCAACAGCAATGCATCCAAATTCCGCCAGCTTCGCGCGGATAAACGAATTGCCAATCAATACATCGTGGTACTCAAAGACGATGTCGCGGACGTCGAAGGCGAAGCTATTCGTCTTTCACGCGAGTTCGGCGGCGATCGCAACGACGGTCACACCTACCAACGCGCCCTCAAAGGTTTTTCAGTGCGCATGCCGGAACAACAGGCACTCCGGCTCGCCGCCGATCCACGTGTCGAGTTTGTCGAAGAAGACGGCATCATCAGTCTCGGGACCACGCAGACTAACGCCACGTGGGGACTCGACAGAATCGATCAACGGAACCTGCCGCTCAACGGAACCTATACCTACACACCCACCGGTACAGGCGTGCGAGCGTACATCATCGATACCGGCATCCGCGCGACGCACACGCAGTTCGCCGGACGCGTGATCGCGGGCTTCACCGCCATCAACGATGGCCTCGGCACCAATGACGGCAACGGTCATGGCACTCACGTCGCCGGCACGGTTGGCGGTTCAACTTACGGCGTCGCGAAGAACGTTACGCTCGTCGCAGTCCGCGTCCTCGATTCCAGCGGCAACGGCACGAATTCAGGTGTCATCGCCGGCGTCGACTTCGTTACTTCAAACCATCAGGCGGGTCAACCGGCCGTCGCAAACATGAGTTTGGGTGGCGGCGCTTCAAGTGCGCTCGACACCGCGGTGAATAACGCCATCAACGATGGAGTTACGTTTGCGGTCGCCGCCGGAAACGAGAGTCAGAATGCCTGCAACGTTTCTCCGGCGCGCACGGCAAATGCGATTACCGTCGGCTCCACGACGACGAGCGACGCGCGCTCCTCGTTCTCAAACTTCGGTACCTGCGTTGACATCTTCGCTCCGGGCAGCAGCATAACCTCGGCCTGGCGGACCAGCGACACTGCGACAAACACCATCTCCGGCACATCGATGGCGACGCCGCACGTTGCCGGTGTTGCGGCGTTGTTCCTGGAAACAAATCCGACTGCCTCGCCGACGACAGTGGCGGCTGCAATCATCAACAGTTCGACGCCGAACAAGGTGACAAACGCGGGAACCGGTTCGCCTAATCGGCTGCTCTTCTCGCTGTTGACGTCTACGCCAACGCCGACGCCAACACCAACTCCGACACCCGTTCCGGGAGCAGAGTTGTTGCTCAATCGCGGGTTCGAGTCGGGCGGGGTCAACTGGACGGCGACTGCCGGAGTAATCAACAACTCAACGCAACAAACGCCTCGCACGGGATCGTGGTATGCATGGCTTAACGGTTATGGCGTGACGCACACCGACACGCTGTTCCAACAGATCACGGTGCCGTCAACCGCGAATTCCGTGACGTTGAGTTTCTGGCTCAAGATCACGTCGGCCGAGACAACCACGACAACTGTCTTCGATCGTTTGCAGGTCCAGATCCGTAATTCGAGCAACACGGTGCTGACGACTCTTGCCACTTACTCGAATCTCAACGAGACGACCGGCTACACGTTGAAGACTTTCGATATCACGGCGTTTAGAGGACAGACGATACGCATCTACTTCCTGGGTACGGAAGACTCGTCGCTCGCAACGTCGTTTGTGATAGACGATACGTCCTGCACCACGCAGTAGCCTTCGCTTCGGCGTGCTGGTTCAGGTTATCTTGAGATCCGTGTTTCCTACTCGGGAACACGGATTTCATGCTTATGCACGAATTGAGTATCGCCGAAGCCTCCGAGTTGTTGCGCCGGAAGGAGATCTCGCCCGTAGATCTCACACGCGCCTGCCTGGCTCGCATCGAGCAACTCAATCCGATCGTCAACGCATTTATCACGGTCATGCACGACAGTGCATTGGCCCAGGCGCGCGAAGCAGAAGTTGAAATCCGCGCCGGCCGCTGGCGTGGACCATTGCACGGCATTCCCGTTGGTTTGAAAGATTTGATCGATACGGCAGGTACAAGAACAACTTGCGGCAGCGCGCTGTTTGCGGAGCGTGTACCAACCGCTGACGCGGAAGTCGTGCGACGACTTAAAAGCGCAGGCGCTGTGCTGATCGGCAAACAGAACTTGCAGGAATTTGCGTGGGGCGGCACGTCGGCGTCGTCGTATTTCGGCCCGGTTCGCAATCCCTGGAACGTGGATCGAATAGCGGGCGGTTCTTCAGGTGGTTCGGCCGCGGCTGTCGCTATGCGCCTTTGCTTCGGCGCCATCGGAACCGATACCGGCGGTTCGGTGCGTGAACCGGCTGCGTTCTGCGGCGTCGTGGGCCTCAAGCCCACGTACGGTCGCGTGAGTACGCGTGGCGTGTTTCCACTGTCGCCGTCGCTGGATCATGTTGGCCCACTCTGTCGCACCGTCACCGACGCCGCGTTGATGCTTCAGGTGATTGCCGGTTATGACAAGCTGGATCCGACGACGGTGGATTGGCCCATCGACGACTACACCGGCGCGTTTAACCTCGCAAGGAAGCCACGTATCGGCATTGCTCGCCGTCCGTTCTTCGACGATGTCGATTCGGCAATTGAAAACGCGTTCTCTGAAGCGTTGAAGGTGATCGGTAGTATGTCGTCGAATGTGCTGGAGGTCGATCTGCCGCCACCTCCGGCTGCCGTCCAGGGGCCGGAAGTCTGTGCACTGCATGCAAAGAATTTCGCCGCGACGCCGGAAAAGTATGGACGTTGGATGCAGGAGAGGTTAAAACAGGCGGCGGCGATCGACACCGTCGCTTACGTTGAGGCGCGCCAGGAACTCGATCGACTGCGGCGTCGCATCGACGACGTGTTCGCGGAAGTGGATTTCGTGGTGACGCCGACGACTCCCGTGCCGCCGATCACCATCGAAGAGGCGATCAACATGTCGCCTGATCCGGCGGGTGAGCTGTGGTTGAGAAACACGCGGCCATTCAACGCGTACGGCGTGCCGGCGATCTCCCTCCCCTGCGGTTTTACGAATAGCGGCCTGCCGATTGGATTGCAAATCGCTGGGCCAAACTTTGGTGAAACAAGCTTGCTGTCGTTTGCTTACGCGTATGAGCAAGCGACTCCATGGCACAAACAGACTCCAGCCCTATCTGCGTAAAAATGCGAGTGCTACTCGTCATCATCATCTGTGCTTTTAGCGTAACGGCCGCCCCCACCACCGCCATTAAAGTCGATCAGCTTGGCTACCCGCCGCAGGCACGCAAACTCGCCTTCGTCGTCACGAACGAAAGCGCCACTGAGTTTCTTCTGCGCAGCATGGGCGACTCGTCGATCGTGTTTCGTGGTCAACTATCTGCACCCGTTATCGACGCAGACACCGGAGATCAGATCAGGGTCGCAGACTTCTCGCGGTTTCAAGCCGATGGCCGGTTTTATATCGAAGTGCCGGGCGTCGGAACAAGTTGGACGTTTTCGATCGGATCGTCTGTGTACCATCGTGCGTTCTACCTGACGATGCGATCCTTTCACGGGCAGCGCTGCGGAACGGCTGTGGATCTGGCCCCACAGTTTCCCGAATTCAAACACGCCGAGTGTCATTTACGCGGTGCCTACCATCAGTCGTCCGGCAAAACCGGCTCACGTGTCTCGTCCAAAGGATGGCACGATGCCGGCGACTACGGCCGGTACATCGTCAACTCCGGCATCTCCACGGGCGAACTCTTGTGGACGTTCGAACTATTTGCCAATCGCATCAAGCACATTCGGCTCGACATTCCCGAATCAAACAACGCGACCCCCGACATTCTCGACGAAATACGCTGGAACCTCGACTGGATGCTCACGATGCAGGACGACGACGGTGGTGTCTGGCCCAAACAGACCAGCGAGCGTTTCGCCGATTTCGTAATGCCGGAGAACGATCCGCTCGTAAGCTACGTTATTGGCATCGGTAGAGAACCGTTCAAGAGTTCGGCGGCGACGGCCGACTTCGCCGCTGTCGTTGCTATTGCGGCGCGTGTCTACCAGCCGTTCGACGCGGTCTATGCGCGGCAGTGTTTAAGTGCCGCGGAGAAGGCCTGGACGTGGTTGCAAAAGTATTCCAGCGTCAACTTCCGCAACCCGTCGGGTGTGCTGACCGGCGAATACGGCGACGCCAATCCATCGGACGAGACGTTGTGGGCGGCCGCCGAACTCTGGCGCACGACCAGGAACCCGAACTACGAGCGCTATTTCCTGGCCCATTACGCGCAGCACATGTCTTCAATTGCCGCCGGTCCACCGTCATGGCAACGGGTCGGATCACTTGCGCTCTGGACCTACATGTTGGACCACGCCGCTGACAAACAAGCGGTTGAGTCGATTCGCCGAGCGTCTTTGAAGGTTGCGGATGAGATCGTCGCGCGAACCGAGAAGAACGGATATCGGAACAGTTTGACGAGCAGAGACTATGTTTGGGGATCGAACGGAGTCGCAGCGAACTATGGAGTGCAGTTATTGATTGCCAATGTGGTGAACCCGGATGCCCGGTACGTCGAGACAGCGCTCGACAACCTGCACTACCTCCTTGGCCGCAATACCTTCTCGCTTTCTTGGGTAACTCAGCTCGGCGAGAACCCATTCCGCCATCCACACCATCGTCCAAGCCAGGCTGACACCAATAGGGAACCATGGCCGGGACTGCTCTCGGGTGGTCCAAACCGTTCCCGGCAGGATCCCGCGATGAGAAAGCTGCCGAGTCTTCCACCGGCGAAGATGTATCTGGACGAGTGGGAAAGTTACGCAACGAACGAGATCGCGATCAACTGGAACGCGCCGCTCGTCTTCGTGTTAGCCGCACTATTGCCTGAAAAGTGAACCCGTGAGTCAACGGCCTCCGGAAATGTCGTAAGCCGCCATTTCCGTTGAATTACGCACCAACAACCGGCCGTCGGCGATCGCGGGATAGTTCCACGTCCGGCCCTGCAACGCTGCGAAACGCGCAACCTCCGTGTACTTGTCGGGTGTCGCTTTGATCAGCGCGATTTCGCCGGTCTCGCCCTGCGTTACGATCAAGTGACCGCTCGCAAGGATCACTTGCCCGTATCCGAAACGTCCTTCCTTCCACTTGCGCTCGCCCGTATTCACGTCCAGACAGACGAGAATGCCTTCGTCGAGTCCGTAAACGTAACCGTTATGGAGAACCGAACTATTGAACTTGTTCTTCATGTTCGTGTTTTCCCAGATTGTCGTAGGCGCGAACGTATTGCCGTTCGGCTTCAACTCCACCAGCGCCGCGCCCTTGCCATAACCGGACGAGATGAAGAAACGGTTTTTGTCCACGACGATCGGCTGCGAAACGTTGATGCCCATGTCCGTGGCCCACGGATAGCTCCACAGCAGCGAGCCGTTCTCCGGAGTCAGACCAACGACACGAGCCGAGCTCACTACCACGATCTGCCGCCGACCACCCATTTCGACAAGCATCGGAGAGACATAGGCCTGACGATCGTCGAGTGCTTTCCACATCGGCGCGCCCGTCATCTTGTTGTAAGCAACAACCGATTTGCCGCCTCCTCCACCCGGGAGCACGATCACTTTGTCATCGACGATCAGCGGCGATGCGGCCTGGGCCCATTGCAGGTTCGACGCCTGGTTCTCCGAAAGAATGTTCTTGCCCCAGATGACGGCGCCGGTGTTCGCGTCGAGGCAGCGCAGTTCGCCGGTGGCGCCGAGCGCGTAGAGACGTCCCTGGTCCCAGGTTGGAGTCGATCTTGGACCATCGCCATTACTGTCGTTGTACTCGGCAGTCCACGCCTGCTTCCAGAGCTCGCGACCGCTGGCGAGATCGTACGCCGCGACCACTTCCTGCTGACGCCGTTGCTCAATCGTGTAGGCTTTTCCATCCGCGATCACGAACGACGCGAAACCGATCCCGACAGGTTGTTTCCATAGCATTGGCAGACCGCCCGAGGGCCACGACGTCGAAACGCTTTGGTCGTATTTGCCGTCCCGCCTCGGGCCACGGAAGTTGGTCCAATAGTTTCGCGAAGGGGTGGCTGGTTGGGCAGCCGTTTCAGCGCCAGGGGAAGCTGAAGCGCTTGGTTGCGCAACGGGACTCGCGCTCGCCGGCGCCGCTCCGGTGGTGGCTGCTGCCTGGGCAGCCTGCTGCTGGCGATGCTGTTCGACCCTGTCATACTGCGCCTCATTGGCCCTCGAACGGCGCCAGACGGTGAACCCCCACACCAATCCAATCACTGCCAACGCAGCCGGCAGCACTAACAGCAACATCCTGTTCTTGTACCAGGGCACAGATTTCTCTTGGTCAAACATAAAGGCGAGCTCCCTTTCAATTATTCCTGACTTTTGGACGTCCTGACCTGGGAATTATTAACGTTAGACGCCGCGGTGACAAGAATGTTTCCGGTTACTTGCCGATGCAGTAGAGGTGGCGTTCGCCGCGGATGAAGATCCGGCCGCCGGAAATTGCAGGGGAGGCATAAACTGGTTCACTGACGGAATTGCTCGCGACGAGTTCGTATTTCGGCCCGGCCGTGATTAGAAAACTGTCGCCGTCCTGGCTCGTGATAAGGATTTTTCCGTCGAAGGCGACCAGGGACGCGAAGAAGATCGACGGCGACGGCAGACGCCCGCCTTCGTATTTCATCTGGCCCGTCTTCGCATCGAGCGCCGTCATGGTCCCGCTGTCGGTGATCAAGTAGATACTTCCGTCATAAAGCACACCTGACGCAACGTAAGCGGTGCCTTTGTCGTGTCGCCACAAAACGCGATTTGAGCTGCCGCTCGAATCGTCGCCGAGCCTGATCGCATATCCGCGTTTGTCATGACTTCCCGCATACACAAAAGCGACGCCGTCACCGGCAAGCGGTGTCGGAATCGCATGGCTGACGACTCCTTCAACCTGCCAGAGTTCTTTGCCCGTCGCCGGATCGTAAGAGGTCACAAACTCAGCGCCGCTCGCGATCAACTCCGTTCGCTTCGATCCACGCACTATCACCGGCGTGGACCAGGATGAGCGGTTCTTTCGTCCCGTCTTCCAGACTTGCTTACCGTTCGTCTTGTCGAACGCCGCTATGTACGAACCGTCGCCCATTTCTACATCAATCTGAAGAATCACTAAGTTCTCGAAGACGATCGGCGATGTCCCTTCGCCATACCCCATCTTTGCGACTCCACCTAAAGTCGCTTTCCACACTTGATCGCCATCGAAGTCGTAGCAGTAAAGTCCTTCGGATCCGAAGTACGCGTAGACAAAGCGGCCGTCAGTTGCGGGCGTCGACGATGCATACGAATTCATCTTTTGCCGATCGTCATACACGCGTCCCTCGTAAGCCGTTCGTTCCCACACGATCTTGCCGGTATCGACGTCGATACAGATCACCTTGAGCGTGTGACTGCGTTCAGCGCCACCAGTATCCGGAAACTTGACGACTTGATTGTTGATGACGTGCTTGACGGCCGTCGCACCGGGAATTAACGCGCCTTCGACGGCGGTAGTCAGGAAGAGTCGGTTACCCCAAACGATCGGCGACGAATGCCCGCGGCCGGCGATCGGCGTCTTCCATTTGATGTTCTTGGTGGGACTCCACTCGAGCGGAAGGTTTTTCTCGTCAGAAACACCCTGGCCGCGTGGACCACGCCACTGCGGCCAGTTGTCTACAAAAGTTAAAGCAAAAACGATGAGGACCAGCGCAAACACAGCCTCACGCTTTTACTACCTCTTAGCTGCCAATGCAATAAATATTCTTTTCTCCTCGAATGTAGATACGTCCATCCGCGATTGCCGGAGACGCGTAAACCGGTTCGCCAACCGAGTTGGTACCAACGATCTCGTGTTTTGGACCAGCCTTTACGATGAACGTGTCGCCATCCTCGCTCGTCAGCAGGATCTTGCCGTCGAACGCAACAGGCGAAGCGGTGAAGGTCGCGGGGACCGGAATGCGGCCGCCCTCGTACTTGATCTCGCCCGTCTTCGCATCGATACAGGTCAGGATTCCGCGGTCGGTTGTCAGGTAGAGATAATCACCATAAAGAATCGGTGACGGCACATAAGCCGTGCCCTTCTTGTAGCTCCATGGTACGTTCGGAGTGCCCGTCAGGTCGCCACTGCCGCCAAGACGAATCGCCATCGCGATCTTCGCCGGAAAACCTGCCACGACGTACACCATGTCGTTATTCGCTACCGGCGAAGGAATCGCATTACTCTCCACGCCTTTGTGCGACCATAGTTCTTTTCCAGTTGCCGGATCGTACGAGACGATCGACTCGGTGCCACTGGCGATCAGTTCGGCCCGTTTCGCGGTCTTGACGAGCAACGGCGTGGACCAACTCACCTGCACCTTGCGCGGCGTCTTCCAGACTTCCTTGCCTGTCTTCTTGTCCAAGGCGACGATGAACGATGCTGTGCCGTTCTCTTCGTCGCACTGCACGATCACGAGGTTCTCAAAAACGATCGGCGAAGTGCCCGTGCCCATACCGACCGTTCCCATTTTCCCAAGGTCAGCTTTCCAGGCGAGCTTGCCGTTGAAGTCGTAAGCGTAGAGTCCTTCACTGCCGAAGAACGCATACACCATTTTCCCGTCCGTCGCAGGCGTCGAAGCGGCATACGAACTCTTGCGATGACGATCGTCATACGGCGTTCCTTCGAACGCCACCGCTTGCCAGAGAACCTTGCCGCTATCGCGATTGAGCGCGATCACTTTGAACGTGTGTTTTTTATTCGCGCCAACGCTGTCCGGATGAACAAACTCCTTGTCTCCCATCATGTGCGTCGGGGCCTTAGCCCCCGGTACCACTTCGCCCTCGATAGCTGTCGTCAAAAAGATCTTGTTGTCCCACACAATCGGAGACGAATGGCCGCGGCCTTCGATCGGGGTTTTCCACTTGATGTTTTTTGTGGTGTTCCACTCGGCGGGAAGATTCTTTTCGGTGGAGATTCCTGAACCATCGGGACCGCGCCACTGCGGCCAATTCCCTGCGGCTGACGAACCGATCGTGGCGATTCCCAACGACCCGGCCGCGATAAGAACAAGACTAATTCGACGTGTAAGTTTCACAGCATTCTTTCCTTTGTTGTTTATTGTTTCTTCGAAACCGGGGACTCGCCAAATGCATACAGGTGAGAAACGGTGCGCACGATCAGCAGTCCATCGGAGATCGCGGGCGTCGCCATAATCACCTCGCCGACCGGGTTCTTCGCCAGCAGTTCGTACTTCGGCCCGGCCTTCACCACGAAAACATCTCCGTCTTCACTCGAAAGGTAAATCTTTCCATCAGACGCAACGGGAGAAGACGTAAATGCGCCACCAGTACCGCCAAGTCGCTCCTGATAAACTCGTTCGCCTGTCTTCGCGTTGTACGCGGTCAGGACGCCCTGGTTCGAACATGTATAAAGCAGGTCGCCGTAGACGATCGGCGTCGGCATGTAGGGCCCGCCGCGATCCTTGCTCCAGGCGATGAAGTCGTTCGAGGTTTGTTTCTCCTTCAACGTCAAATCACCGCTGGCACCGGGTTTTATGGCATAAATCGGTTGGATCGGCCTGTAACCGCTGGTAACGAAGATCAGATCGTGCGCGGCGAATGGCGTCGGGGTCGCAATTTCCGCCATCGGCCCGAGTTTCCATAGTTCTTTTCCCGTCATCGGATCGTAGCCGCGAACCGCTTTTGCGCCGGCGGTGACGAGTTCCGCGCGGAGTTTTCCTTCGTAAACCGTCGGCGAGCCCCAGCCCGGGAGCTCTCCTTCTCGCAACGTTTTCCAAACGAGTTTGCCGTTCTTGATGTCGTAAGCCGCGATGAACGAGTCTTTCTGAATGTCCGCCTGAACGATGACGAGGTTCTTGTAAATGATTGGCGAACTCGCGTACTCCCACTGGTAATCGACGTCGTAAAACCAACCCGCATCAAGCACGCCGAGGTCTTGTTTCCAAAGCAGCTTGCCGTTGAGGTCATAAGCGTAGAGACCTTCCGATCCGAACAACGCGATCAAATACTTGCCGTCAGTCACGGGCGTCGCCGCGGCGTGCGAAGACTTCGGGTGCCGTTTAACTTTTGGAATTCCTTCCCAGGCGACGCGTTCCCACAGGATCGTGCCTTTCCGCTTATCCACCGCATAAACCTTGTACGTGTGTTTCGGATCGTCTTTGACCGGTTTGACGTCGCCGTAGAGGCCGTACTTCTTTTCGTCGGTTCCGCTACTGACCGCAGTCATCACGAACACCTTGTTTCCCCAAACGACTGGACTCGAATGGGACAGGCCGGGGATCGGTGTCTTCCAACGCACGTTCGTTTGAGTTGAGGCGTCCCACTTCACCGCCTGCGGCGAACCTTCGACGACGCCGGTCGCACCTGGGCCACGAAACTGTGGCCAGTTTTGAGCCACGGCGGTGCTGAACATGAAAGCTAAAAGGATGATCGATATGGTTAGTCGCTTCATCAGTTGTTGCCCTCGCGATACGGAATCATTGGTCATATATCATT
>CBFGMX010000064.1:0-28107 GCA_965649955.1 uncultured bacterium
CAGGCGAAACTGTCCGGTGTGCAACGAGATTTACAACGTCTATTTCAAGCCGCCGCGCCACGACAACGTTTGCGACTTCCATCCCGATACGCAACTCGTGCATCGCGCCGACGACAATTCGGAGACGGTGCGCAAGAGGCTGGCGACTTATGAGGAACAGACTCGTCCGTTGCTCGATTATTACCGGTCAAAAAACATGCTCCGCGTCGTGGACGGGAATCGCGACCGTCAGAGCATCTATCGTGACATCGAACAGATTGTGAAGAGCGAGTGAAGGGAAGTTTGGCGTTATTACATGATTATCGGTAAGTCAAAGCGAGAACTCGAGAAGATGCGCGCGGCGGGACAGCTTGTGGGCCAGGTCCTGCAGCGGCTTCGCGAGATGGTGGAGCCGGGTATTAGCACCATGGACGTCGATCGCGCCGCCGAGAAGATGATTCGCGATGCCGGCGCGCTGCCGACCTTCAAAGGGTACAACGGATTTCCGTATTCGATTTGCGCTTCGGTGAATGATCAGATCGTCCACGGGTTTCCTTCCAACTACACGTTGAAGGACGGCGACATCTTTTCGATCGATTGTGGCGCGACGTTGGAAGGTTTTGTCGGCGATACGGCGACGACGGTTCCGGTCGGGAAAGTGAGTGACGACTGGCTCAAGTTGATCCGTGTGACTGAGGAATGTCTCGAACGGGCAATCCAGCAGTGCCGACCGGGGAATCACCTGGGTGACATAGGCTGGGCGGTCCAGGAACATGCGGAGGCGCACGGTTATTCGGTGGTCCGGGATTACGTCGGGCACGGGATTGGTCGTCGGATGCACGAAGACCCGCAGATTCCGAATTACGGCCGGCCAGGGTTGGGTCAGAAGATCAAGGCCGGGTATGTTTTTGCGGTCGAGCCGATGGTGAACCTCGGATCGCATTACACGAAAGTTTTGCCGGATGGCTGGACCGTGGTGACGCTCGACGGGCAGCCGAGCGCGCACGCGGAGCACACCATTGCGATCACGGAGGACGGTCCGGAGGTCCTGACCCTGGTCTCCACGGGCACTCCCGAGGCCGTTTCCGTTTAGATCCGTGTTTCTCTGAAAGGCACAATAAACGGTTGCGCAGCCGGCACCGGGCCCGCGGATTTGTAAAAACCGCGGGGCCGATGTTATTATTCGCAGTTTGTCGGCAGCGGCAGAGAACTTCAACCAGAGAGGATATGGCGAAGGAAGAGGCGATAGAAGTCATGGCAAAAGTCCTGGAGACTTTGCCTAACGCTATGTTCCGGGTGGAGTTGGAGGACAGCCAGCATCAGGTGCTTGCTCATATTTCAGGAAAAATGCGGAAGCACTTTATTCGCATTCTTCCGGGCGATCGCGTTTTAGTGGAGCTTTCTCCTTACGATCTGAATCGGGGCCGAATTACATACCGCTATAAATAGGTAGAGGTTAACGCAATGAAAGTCCGTGCGTCGGTAAAGAAGATGTGCGACAAGTGCAAAGTCATCCACCGCAAAGGCGTGGTGCGGGTGATTTGTGTGAATCCGAAACATAAACAGAGACAAGGATAATCCGGAAAGATGGCACGTGTAGCTGGAGTAGATCTACCGCCCAACAAGAGAGCCGAGGTTGGCCTCACTTACATTTATGGCATCGGCCGCTCGCGGTCTAGCTCAGTACTTAAAGAAGCCGGCGTCAACCTCGACACGCGCGTTCGCGATCTGAGTGAAGACGAGTTGAGTCGTATTCGCGGCATCCTCGAAACGCAGGGCGAGATCGAGGGCGACTTGCGGAAGCGTGTTCAGATGGACATCAAGCGCTTGATGGACATCGGTTGCTATCGCGGTCTGCGGCATCGTCGCGCGCTTCCTGTGCGCGGGCAACGGACGCACACCAACGCTCGCACGCGCAAAGGCCCACGTCGCGCGACCATCGCCAAGAAGAAGGCGCCCGGCAAGAAATGAGATCTCAGATCTGAGATCTCAGATCTCAGGTACAACAGCGAGCGATACATAATTTATGGCAAAAGCAGGCGGCAAGAAGAAAGTCTTTCGTAAGAAAGAGAAGAAGAACGTTCCCAACGGCATCGTCCATATCGCGGCGTCGTTCAATAACACGATGATTTCCATCACCGATCTGGAAGGAAACCTGATCGCGCAATCGTCAGCGGGCGCGCGCGGTTTTCGCGGTTCGCGCAAAGGCACCCCATTCGCCGCGCAGCAGGCAGCTTACGAAGCGGCCAAGAAGGCCCACGAAGCAGGCATGCATCAGTGCGAGGTGAGAGTGAAAGGTCCAGGCGGCGGCCGCGAGTCGGCAATCCGTGCTATCGCAAATGCCGGGATTCGCGTCACGACGATTCGTGACACGACGCCGATCCCGCACAACGGTTGCAGGCCGCCGAAACGCAGAAGAGTTTAGTTAGTGCAAATGAATTAACCCAAAGGATGAAGGGTCACGTCACTCACCGGAGTGAGACCTGTAAACTTTTCCGTCTAACTTTAGACTGGTTTAGACTGGAGGCAAATTAGTTGGCTAGGTATAGAAGTGCAGTGTGTCGCCTTTGCCGTCGCGAAGGCGCAAAGCTCTTTTTGAAGGGCGATCGATGTTACAAACCCGCTTGCCCGATTGAAAAACGCGGTACGCAACCGCCCGGACAGCACGGCAACTCGCTGCGGCGCGGTAAAGCGCTTGTTGGCTACGGCCAGCAGTTGCGCGAGAAGCAAAAGGTAAAGCGCATCTATTTCATCCTCGAAGGACAGTTTCGCAACTACTTCGAGCGCGCGGCCCGCATGAAGGGCATCACCGGTGAGAACCTCCTGTTCCTGCTCGAGCGGCGACTGGATAACGCGGTCTATCGTGCCGGTTTTTCCACTTCGCGCCGGCAAGCGAGGCAACTGGTGAATCACGGTCATATCGTCGTGAATGACCGCAAAGTAGATATTCCCTCGTTTCAAGTAAAGCCAGGCGACGTCATCAGTGTGAGAGAGGCGAGCAGAAAGAACCCTCACATCGAGGGCGCCTGGCAAACTGCGTCGGGCCGTGGACGTCCATCTTGGATCTCGGCTGACGGCGATATGTCGGCACGCATAATCGGTACGCCGGTGCGCGACGACATCGATCGGATGATCAACGAACAGCTAATCGTCGAACTTTATAGCAAGTAATTAACGCTGGCGGACCGCAGCGACGCACGTCGCCGTGGTCCGTCCAGTTTGCATTTTTCTCAGGACCTGGAAACGTTATGGCTATGGATCAAAATAATCTTTGGACGGGATTTCAAATGCCGCGCCGGCTCGCGGCAGACGCGGAGACCCTGACGGAACGTTACGGTCGCTTCTCGGCCCAGCCGTTCGAACGCGGCTTTGGCACCACCGTCGGTAATTCGCTTCGTCGCGCGCTTCTTTCCTCAATCGAAGGCGCGGCTATCACAGCAGTCAAGATCGAAGGCGTGGAACATGAGTTCTCGTCCATCAAAGGCGTGGTGGAAGATGCCACCGACGTTATTCTCAATCTCAAACAGGTACCTTTCAAGCTGCACAGCAGCGAACCGAAGACGCTGAGAATCAACAAGGAAGCCGCAGGCGAAGTTACCGCGGCCGATATCGAGGCGGATGCCGACGTCGAGATTCTCGATCCTTCAGTGCACATCGCAACTGTCAGCGAAGGCGGATCGTTGCGCGTCGAGATGCGCCTCAAGCGCGGCCGCGGTTACGTCTCCGCCGATCGCAATTTCGACGAAGACCTGTCGCTCGGTTACATCCCGATCGACTCCGTCCACACACCCGTCAAGAAGGTGAACTACAACGTCGAAGCCGCGCGTCTCGGTCAGAACACGGAATTCGACAAGTTGACCATTGAGGTTTGGACCGACGGCTCGGTAAAACCGGAAGACTCGATCGGTCTCGCCGCGAAGTTGATCAAGGACCACATGTCGATCTTCATCAACTTCGAGGAAGACACCGACGACTACGCTTACACAAAGATGGAACGTCCGCCGTTGCCGCGCAACGATCAGTTGGATCGTTCAGTCGACGAGCTGGAACTGTCGGTTCGTTCTTACAACTGTCTGAAGAATGCCGACATCCGCACGATTCGCGATCTCGTGCAGCGCACGGAGCGCGAGATGCTGGCGACGAAAAACTTCGGTAAAAAGTCGCTGAACGAGATCAAGGAGATCCTGAACGGCATGGGTCTCGATTTTGGTATGGAGTTTGACGAACAGGGTAATCCAATTCCCGGAACGGGCGGCCGCGATGGCGCTGACCTGTCAGATTTCGAAGGTGATGAGGAACAGTAAGGTGGCAGTATGCGACATCTAAAGGCACATCGAAAACTCGGTCGCACCAGCGAGCATCGTCACTCGATGCTGCGCAACCTTGCGACTTCCCTGATCAACTCTCGCGACGAGCGAATCACTACCACGCTTCCGAAAGCGAAGGAGTTGCGCCCGTTCATCGAACGGGCGATCACGCTTTCACGCCGCGCTCGGAGTTTCTCCAGTGAAGGCGCCGACGCTCGTGCGTTGCACCTGCGCCGTCAGGCCGCGGGCTTCTTTCACGCGGGCAACACCGCGATGAGCGCTGCCACCGGCAAGCGTGGTCAGTTGCGCCCGGGACGTACGGCGGGCGTCGCAGCACTCAGACGTCTGTTCGACGAGCTCGGAGAGCGTTACAAGGACCGGCCCGGGGGTTATACGCGTATTTTGAAGTTGGGCCATCGTGACGGCGACGATGCGGAGCTCGCGATCATCGAACTGGTCGACAATCCGCGCGAAGTAGAAGCAATCGAAGCCGCGAAAAAGCGCGCGAAAGCCACTACCGCGAAGAAAAAGGGATCGAAGAAAGCAGCCAAGAGCGAGACAACGGATACCGCCGAAGAAACGGATCAATCGGCGTAATCTCCTGATCGGCTTAAGAACATAATGGCTGCACGCAAAGAACAGAACGAACCGGCAGCAAAGGCTTCCGTCAACATGGACGAGCTGCGCGAGCTGATCGCGTTGCTGCGTGAGAACGGACTGGCGGAGCTCGAGCTCGAACGCGAAGACTTTCGCGTGCGGTTGCGTCGCGAAGGGGCCAACGCACACGCGCCAAATGTTGCGCCTGGCCCGGCGCCCATTCCGGTTCCGATGATCGATCCGGTCGTTCGTGCTCCGGAATCTGCCGCGCCACCTGCCGCGGCAGCCGAGCCGAAGAAGGCCGCCGAGACCGCGGATCAGGATCTGCACATCATCGCGTCCCCAATAGTCGGCACGTTTTATCGATCGCCTTCTCCCACCGCCGATCCGTTTGTGAAGATCGGCAGCAACGTCGAGACCGATACCGTGGTGTGCATCATCGAAGCGATGAAACTCATGAACGAGATTCAAGCGGAGGCAGCGGGTGAAGTAGTAAAGATTTACGTTGAGAATGGGCAGCCGGTCGAGTACGGCCAGCCGCTTTTCGGTATTCGCAGTTAAGCCACAACGAGGCACAAGAAGCACAAAGAACATTTTGTGTTTCTTGTGCCTTTTTGCGGCAAAAAACTTATGGCTTTCAACCCGCGGAAATTCAAGAAGATTCTGATCGCCAATCGCGGCGAGATTGCCTGTCGCATCATCTGGACGTGCAAGGAGATGGGCATCAAGACCGTCGCCGTCCATAGCGACGTCGATCGTGACTCGCTGCACGTTCGTTTCGCCGACGAAGCCGCCTGCATTGGACCAGCACCCTCCGCGCAGAGTTACCTGAACATCCCCGCCATCATCAGCACAGCCGAGATCTTCAACGTCGACGCGATTCATCCGGGCTATGGCTTTCTCGCCGAGTCAGCTTACTTCGCCGAGATCTGCGACGCGTGCAACATCAAGTTCATTGGACCAAGCGCGAACGTGATTCGTTTGATGGGCGACAAGATCGAAGCGCGGCGGGTGATGCAGGAGGCCGGTCTGCCGGTCGTGCCCGGAAGCGAAGGCGCGATCACGTCGGAGGAAGAAGGCCGCAGACTCGCGCGTGAGATCGGCTATCCGCTGATGGTCAAGGCGTCAGCCGGCGGCGGTGGTCGCGGCATGCGCATCGTTCGTTCGGAAGAAGAACTCGGCAAAGCGCTGGAAACCGCCTCGACTGAAGCCGCCGCAGCGTTCAACGACGGCAGTGTTTACATCGAGCGCTACATCGATCATCCGCGACACATCGAGATCCAGGTCCTGGCAGACGAGTATGGCGAATGCATCCATCTCGGCGAACGTGAATGCTCGATCCAGCGCCGCCATCAGAAGTTGATGGAGGAAGCGCCCTCGACGGTGTTGACGCCGGAGATGCGCAAGACCATGGGCGAAGCGGCAGTTAACGCGTGTAAGAAGCTCGGTTACTCGAGTGCCGGCACGGTTGAGTTTCTGCTGGATTCGCAGGGCAATTATTACTTCATGGAGATGAACACGCGCATCCAGGTCGAGCATCCCGTTACTGAGATGGTGACGCTGGCCGACATCGTTCGCAATCAAGTTCGGATCGCCGAAGGCGAGCCGCTCGGTTACAAGCAGGACGACCTTCTGATCGTCGGACACGCGATCGAGTGCCGCATCAACGCGGAGAATCCCGAAACGTTTGCGCCGTCGCCGGGGACAATCACGGCGTTTAATTTGCCGGGCGGCCCAGGTGTTCGCGTCGATACGTTCGTGTATTCCGGTTACCGGGTGTCGCCGTTTTACGATTCGCTGATCGCGAAGGTGATTGTCCACGCGCGCACGCGCGACCTCGCCATCGCGCGGATGAAGCGGGCGCTGGAGTTGATGGTGGTGGAGGGAATCAAGACCACGATTCCGTTGCACCAGAAGATCATGGACGACCCGAGATTCCGTCGCGGCGACATCGGAACAGACTTTATGGAGTACTTTTTGGCGCGCAACGGCCGCAAGACCGGAGCGGAGGCCGCCGGTGGTAAACGAAGTTAATCCGGGTGTCGGCGGGTTGCCGTTTGATCGGCTGTTCCTTATAATAACCGACTTTTGTATGGCGACCTTGGGTCGTCTAAGAGGTAAACGATAATGCCACATGGAATTGTAAGAGCCGGCGGTAAACAGTACCTGGTCGAGGAAGGCCAGACGATTCGCGTGCCTTCGCTCGAGGCTGAAGCAGGTAGCTCGATCGAGCTCGAAACGTTGTTAACAACCGGCGACAAGAAGGTCTCGGCCACCGTCGTCGCGCACGGCAAGGATCAGAAGATCGTGGTGTTCAAGAAGAAGCGGCGCAAACAGTACAAGCGCACCCGCGGCCATCGCCAGGGTTACACGACGCTGAAGATCGATTCCATTGGATAAATGAGGGCTTGGGTCTTAGGCCTTAGGTCTTGGTTAAACTGAAGACCAAAGACCAAAACCCAAAGGCCAAAACGGAGTTCTTATGGCACATAAAAAAGGCGTTGGCTCATCTCGAAACGGGCGCGACTCGCAGGCGCAACGGCTGGGACTGAAGAAATTCGGCGGCGAGCGAGTGCTCGGCGGCAACATCATCGCGCGCCAGCGAGGTACCAAGTGGAAACCCGGCAACAACGTCGGACGAGGGAAAGATGACACGCTTTTCGCGTTAATTGACGGTGTCGTGAAGTTTGAAGACAAAGGCCGGTCCGGCAAGTTCATCAGCGTTTACCCAATGGAGCAAACTGCTGCTTAGAAAAGAGCTTTAGCAAGATCGCGACGCCTGAGCAGCCCAATGCGCGGCCGGGCGTCGTTTTCAATTTAGATGTTTATCGATCGCGCCAAGATCCATGTGCAAGGGGGAGATGGAGGTAACGGCGTTACTGCTTTCCGGCGCGAGAAGTTTGTCCCCCGTGGTGGTCCATCGGGCGGAGATGGTGGGCGCGGCGGCGACGTCGTCCTCGTAGCCGACGCTTCGCTCAACACGCTGCTGCACCTGCGCTATAACCCGCGTCACGTTGCCAATCGCGGCTTACATGGCGAAGGCTCGAATCGTTCGGGGCACACGGGTGAAGACCTGATTGTTCGTGTTCCGGTGGGAACGCAGATCTTTGACGCAGAGACGAACGAGCTGTTGCACGACCTCAGCTACGACGGCGCCCGCTGGCTGGCAGCACGCGGTGGACGTGGCGGTTTCGGCAACGCGCACTTCACGACCTCGACGAACCGCGCGCCGCGTTACCACCAGAGTGGCAGCAAAGGTGAAGAGCGCGAGCTGCAACTCGAACTGAAGTTACTCGCAGACGTCGGTCTCGTCGGTTTTCCAAACGCGGGCAAGTCGACCTTTATTTCGACAGTGTCGGCCGCGCGTCCGAAGATCGCCGACTACCCGTTCACGACCCTGGAACCGCACCTCGGCGTCGTCGACATGGGCGACTTTCGCACGTTTGTGATCGCTGATGTGCCTGGGTTAATCGAAGGAGCACACGCGGGCGCCGGATTGGGCGATAGATTTCTACGACATATCGAGCGCACGAAGTTGTTGCTTCATCTCGTCGATGTTTCCTCGCTGCCGCAACAGGAGCCGGTCGTTGCTTACGAGACCGTTAATCGCGAACTCGCTTCGTATCACCAGGATCTGGCAACGCGACCGCAGTTTGTAGTGGCAACGAAGATCGACGCGCTGGATGATCCGCAGAGGCTCGAGTCGTTGCGTGAACGCGCCGCGAAAGACGGGAAGCCGTTCTTTGCGATCTCGTCGGCGACCAATGAAGGGGTGCGCGAGTTGATAAACGCGGTGTCCGCCAGGTTGGACGAGTTAAACGCCGCCGGCAATCGCAACGACACGGTGGAACTGGCCCTTTAGATGAAAGGAAGCGATGGGCGCGCTGAAGCGGATCGCCTTGTATGGCGGAACATTCGATCCGGTCCATTCAGGCCACGTTGAGATCGCGCGCAAAGTTTTAGAGTTGTTTGAGATTGAGAAAGTACTGTTCATCCCGGCACAAGTGGCGCCGCACAAAGTTGGGCGGCGTGTAACCGAACCGATACATCGCTATGCGATGCTGGCGCTGGCGACGCAGAACGATCCGCGGTTGTCGCTTTCGACCTTCGAGCTCGACGCTCCGGATCGGCGGTACACGGTCGATACGGTTGAGCATTTCCAAACGAAGTTTGGCGAATCAACCGAGCTCTTTTTCATCATGGGCGCCGACTCGTGGTCGGAAATCACAACGTGGCGCGAGTGGGAACGACTGTTGAAGACGATCAATCACATCGTCGTTACCAGGCCCGGCCACGAGGTTGACAAGACGTTGCCGGTTGCGGACGCCCGAGTGTTCTTCACGGACGCCGTCATGAACGATGTCTCCGCGACCAACATTCGACGGCTCGCCGCCGCGGGACGTTTTGACGGGTTGACCCAGTTGGTCCCGGCACCGGTGGCCGAATACATCAGGAAGTACGAGCTTTATCGAGATACGAATGAAACAAAACTCCACAGTTAAGGAACAATCACTTAACCCGCAACCTGCCGTGCGGTCCAAGCCTCAACCCGAGACGTGCGAGACCGTGCTCGACGAGCGCATCTGCGCGGCGCTTCATGCCGCCGGCGAAAAGAAAGCGATCGATCCGGTGGTTCTCGACCTGCGCGAGATCGCCAGTTTCACGGACTACTTCATGATCGTGAGCGGGCAGAACGAGCGCCAGGTGCAGGCGATTTCAGACGAGATCTACGAGCAACTGAAGAAGTCGGGTGAAACGGCAGCGCGTGTTGAGGGCTACCAGACCGCCGAATGGATCCTGCTCGATTACGGCGACTTCGTCGTACACGTGTTCGAGCAGAAGGCGCGGCAGTTTTACGACCTGGAACGGTTGTGGCGCGAATCGAAGCGCGTCGAGTTACCTCCGGAGTTTCGCGACGATAGCGGTCGCTCTTTGAGAACCGAATCGTGATCGAACTCATTGCGCGCTCACCGGGAATGCGCGAGGCGGTTGCTCTTGCGGAGCGCGTAAGTCGCACTGACTCGAACGTACTGATCACCGGAGAGTCAGGTAGCGGGAAAGACGTCATCGCGTCGTTCATTCACGCGAAGTCGTCGCGGGCCGCGCGTCCGTTCGTGAAGATCGATTGCGCGACATTGCCCGGCGCACTGCTGGAGGCTGAGCTTTTTGGATACGAACGCGGCGCGTTCACGGGAGCGAACGAAGCGAAACCCGGGCGCTTTGAAGCCGCGGACAAAGGAACGCTTGTACTCGATGAGATCGCGCATCTTCCGACTGACGCACAAGCGAAGTTACTGCGCGTGATCGACGAGCGCGAGTTTGAAAGACTCGGCGGGCGCAAGACGATCAAGCTCGAAGCGCGATTGATTGCCCTGACCAACGTCGATCTCGAGAGTGCCGTCAGGTTGCGACGCTTTCGCGAGGATCTCTTTTACCGGTTGAACGTGATTCATATCTCGGTGCCGGCATTGCGCGAACGCAAACAAGATCTTTCAAAGTTGATTCAGCACCTGGTGAGGCATTATGCGGCGAAGCACGGACGGAAAGTTGAGCGTGTGTCGCCGGCGGCATTGAAGCTGCTTCAGTCGTACGAGTATCCGGGGAATGTCCGCGAATTGGCGAACATCGTCGAACGCGCTGTGATCGTTGCGGCGGGGAAATCGATTGAAGAACAGGATCTTCCGGCGGGCGTGAGTGCGGCAGTGAACGCGCAGCGACAAACGGAACAGCCGCTGACGCTGGCGCAGGTGGAAGCAGCTTACATCGCACAGATGCTGGCTGCGACGCGCGGGAATAAAACCGCGTGCGCGCGCATACTCGGCATTAGCCGCAAGAACCTTTACGAGAAGATTGCGCGCTACGAGCTGGTAACGCGGATGTCGTAAGAAACGGATTGTTCTCGGATTAGAGCGAGTTGATGCGCTTCCGGATTATTTGGCCAGGGAAGACGAAGGATGCAAGGTTGCGCGCGCTCATTGAAGATTATTCCGGGCGGCTCTCGCATTTTGTCCGTTGCGAAGTAACGGAACTGAAGGAGCTTGGCCGCGTTGATAAGGCGGGCATCGATAAGGAGACGAAGCGCATCTCAGACGGACTCCGTCCCGGTGCGGTAACGGTGCTTTTGGATCCGGAAGGTTCGGAGTGGACGTCGCAACAACTGGCCGAGCAGGTCAGGAGTTGGGAAGCGAACGGTATCAAGGAAGTCGCGTTTGTAGTCGGTGGCCCGCATGGCGTGGCGCCTGAGTTGGTAGCTCGAGCAGACAAGCGTTGGTCGCTGTCACGATTGACGCTGACACATGAGATGGCGCGAGTGCTGTTGTTGGAGCAGTTGTACCGGGCTTACACGATCGTTCACGGTCTCCCGTACCAAAAGTAATTTCCCGCGCCGAGCGCGGCACTATCAAGTAGGGTTTGGAGGATTAAAACGACGATGGATAAGAGGCGCACTAAGGTTTTCCGAGACAAGTTGTTGGGCCGTCGCGAGGGTCTGGTTGGGCAGGTTCAGGCGGCTGAGCTTTACAGTCGGGAACGCGACGCCGAGGCCACGCAGGATCCGGCCGACATGGCAGCGAATGCTTATACAAAGGAGTTGCTGGTGTCGATGTCTGACAACGATCGCCAGTTGCTCAATTTAATTGACGAAGCGCTCGAGCGGATCGAAACGTCCGGCTATGGCAAGTGTGTTCATTGCGGCGAGGCATTGCCGGAGAAGCGCCTCGATGCGGTGCCGTGGGCGCGGCACTGCGTTCGTTGCCAGGATCTGCAAGAGCGCGGATTGCTTGGCGAAGACGACGATTAAACGCATTAATCGCCCAGTATTGGGCAGCAAAGACATTGCGGCCTCCTCGAACCTATCGGGGAGGCCGTTCTGGTATTTAAAAGGCATGTTCCTCACCGACGCCTTGCTCGCAGTTATCTACCCGCAGTCGTGCCGCGTTTGCGGCAATAGTGTCGAGTCTCGCCGGTATGGCGTTGCGTGCGAAGCGTGTTGGCGAAAGCACATTTCCACCGACGGCGAACCCGGTTCAATCGGACTCTATGAAGGTGCTTTGCGTGAGTCGGTTCTGTTTTTGAAGCGGCAGCCGCATCTGCCGCAGCACCTGGTCGAGTTAATCGTCGCAGCAAGTAAATCGTTCGCGGCGACAACGCGGATCGTGCCGGTGCCTCTCCATGCGGAGCGGTTGCGATCCAGAGGTTTCAATCAGGCGACGATCATCGGCCGCGAAATGGCGAGAGCACTCGGCAGGCCGCTGGACGAGATCAGCTTAATCCGTGTTTCTTCTTCAGAAAAACATCGAACTGGCCTGGACGCAAAGGGCCGGCGAGACAGTGTTGCGGGGGCGTTCAAGGTGCGTTACCCGCGGCTGGTTGAGGGCGAGGAGATCCTGTTGGTTGACGATGTTTTTACCACCGGCGCGACGGTGGCGGCGTGCGAGTCAGCACTGGTCGAAGCGGGCGCCAAATCCGTGGCAATTTTCACCCTGGCCAGGGCCAGACGCCTAATATTTTGACACCCTCTCCGACGCTCGCGTAATATCAGCCGTACTATGAACGGCAGGGTTTTAGTCCTGAACACCTCTTTTGAGCCCATCAACGTGTGCACCGAAAGGCGCGCCGTGGTGATGATCTTCAAAGGGGTCGCTCGTGTGGAAGAGCACAATGGCCACATGCTTCACTCGCAAAAGCTGGCCATCCATGCGCCGTCCGTGATTCGCCTCACCGAGTACATTCACATTCCGTTTGAGCGGCGCTCATTGTCACGCAAAAACATCCTCCTGCGCGATCATTCGACTTGCCAGTATTGCGGCAGGCAGTACCCGCCTTCGGAGTTGACACTCGATCACGTCCAGCCGCGCTCGCGTGGAGGCGAGTCGGCATGGGATAATCTGGTTGCCTGCTGCAAGCGCTGCAACCACAAGAAGGGTAACCGTACCCCCGAGGAATCGGGCATGCACCTGCTGCGGCGGCCTCGCGGTTTCTCGCTGCACGTCAATCGTCAAATCATGCGATACCTGGGCAGGGCAGACGAGACCTGGCGGAAATACCTGTTTTACGAGTCGGATAGTCGAGAATAACCGGACCCACTTAGAAAGAGGACATTATGAGTGAAACAATGCTGGCGATCGCGGGGCTCGGTCCCACGGAGCTCGTAGTTATCGTGATCGTGATCTTCCTGCTTTTTGGTGCAACGCGTCTGCCGCAGTTGGCGAAGGCGTTGGGCCAGAGCAAGCGCGCGTTCAAGGAAGGGCTTGACGAAGCGGAGCGAGAGCCGAGGACCAAAGAGATTAAGGAGTAGTTATCTGAGATCTGATATCTGAGATCTCAGATCTGAGATCCTTCAGTGACTGTGAGCCTTTTGCCCAACAACTAATGTTGCTTTCACCGAAAGCGCAAACTCTGCCTCATGCCTTTCTTCGTTAATTAAGCGAGAAATTTCACGGGATAGATCTGCCCTCATATCTTCCGGCACGAGCGCGAGCCACGCGGGCATCAGAAACTCGGCCACCAAAGGCGAGTTCAGAAACTGCTCTCCCGAGTCGTAATCAAATTCTTCGATACGTGTCCACGCCGTAACGTCCCGCAGTCCTTCGTCTTCCGCCATCTGCTCCACTTCTGAAACTGTGGGCAACTCGGTGATCAACTGTTCGACATCGCATTCATGTTCCGTCAATCCCGTGTTGTGCAGTGCTTCCCAGTAGATCGAAAAGAACTCCCCGAAGCTCGAGGCGGTCGGTAGCGCAAGTGCGATCGTCGCCCCTGGACCAGCGACTCGGACCATTTCCGCAAACATCTTCCGCACGCGCGGCACCGAAACCAGCGAGGCGTTCCCGAGGACCAGATCGAATTGATTGTCGGGCAGCGCAAGTGAGTCTAGCCGGCTGTGCGTGAAGTGCGTGTTCTCGTTGGTGGCGGCTGCTTTTGCCTGGGCCAACTCGAGGCACTCCATGTTTTCGTCGACGCAGAGCATGTCGAGTTTCTTACCGGCGCGTTCCTGGACCGCCATTGCGTGTCCGCCTGTCCCGGCGGCCGCGTACAGTGCTTTGCCTTCGTCCGGCACTTTGACGTGCTCGTCGATGAGTTCGGCGAATCGCTCACCCCAATCGGGCGCGATGAATATGTCCTGAAGAAACGCGAGTTCCTTGTCCGATTTGTTATTAATCCTGTTCATCCTGGTCAAAATATTTTCGTCCACGCAGTTGCGGCGGTAAGCACTCCATCTCTTCCTTTGCAGCCGGATCGCTGTGCACGTAGCGATAGTCTTTGCCGTAACCGACGTGCTTCATCAGAGGCGTCACCGCGTTTCTGAGATGCAGCGGCACTGGTTCGCGCGATGTTTCCGCGGCATCAGTTGCGGCAGCGAAGTAAGCAGATTTTACGGCGTTGGATTTCGGCGCCTGCGCGAGGTAGATGACTGCCTGCGATAGCGGAAACAGACCTTCAGGAAGTCCGATGAGCTGCACGATGTCTGCGGCGGCCGCGGCCTGGACCATCGCCTGCGGATCGGCAAGTCCGATGTCTTCGGACGCGAGGATGCATAGCCGTCGCGCGATGTAAATCGGATCCGCTCCGCCTTCGATCATGCGCGCGAGCCAGTAAAGCGAAGCGTCGACGTCGGAGTTGCGCAGCGATTTAATGAGCGCAGAGATCAGGTTGTAGTGTTCCTCGCCGCCTTTGTCGTAGGCGTAGTGAGCGCGGCCGAGTGCTTCGATCACTGTCTGCTCGGTGATATTTCGCGTGCCGCTTTCATCGGGAGTTGTCGATTCGACGGCGGCGTCGAGGGCGGTGAGTGCGACGCGTGCGTCGCCTCCGGCGGAATTCGCGATGCGTCCGAGCAGTTCATCTGAAATCGACGCGTTGTAACTCGCGAGACCTCGTTCGCTGTTGTCCAATGCGCGTTGCAGGACGATCTTGATCTCGTCTTCGGACAGTTGGTTGAGAACTAGCACACGGCATCGTGACAGGAGTGCGCCGGTGACTTCGAATGAGGGGTTCTCAGTGGTCGCGCCGATAAGGGTGACGGTGCCATTTTCGACGGCATGCAACAGCGCATCCTGTTGCGATTTATTGAAGCGATGAATCTCGTCGATGAAGAGTACGGTGCGTTTGCCGTAGTTCAGTTGGGTTTTCGCTTCCTGGATTGCCTCGCGCAGATCTTTTACACCGGAGAAAACGGCAGACAGCGCGATGAAGCGAAGTCCGCTGTTTTCGGCAAGCAAACGAGCGAGGGTTGTTTTGCCGGTTCCGGGCGCGCCCCACAGAATCAGCGACGGCAGCGCGCCGCCTTGCTCCACAAGCTTTCGCAGAATGCGTCCCTGGCCGACGAGATGTTCCTGGCCGACAAACTCCGCCAGTGAGCGCGGGCGCATGCGTTCGGCGAGCGGCGCTCCATCGAGCGGAACAGGCTCGGGGGCGTCGTCGCTAAACAGGCTTCTTGTGGAATTCCAACGGTCCATGGCTCCAAAAGGATGTATAATTATCGCCGAAAAGATTTAAAGACGCGACCAGCCGGGTCAGTAAAACGTTGGAGCACCTGAACAAAATCGGCCAATTTTATGGGCAAAATGTGCAGAATCTTCAACGGAACGCGGTTGGCGCAATCTGCGTATAGTTGGCGTCGGTGAGAGCCCGGTATTTAGGGGTAGATTGGAGAGCAAACGATGAGAGAAGGACGAAACGTTTTAAGGATTGTGGGCATGATACTCCTCGCGGTTTTCGTGTTCACAGTAGGCTTTCCGTTGTTGGCGACGCTGGTGGGATCCATATTCGGCATCACGGGATTCATCTTCGGCATTATCGGTTTTTTGATTGGCGCCGCGGTGCTGTTGATCAAGGTGGCGGTTGTTCTGGCAGTCGGTTATTTGATCCTCGTCGGTATTCGCGCCCTGCTTCGCTAGTCAACACGCATCACACATTAAATCGAAAATGGACTACATCGCCCTCCCGCATGATGTAGTCTTTTCCCTCCAGCCGTAGCAGTCCTTTATCGCGCGCAGTGGCATACGATCCGGCCGCTATCAAATCGTCGTAGCTGATCACTTCGGCGCGGATGAACCCTCGCTCAATATCCGAATGAATCGTTCCCGCGGCCGTTTGCGCGCGCGTTCCCTGCGGGATCGTCCAGGCGCGGACCTCTTTTTCCCCGGCCGTCAGAAACGACATCAGCCCGAGCAGGTGATAGGCGCTTTTGATCAGTTGATCGACGCCGCTCGTCGAAACTTTCAAACTCTTCAGATAGTCGAGACGTTCTTCCGGCGGCAACGCGACGAGCTCCGCTTCGAGTTGAGCACAGATGACCACGCATTCCGCCGCTTCTCGCTCGGCGATCTCGCGCACCGCGCCAACCAATTTGTTCCCCTCGAGATTCGCGAGCGCGTTTTCGTCGACATTCGCGGCGTAGATCGTCGGCTTCGTGGTCAGCAAAAAGAAGTTACGCGCGACAGCTTGTTCGTCACGAGTCAGCTCGACAGTTCTTGCCGATCGCCCCTGTTCGAGCACGGGTTGGATCTTGTCGAGCACTTCCAATTCCGCCCGCGCGACCTTGTCTCCGCTCTTTAAGTTTTTCTGCGCCTTCTCGCGACGCCTTTCGACCGTCCCCAGGTCAGCTAAGGCCAGCTCGATCTGAATAGTCTCGATGTCCCGGACCGGATCCACCGAGCCCTCCACGTGAATCACGCTATCGTCTTCAAAGCACCGCACGACCTGGACCACCGTGTCCGTCTCGCGAATGTTCGCGAGGAACTGGTTTCCCAATCCCTCGCCTTTCGAAGCGCCGCGCACGAGTCCCGCGATATCGAGAAACTCGACAGTTGCGGGCACGATCACCTCCGTCTTGACGAGTCGCGCAAGCGGCTCGAGGCGTTCGTCGGGCACTGAAACGACGCCGACATTTGGTTCGATTGTTGCGAATGGATAGTTTGCTGCGAGTGCAGCGGTCTGCGCGGTGAGCGCGTTGAATAGGGTCGACTTGCCGACATTGGGCAGCCCCACGATACCTGCTCGTAACATTATTTGCCTCGCACGAAAGCTAACCTATCTTGCTGCTGATGTCGATCCCGGTATAATTCCCACTCCGAAGGATGATTGCTTCCTTATCACTGGCCTTGCTGGTTACCTTCAGCGGTACCCTTGCAACTTACCTTTACGATGAGAATGCGTCGTTAGGCGCGCGTCTGTGCACGGGCGCTTGCCTGGGACTGACCGCTTTGAGTCTCGTCGGATTTGTTGTTGCCTCCCTCGTCGGACTGACGGGCGCCGCCATCGTGATCAGCGCCGCGATCTGTTGCAGTCCGTTGGCACTCTTGATTGATCCGGCAACAGCGAAACGTTTGAAGCACGATCTAAACGCCGCGTCGATCGGCGTGAAACGCCTCTTTCTCCGGCCAGACTTCACTTCGATCGGTTACTTCCTGTTTTACGGCGCGACGACGTTCATTCTATGGAAAGTATTCAGCCGTGCCGTGATCGAAGAGAACGGCGGCATAAGTACCGGACTCCTGAACAACTTCGGCGATCTTCCGTTTCACATCAGCGTGATCACGAGCTTCGCGTACGGCAACAATTTTCCGCCCGAGGATCCGACGTACGCAGGCGTCAGTTTCACCTATCCGTTTCTTTCTGACTTCGCCTCCGCAATGTTTGTGCGTTCCGGCGCAAGCCTGCGCGACGCGATGTTCATCGTGAGTTTCATTCTGGCGCTTGCGTTCGTCGGGTTGCTCCATCGTTGGGCGCTGGTGTTGTTGCGAGACAAGCTGGCGGCGATCATAACGCCGCTGATCGTGCTGCTGAATGGCGGCTTCGGTTGGTATCTACTCTTCGAAAAGGCTGTCAGCGGCGAAGGTGGTCTGTGGGGAGTGCTGACTGACCTGCCGCCGTCGTTCACCGTAATTCCGGAGACGACGTGGCGTTGGGGCAACGCGATCTCGGCGCTGCTCGTACCGCAACGCGGTTTTCTGATGGGACTGCCGCTGGCGGTCATCGCCTTTACGCAATGGTGGCTCGCGCTCGAAAACGATGAAGACGTGCCCAAGCGAGAACCCGAGCGGACGAAGACAAAACAACGACGGCCGGCGCCTGTACCCCCGCCGGCGGTCTCGCGTTTTCCGCTTCCCACACGTCGTATGATCGCTGCGGGAGTGGCTGCGGGGCTTTTGCCCTTGGTCCATGCACACAGTTTCGTCGTCGTAATGGGCATGGCGGCATGTCTGGCGTTGATCCACATTTGCTGGCGCGAGTGGTTTACGTTTTTTGTCGTTGCCTCGGCGATCGCGATTCCACAGCTCTTGTGGTCCACGTTGAACAGTGCTGTCGATGCGAGCACATTCTTCGCCTGGGAATTAGGTTGGGACCGCGGTCAGGAAAACCCGGTGGTCTTCTGGATCAAAAACACCGGCCTGTTCATTCCGTTGATCGTGACGGCGGTGTTGTTGAAGTCGAACGGTTACCTCGTTGGTAAACGGCTGTTGTTATTCTACCTGCCGTTTACGCTGTGCTTCATCGTTCCGAACTTTCTTAAGATGGCGCCATGGATCTGGGACAACATCAAGGTTCTATATTACTGGTGGCTTGCGTCAGCGCCGCTGGTGGCGTTGTTTCTGGCGTGGCTGTGGCGACAGGGCCGCATCCCACGCTTGCTCGCGGTGCTCCTGTTTGTTTGTGTGACTTTTGCGGGCGCGCTTGATGTCGCGGGGATCGCATTCCGCAACGTCAAGTACGGAATCTTCGATGCCGCTGGAGTGCACTTCGCCGAGCGTGTGAAGCAGTTGACTCAGCCACGGTCGTTGATAATTCACGCGCCGGTGCACAACACACCGGTGTTTCTGACCGGTCGCAGGTCCGTCATGGGTTATCCCGGCCACATCTGGACTCACGGGCTGGAGTTTGTGCAGCGCGAAGGCGAGGTCAAACGCATCTACCTCGGCTCACCCGACGCATTACAGTTACTGAGAAACTACGGCGTCGATTATGCTGTGATTGGACCACTGGAGCGGATCGTTACACCGCCGAACGAACAATTCTTTACGCGCTTTGAGAAGGTAGAAGAAGTTGGCGAGTACAGCCTCTACAAAGTCAGGTAGTAAGAAGGCGAAAAAGCAGAAAGCCGCGGTCGATAACAAGACGGCTGCTCAAGCTCCTGCCGCCGCCCACGCGGACATCCCGCAACGCGTTTGGTTAATCAGCGTGTTCGCGATCCTTTTGATCGCGGCCGTGCTCAGGTTATACGACCTCAACCTCGTGCCGCTGCATCACGACGAAGGCGTTAACGGAAACTTTCTCGTCAGGCTCGTGCGCGATGGAGAATACCGGTACGATCCGGAAAACTATCATGGTCCAACTCTTTATTACTTCGCTGCGCTGATTCCGTGGATCATTCGATTACTATTCGGCGTTGCCGCCCGCGATCACTACGGACTGACGACGATCACGATTCGTCTCGTTCCTGCTGTTTTCGGACTGGGGACTATCGGCCTCGTTTTCATGTTGCGGCGTCGCCTGGGCACGGTGGCGGCGTTGTCGGCGGCGTTACTGTTAGCTGTATCGCCCGGCGCGGTGTATCTGTCCCGCTACTTTATCCACGAAACGCAGTTCGTGTTTTTTACTTTAGCCATCGTCGTATTCGGTCTACGTTTCTACGACACGCGCAATCCGACGTGGTTGATACTCACGAGTGCTTCGGCGGCACTGCTGTTTGCGACGAAAGAGACGGCGATGATCTCGGTCGGCGTGTTGCTGATAGCATTTGTTCTGACACACGTTTATCGCCGGCTTTATCGCAACATGGTTGGTCAGCCGTCCGGCAAAAGTCGCAGATCGGGTGTGCGGCACGAGAGCGCGTTCCGCAGGTTCATGTCGGAGCTCGGCACCACGAATCTCGTGATCTCCGCGGCCATTGCGATCATAGTTTTCCTGTTCCTCAACATTCTGTTTTACTCGTCGTTCTTCAGAAATGCCCAGGGGATTTACGACGCGCTGAAGACGTTTGAGGTCTGGAGCAAGACGGGGCAAACAGCGCATGTTCACCCACTATTCACGTATGTTAAGTGGTTGATGCTGCAAGAAGGACCGCTGCTGTTCATGGGTGCGATCGGCGCTGTCCTGGTTGTTTTGAAACCGAAGAATTCGATGGCGCTGTTTGCGGCGCTGTGGTCGTTTGGACTGATCGCGGCGTATTCGTTAATTCCATATAAAACGCCGTGGCTGGTCTTGAACTTCGTCGTCCCGCTCGCGTTGATTGCCGGGTACACGGTCCAACTGATTTATGAGATGGAACGAGGGCAGATCCGGATCGTCGCGATGGTGTTGTTCATCGCCATGGTGGTGAACACCTATCAGACGATCGATTTGAACTTCATCAATTACGACAACGACGATCAGTATTACGTTTATGTTTACGCGCACACCAGGCGGGGAACGTTGGACCTCGTCAGAACCGTCGAGCAGATCGCCCGCGAACGTGATGGATCCAAGACCGGGATCACGATTGTCAGTCCTGACTATTGGCCGCTGCCGTGGTATCTGCGCGATTTCAGCCGGACCGCCTACTTTGGGCGAATGGCGCAATCGACCGAGCCCCTCATCATTGCAAACGAGGCCCAGAAGGACGAAATAGAGACGAATTTCGGCGAACTCTACCGCCAGGTTCCCTCGAACGACTCAAGCGGCAGTTTCGAACTACGTCCCGGCGTCCGGTTGCTGCTGTATGTCCGGCGCACCGGGCTTTAAGCAGTGAAAGTAACTGCGCTGCTTGCTTGATTTAATCAAGCCCTACTTCATGTTGTGGTTGACATTCTAAGCGGCTCGCACTTATAGTGGCTCGACCCGTCGAATGCTCTTCGGAACCTCGCTCTCGAGGTCCCCGAGCTGGCCCAAAACAGAGCTTTCTAGCTAATGTTCAAACTGCAACGCCTGGAAATCACTGGGTTTAAATCCTTCGCCGACTACACCGAAATAATCTTCACAGGGGACGGAATCACCGCCATCGTAGGCCCGAACGGCTGCGGTAAGAGTAACGTCGCGGACGCAATTGCCTGGGTCCTCGGCGAGCAGCGCGTTAAGCACCTGCGCGGCGGCGAGATGAAAGACGTCATCTTCCAGGGCTCACGTAATCGCCCGCCCAGCGGCATGGCTGAAGTCGTCATGCACCTGGTCCGAGATGAAGTCGATGCGCCGGAGCCTGACATCGAAGACATCGACTCGACGCTCGAGAAGATCGACGATCGGCTGACCGTTATCGATCCTGTTCTCGTTGCCGAGGCGACACCGGAGCCCGAAAACACGGAGAGTCCGGAGGCTGCTTCAACCGCCGGACCAAAGACGCCACACAAGCGACACTGGCGCCGCCGCAATCTCGCACTCGAATTTGCGCCAGGCGAAGCGGTGTCCGTCACTCGCCGTCTCTATCGCTCCGGCGAGAGCGAGTATCTTCTAAACGATCGTATCTGCCGGCTGCGCGACATTCAGGATCTATTCTCCGGTACAGGTCTCTCCGGAGGACATTACGCCATCATCGAACAGGGCCGCATCGGTCAGATCCTCTCGGCGAAGCCGATGGACCGCCGCACCATCATCGAAGAGGCGGCAGGTATCACGAAGTTTCGTGTGCGCCAGCGAGCGACCGAAGCGCGGCTCGAATCTGCCCGGTCGAATCTCTCGCGCATTTCCGACATCGTCTCGGAGATCGATCGACAGGTAAACAGCCTGCGTCGCCAGGCCGCAAAGGCGCGCCGCTATGGCGTGCTGCGCGAAGAGTTGCGCGAGCTCCTGCGACACGTCTATGTCGCCGAGGATCGCAAGCTTGCCTCCGTACTCGAAGACACAAACGCGAGACTTACCGAAGTTACCGAACTCGAACTCGCCATCGCCGGCGATCTAACCAAACGCGAAGACGCGGCCCGCGCCGCAACTCAGGAGGCGCGAAACCTTGAAGACGAGTTGTCAACGGTGCGCGCCGCTGCCGCCGAAGCGGTCTTGCAACGCGATCGTCAGGCGCGCGAATGCGTCTACCAGCAGGAACAGTTAGGCGAGATCGAAAAGCGGCGAGGCGAAGTAACCGCTGAGATTGAAGCTTTGACCTCGCGTCTGGTGTTAATTGAAGCGGAATGTCTGCGGCTGCAACAGGAGGACGCGCGTCTGCGCGAGGAGTCGGACCGCAGCGCTGCCGAACTGAGAACCGCCGAAGAATCCTACGCGGAGAAACTTGCCCGCGCGACGGCCGCTGAATTCGAGATTGAAAACGCCCGCGCCGAACTGCTTTCGCAAACCGCTATCGCCGAGCGCGTCCGCGAGATTGCTCGCCAACTCGAAAGCACCCTCGAACGCCTCGCTCAGCAAGCAGAAGGTCTCGCCCGTGAAGGCGACCGCGCGGCGAGCCAACACGCCGAGCGAAAGCTCGAAGCGGAACAACTCGCTCGCGAGCTAAACGAAGCACGTGCCCGCGTCGCCCGGCTGCAAGCCGAACGTGAAACGGCGGTGGACGCCGTCGTTCGTGGCCATGAAGCAGTCAGCGACACCGAAGCGCAACTGACGCGAGTCCGCGACGAATACTCGCGCGCCAGTCATCGCCTTGAAAGTCTGAAAGAATTGGACCACCGGCGCGCCTATTATTCGCCGGCGGTACAACTAGTCTTCTCTTCTGACGACACGCCTCGCAATTTTCATTTCATCGGGACGCTGGCTGACGCGTTGAATGTCGATGCGAAGTGGGAACGCGCTGTTGAAGGCGTGCTCGGTTCGTCATTGCAATCGATCGTCGTGCCCACCCCTGACGACGCCGTGCGTGCGGCACAGTGGTTAAGAGAAAACAATGGCGGCAGGGCGAGTTTCCTGGTTGCCGGTCTACACGGAGGCAGCGACGAGGCCGCGTTGTTATCGACAACGCTGGCGTGCAGACTTGAAGAACGTCCGGCACTGGCGAACGGTCAAACAGAGACCTTCCGCGATGACCTGCGAATCTCGGATCTCCTCGGCGCCCCGGAGCAACTCGTAACAGTCCTTAAGCGCACGCTGCCGCAAAAAATGAACGCACGGCTTGCAGCCAACCTGGACGATGCGATGCTCCAGTCGATGGCAACCGGCGAAACTTTCGTCACGCTGAACGGCGACTGGATCGCCAGCGGCCAGTTTGTCAGCGCGGGCGACGCACGCGACCTCGAAGAAGGCGCCGGGCTGCTCGCGTTCAAACGTGAGCTGCGTGAGTTGGAATCACGAGCGCTGGCGCTGGCGGGCGAAGTTGAAGCGGCAGCCGCCTCCGCGCGAGAAACTCGCAACCGGCTCGTTGGTTTAGAAGACGCTGTCGTCATTCTGAACGAAGCAATCGGCCGCGAAGAGCGCGAGGCGATGCAGCAGCAACTGACCGTCAGCGGGCTGGAACAGGAAATCGAACGCGCCGAGCGCCACATGCGCGTCGTGGGCCAGGATTCGTTGCGTGTCGAAGAAGAACGGATCGAAATCGAGCAACGTCGAACGAATGCGTTAGCTGAAGCGGAAGCTGCCGAAGCAGCTCGAGAAGCGGCGGCTGACAACGTGATTCGCGCCTCGGCACTGTTGGCTGACTTGCGCCGCGAAACGGAACTCGAAAGTGAATCGCTCGCCGGACAGCGTGCCGCTGCGGCTGCTGCCGCCGAACGTCGTCGCAGCACGACCGCTGAACTGCGCCGCATCGAAGGCGAACTCGCCGACTTCGCCGCCCGCGTGCAACGTCATCGCATGGATCTCGCGGAGATGGACGGCCGCGCCGCGGAGTTGAAAGTCTCGATCGCGGATCTCGAGCTCAAGGCCAGTTCAGTCGAAAGCGACCGCGCTCGCGAAGAAGAGCAGATTCACGATCTTTCGAATCGCTTGCACCAAGCGCGCCGGCAGGCAGACGAATGCTCGACCGAGTTATCCGAACTCAATCGTCAGGCAGGCGAAGTTCGCGATTCACGCGCGAGTCTGGAAGTTCAACGCGCGGAAGCGCAGGCACGGCAAACGTTTGTTCACGAAAACTGTCAGACCGAGCTGGGCCAGCCGTTGGAGGACCTCGCGCGCGAGCTCACGTTGCCCGAAGAATTCGAACTCGACGCGAGTCACAAACGAGTTGAAGAGTTGCGCACGCGACTCGACAGTTTTGGCGGCGTAAACATGATGGCGCTCGAAGAGTTGGCCGAAGCGGAAGAGCGCCTCTTGTTCCTGACAGTTCAGCGCCAGGACATCATCGAAGGCATCTCGGCAACCGAAGAGGCGTTGCGGGAAATCAAACGACGGTCGCGCGAGCGTTTCCGCCACGCGTTCGAGCAGATCAATAAGAACTTTAGCGCGCTATTCCAGGAGTTATTTGGCGGCGGGCGCGGTGAGATGAGCTTGATCGATGCGGACGACGTGCTCGAGTCGGGCATCGACGTGGTGGCCCAACCGCCCGGCAAACGATTGCAGAACGTGTTGCTGTTGTCTGGCGGCGAGAAAGCAATGGCTGCGCTGGCCCTCGTGCTGGGCATCTTTCACTACCGGCCCGCTCCGTTCTGTTTGCTCGACGAGGTCGATGCGCCACTTGACGAAGCGAACGTAGGACGCTTTACTGATAAGGTCCTGCAGATGGCCACCGATACGCAGTTTATTGTGATCACTCACAATAAGCGTACGATGGAAATGGCGCGTGCGCTCTACGGCGTGACGATGGAGGAAGCAGGCGTTTCGAGGTTAGTGTCGGTAAAGTTTGAGTGAGTAAACAAAAATCATTTACGCAAGGCCTCCCCGCCGCGCTCCTGGTTTTGGGCGCGGCGATTTTTACGTATGCGCAGGGTGCGGGGCCAACGAAACACAATACGCGTCCCACGCAAACAGCGACGTCTCCGGGCGCGGTCACCGAAAACAAGACCGAGCCCGTCAAATACACGTATGAGTTTTCGCAGCCGAAGTTTGTCGTCAAACACATCGTGCTGGAACACGATGCGAACGGCCGCGGCAAGGTGACCTTCGAACGTCTGAACGAAGAGACGCCGATTGTCGAGCCGCTCGAGCTGTCGCCCGCGGCACTAACGCGCATCAACGCCGCCTGGCAGGCGCTTCGGTTTCTGGATTCAAATACAAACTATCAATCCGACAAACAGTTTCCGCACCTCGGCACAATGCGTATCGGCATGGAACAGGGAACTCGAAAACGCGTCGCGGAGTTTAATTGGACCAACAACACTGACGCGGAAACTCTGATCAACGAGTATCGCCGCGCCGCCGATCAGGCGATCCTGATTTTCGACATTGGGCTCGCACGCGAGAACCAACCGCTAAATGCGCCGAAGCTGATGGAAGTGATGGAGTCGATGTTGAAGCGCAACGCCCTCTCCGATCCGCAACAGTTGCTGCCGTTGCTCAATGAGCTCAGCACCGACGAACACGTACCATTGATCGCACGCAACCACGCTCTACGCATCATAAAAAAGATCAAGAAGTAGTTCGCGTTGGAAAAAGAGAACATTTCCCAGAGCCCGGCTTCGCTGGCGAGGAGGTTCGCCGACGATGGGGGCGAACTCACGCATCCCGACGTTCTCGACGTCGATCTTAACTGGCGCTCGCCGCGGCTGTTTACGGCTGAAGAACTCAACTTCGATACTCCGGCGGCCGCGGTTACGTGGATGGAAAACCTGAGCCGGCGGCCAGATCGCGGTCAATTGCGTCAAGCGGTTCTAAACATCAAGCGGGAGCTCGAATTCGTCGTAACCAGCCAGCGGATCAGCCAAAAGGACCGGCAACTCGCCACGGAGATTCGTCAGTGGCTGACCATTTGGCTGCAAAACCCACAGATTTTTGACGACTGGTTCGCTTTGCGACGAAAAACCGCGGAATTTCTTCAGATATTCGGCTCGTAGGCTCCCGGATTCACTCCTCACATTTTGGAACTTTTGTCGTCTGCCCAGCGAATACCCATGTCTGTCAAACATTTGGGCCATGAATCTGAAAAGCGAACCCGGTGATAGCGAACTGCTGCGGTCGATGCTGGCCGGAGATGAAGAGGCGTTTGCGCTTCTTTACCGGCGACGGCAGGGAAGCGTCTACCGGTTCGCTTTGCAGATGAGCGGCTCGAAGTCGATCGCGGAAGACGTGACGCAGGAAGTGTTTCTGTTCCTGATGCGCGAAGGGCATGTGTTTGATCCGGGCCGTGGGTCGTTGAGTGCTTTCCTGCTGGGTGTTGCTCGAAACCACGTGTTGCGACGAATGCGGGTCGAGCAATCGTTAATGTCCATCGGCGATGATGACGACGAGGACGCGGGTCTTCCGGTATTTGAAACGGATGTGCGTCCGCTGGACGAGCTCGCGCGAGCGGAGACGATCGAGATGGTCCGTAAAGCTGTTCTTAGTTTGCCGGCGAAGTATCGTGAAGTGGTTGTGTTGTGCGAACTCCAGGATGTGAGTTACGGGGAGGCGGCCGAGATTCTGGGTTGCGCGATCGGGACCGTGCGTTCGCGTTTACATCGCGCGCGTGCGTTGCTGCTTGCAAAGCTGCAACCGGCGGCGCAGGTTGATGATGCGACTTCAGCGGCTATGAAGTCAGCGAGGTGTTTCGCATGAACCGTCAAAGATTTGATGAAGAAACGCTGACGGGCAGCTTGCAGTTGCTCGCCGAAGAGACGGCGTCGCTGGAGGCGCCGCCTGAAGTCGAACAGAAGTTACGCGAGACGTTTCGCGCGCGCGCCGCATTGACGGCAGCTTCGAGAAGAAATTCTCGTTACTGGCTCGCGGCAGTAGCGGCGGTCTTGTTAATTGTAATGAGTGTGATCGCACTACGCTCTCGCCCGGAGCCACCGAAATCAATAACCGCTGAACAAACGCAGCAGCGACAACTCGAAGAACAACAACCGATCGTCGTAGAGCCGAAGCTGGACCAGGCGCAGCCAAAGAAACAGGAGATCGCGCTGAAACCGCGCCGGCCTTCCGTGCGTCGAGTTCGAAACAATGAAGTCGCGAACCATGTGAATAGCGAGATCGCCACGGACTTCATGCCGCTCGGTTATCTCAATCCGGCGACGTTGCAGGACGGCGGACAGATCATCCGCGTCGAGGTGCCGCGCTCCGCGCTCGTGAACTTCGGCTTGCCCGTAAACATGAACCGTTATCACGAGAAAGTAAAAGCTGACGTTTTGTTAGGGGTCGATGGTGTGGCCCATGCCATACGTTTTGTTCAATAAGTGAGATGAGGAATCCGGTTTGAAACCGGACTGAAAGGATTGACGGAGATGAAAAAAGCATTTGTAACTTTCGCGGTGTTGATGATGGCAGCCAGCGTCGCCTTTGCGCAAACGTCGCAGGGATTCGTTTGGCAGCAAACGCGTGCACCCCAGGGGCCTCCGGGTGCACCGCTGCCGCCACCTCCGCCGGATGGTAATTTTCTGTTCATCGCGTCGGAGAGTTTTGAGGGCAAGGTGGTGAAGGGAGCTCCTTATTCGGCGGAGGCTGTGACAGAGCATGTGCAGGTGCTGAGCGACGGCAATCGGATCGTCAACAAGTTCACGAGCGCCGTGTATCGCGACGGAGAAGGACGCACACGACGTGAGCAGACGCTGAAAGGACTCGGCGTGCTCGGAACCGGACAGGAACCGATGCAAATGATCTTCATCAACGATCCGGTCGCCGGCGTGGCGTACTCGCTTGACTCACGCTCGCACACCGCCGTGAAGAGCACTCCATTCAAGCTCGAGTTTGCGCCGAAAGGACTAGTGGGTGGCGATGCGGAAGGCCGCCGGTTTGAATTCAAAGTCGCGCCCACCGGAAACACCGGCACGATGATCCTGACCTCTCCGCAAGGTGCGCCGCCAGCGTCCTCGACCGCTCGCGTGTCTGTTGAAGCGGAACAGTTCAGTCTTGGAACCGGACCGGCAACCGGCGGCATCAGCTACGTCTTTCGCAAGACCGTTGCGCCGAACCAGAACGAAGTGAAAACCGACCTCGGCAAGCAAATGATTGAAGGTGTGGAAGCGGAAGGGACACGCACAACGGTGACGATTCCCGCTGGTGAGATTGGGAACGAGCGTGCGATCGAGATCGTCAGCGAACGCTGGTATTCACCGGAATTGCAGTTGGTGGTGATGACTCGTCACAGCGATCCGCGATCGGGTGAGATGACGTACAAGCTGACCAACATCAATCGCATCGAGCCTGCGAAGTCTCTCTTCGAAGTGCCGTCGGATTACATGGTGAAGGAGAGCCTTCACACCGGTCCACTCGTTCCGCGCGTCCGTAGGCTGGCCAATCCGGAGTA
>CBFGMX010000065.1:0-27380 GCA_965649955.1 uncultured bacterium
TCACGCCGTCGTTCGATTCGAAGCCGTCCATTTCGACGAGCAACTGGTTCAACGTCTGTTCGCGCTCATCGTGTCCGCCGCCAAGACCAGCGCCACGATGACGACCGACCGCATCGATCTCGTCGATGAAGATGATGCACGGTGCGTTCTTTTTGCCCTGTTCGAACAGGTCGCGCACACGCGATGCGCCGACGCCGACAAACATCTCGACGAAGTCAGAACCGGAGATCGAGAAGAACGGAACATTTGCTTCGCCGGCGATAGCACGGGCCAATAAAGTCTTGCCCGTTCCCGGCGGTCCCATCATCAAAACGCCCTTGGGAATACGTCCGCCGAGCTTTTGAAACTTCTGCGGTTCCTTAAGGAATTCGATGATCTCCTGGAGCTCTTCCTTGGCTTCTTCAACTCCCGCGACGTCCTTGAACGTCACGCGCTTTTGCTGGTTGTTGAGAAGCTTGGCCCGCGACTTACCAAAGGAGAGCGCCTTGTTTCCTCCGGACTGCATCTGGCGCAGCATGAAGATCCAAATCGCAATGATGAACAATAACGGCGCCCAGGTGATCAGCATGGGCCAGATATAGCTGCTGCTCGACTCCTCTTCTACCTTTGGGACCAGCGCGCGACCATCAACCACCTGACGCGCACTTCTGAGCAGTTCAGCCTTTGCGTGTTCGTTTGATAGGTTGGCTCGATATTCCGAATTGTTATTATCGATGGCGACGGTCTCGGTTTGTTTGACCGTCACTTGTTTTAACTGGCGGGCCTGGATCATCTGATCGATCTTTGTCAGGTCCACAGTTTGATAGATGTTCCCCCGCGGATTGACGAGCTTATACAGTAAAACTGCACCCGCGATGATTAACAGCCAAAATACGATCTGTCTTGCTGTAGAACTCAAATTCATCAACGCCTCCGACGGCGATATTACCTTATATTGCCTTCACTTGTCGCTCTCCATCAGCTGAACGACACCATCTCCCAACTCTCTTTGATGCACCCCAGCAACTATGGTTCCCCAGATATTCAAAAATGACTAACCGTGCCGTTCTCCCGCGTTCGACTATAAAGTTTGATTACGGGTTTTTCAACGGATTTCCCGGTCGAACTCCAGCCGGCCCCTCTTTCTCTTAACGCGCGATCCGCCCGGTAACTCCACCACTCGCCCGCCCGCCGTGCCTTCCAGAAGCTTCTCCACAGCCAGCAGATGAACCATTTCGAGCCGGCGGCTGCTCCCGCGCGCCTCGGAAATCCACTTTCGCAACGCGCGCCGCCGTAGTGCCGCGGGCGCCGCGGCCAGCACCTTTACGTCCAAAACCGGCGTTCCGGTTTCATCGTCAAGGTGATCAAACACCGCGGCCTGCTTCAATAGTGCATCAGAATTGTCGACCAGCACGGCCGAGTCTTCTCGGATCTGCGTGGCGGTGCGTGAAAGCGCTTCGACGATCTTGTTGTTGAACGACTGCATCAGCGGCAGCAGTTGTTGGCGGACCTTCACGCGCGCAAACTTCTGATCGTCGTTCATCTCGTCGGTCAAAAACTCTGTTTTACGCAGGCGGCAATAGTTTTCCGTTTCGCTGCGTCGTGCCCAGAGCAGGGGCCGCACGAGTTTGATCGCCGAGTGTTTGCCGAGCGGCCGAACGAGTTCCATGCCGCCGAGACCCGCGCTCGCGCTGCCGCGCATCAACCGGAGCAAGACGGTTTCCGCCTGATCGTCCATCGTGTGACCGGTCAGGATATAGTTTGCGGACTTTCGTTTCGCTGTCCTTTCGAGGAATTCGTAACGCGCCTCGCGTGCTGCCTGTTCGAGGTTATCCGTGTTGGCGCGCGCGATTTCGGCCACTTTGCTGCGGCCGACGACACACTCGTAACCGAGCTTCTCAGCCAATCCAGCGACCCACTTCGCGTCTTTCGTGCTGGTTTGTCTTAGCCGGTGATCGAGATGCGCCACGCAAAGCTTGACCGCGAGTTTGTGGGCGGATCGGAGTTCGTCCAGTGCTAGTAGCAGGGCGGTGGAATCGGCGCCGCCGGAGACCGCGACGATTACGGTTTCGTCCGCTAAAGGCAGCTTCAGTTTGCGCCATTCCGCCAGCAACATGCGGGCAAACTGATTGAGCCGCGGAGTTCTAAATTGTCGGGTTCGCATGCTCGCCGATTGTCAAACTACGCGTCCTTCAGGTCAACCGCAGACGAACACGAACCTGCGACAATTTGATGAAAGATTCGCGGAGTTTGTCATTTAAAAGAACTGTCGCTTTCGTTTACACATGTCTGCGGCGATGCTGCGATACAAGGGGGATCCGATGAGAGTAGAAAAGCAAGCTCGGTTTAACGAATGGCTACTGGGTTCGACGATCTTGTGCCAATCGTGCGGCTGTCTTTGGCTTGTCCCGGCTGCTCAAAAAGAGGATAGCTATTTGTGCCGGCAGTGCGGCAGTGAGGTGACAAGTAGTTCGAAGCCGATGACCGGCGACCGTTCCGACAAACAGCAAAATAGTTAGTAAAAAAGCGCTAATCCAGTCACAAAAGAGCATGGGGTGGTGTTAATCTCACTGAGCACCAGTTAATTCCGTCTGCCCGACGGATTTCCGCCTTCAATCAAATCATTTGCTCACCAGGAGGTCTGCGATGAAACGTGTGGCTTTACTTGCGGTTCTGTTACTGGGATGCGCCTGTTACCGGACGTATATCAGCTATTCCAACCCACAGACGACGACCAACCAGTGGTTAATCGAGTCTCGGACCGACGAATCAAGAATCCAGCTCACAATGCACTACCGCCGTGAGCGCGAGAGAGGCGGTTACAATCACAGCAGCACCGGTTTCGGCATCGGTCTCGATCAACTTACCGGACTGACGCGCGACCAGATGATGTCCGCTGCCGGCAATGTCGTCCGTTTCCAGTTGAAGCGCGACGCGGGCACGTTCAATTTCGAAGGCTGGTTCAAGGAAGGCAACGGATCAGGTCATTTCACTTTCAGCCCGAGCAGCTCGTTTGCAGCGGATCTCACCCGGATGGGTTTCGGCCGTCCCACCGACGATCAACTCCAGTCGCTCGCGATGACCGACGTCGGGTTCGCTTTCATCAATGAACTGAAATCCCAGGGCTACGATACCGCGACCGTCGATCAGTTAGTGAAAATGGGCAATCACGGTGTTCGCCTCGAGTATCTTCAAGGCCTGAAATCACTCGGCTTCACGGTAAAAACCACCGACCTGATCGTGCGAATGAAAGACCACGGCGTGACGCTCAACTTCATTCGCGAACTCAGCGGTCTTGGCTACAACACCCTAACGCCCGAAGAACTGGTGAGAACGAGAGATCACGGTGTTACCGCGAACTTCATCAACGAATTCATCGCCGCCGGTTACGAACGCGTCAGTCTGGACCAGTGGGTCCGCCTCAGGGATCACGGCGTCAGTCCCACCTTCGTCAAAGAAATGAAAGAGATCGGTTACAACAACATACCGCTCGACCAGCTCGTACGCCTAAAAGACCACGGCGTCAGCGCAACTTACATCAAGCGAATGAAGGAGAAGGGCCACGGCGATTTGAGTCTCGACGAGTTCATCCGGCTGAGGGACCGGGGCGAGCGCGATGAGTAGTCTGCGCATCAGAGATCGGGTAATCTGTGAGCCCAAATGAGGAGCAAAATGAAACTTAATCGAATCTTAGCGGCGTTATTACTGGCGCTTTTCAGCGTTTCGACACTGTACATTCCGGCACTTGCCGAAGAGGGCATGTGGACGTTCAACAACGTACCGCGCGCCGAAATCAAGAAGAAATACGGTTTTGAAATCACTGACGAATGGCTGAAAAACGTCCGTCTGGCGTCGGTGCGGTTCAATAACGGCGGCTCGGGCTCGTTCGTGTCCGCGAACGGCCTCGTGTTGACGAACTATCACATCGTCGAAGACTTCGTGGGCGAAGTGAGCACGCCGGAAAAAGATTACGCGAAGGAAGGGTTCGTCGCGAAGACTCATGCCGACGAGATCAAGATCCCGAATGTTGAACTGAATGTCCTCATGAGCATTGAAGACGTCACGGCGCGCGTCAACGAAGGCGTCAAAGCCGGGATGACTGACGCCGAAGCATTTGCGGCTCGTCGCGCCACAATGTCCGCAATAGAGTCGGAATCCCTTAAGACTACGGGTTTCCGTTCCGATGTCGTCACGCTATACCAGGGTGGCCAGTACAACCTCTATCGCTACAAAAAGTACACGGACGTTCGTCTCGTGTTCGTTCCTGAATTCCAGGCTGCGTTCTTCGGCGGCGACCCCGACAACTTCAATTTCCCACGCTTCAATATCGACATGGCGCTGGTCCGCGTTTACGAAAACGATCAGCCGGTGCACCCGGAGCATTACTTTAAGTGGTCCACCGCGGGTCCGAAGGAGGGCAATCTCGTGTTTGTCACCGGCAATCCGGGTTCGACTTCGCGACTGAACACGGTGGCCCATCTCGAGCAACTGCGCGACACCAGCATCCCGATCGTCATTCGCATGCTCGAACGGCGTGAAGCGCTGCTGAAGAAATACATGTCGATGGGCGAGGAACAAACGCGTCAGTCTCAAAATGAACTGAACAGTGTGCAGAACAGTTTGAAGGTCTATCGTGGCCAGCTTGCGGGACTTAAAGATCCGAGTCTGCTGGCGCGAAAGACAAAGGACGAAGCGGCTCTCCGCAAGTCCGTAGCCGCCGATCCTGAACGCCAGAAGATGTATGGCGATGCATGGGACGCCATTGCGAAGGCGCACAAGACTTACCCGACCTACATTCGCGAACGCCGCATCTTCGATATGGGTTCTGGTTTCAACACCGCGTATTTCACAGTTGCTCGCACACTCGTTCGCCTGGCCACTGAAAATGAAAAGCCAAACGCCGAGCGACTGCTGGAGTACACGGATGCGCGTCGCGCGTCGTTGGAGTCGACGCTGTATTCACCGGCCCCGATTCACGATGATTTCGAAAAACTGAAACTTGCTGATTCGCTCGGTTTCATGGTCGAGCTTCTAGGCGCCGATCATCCGTTAGCGAAACAGGTGCTCAACGGCAAGAGTCCCGAACAGCGAGCAAACGAAATCATTGCGGGTACGAAGTTGAAAGACGTGGCATATCGCAAGCAGGTCGCGGCCGGTGGACGCAAGGCGATTGAGGAGTCGACGGACCCGATGATCGTCATTGCGCGGACCATCGACGCGAAAGCCCGCGAGTTGCGCAAACGTTTCGAGAGTGAAGTGACCGGTGTCGAGCGCGCCAACTACGCGAAGATCGCCCGCGCGTTGTTTGATACCGAAGGCACGAAGCTCTATCCGGATGCGACGTTCACGCTGCGTCTGTCGTACGGCACGGTGCAGGGTTACATGGAGAACGGAAAGAAGATCACGCCGTTCACCACGCTGGGCGGACTTTACGCGCGCGCCGAAGAGCATAAGCACCAGTTTCCGTGGGTGCTGCCGCAACGTTGGATGGCGAAGAAGTCGTCAATCGACCTGAGTACTCCGTTCAATTTCGTTTCGACGAACGACATCATTGGCGGAAACTCCGGTTCCCCGACGATCAATCAGAACGGCGAGCTGGTGGGGTTGATCTTCGACGGCAACATTCAGTCGCTCGTCGGCGACTTCATGTACGACGGGTCGGTCAATCGCGCGATTTCGGTTGATTCGAGAGGGATGTTGGAGGTTCTGAAGAAGGTCTTCGACGCGAACCACATTGCGTCGGAACTTACAGCGAATCAGATTTCCACTCGGTAGTTACGCCTTTTCCAGACCGGCGTACTTCTCGACGAGTTTCTTCTGGCCGTAGCCGGGAAAACTTACGGTTAGTTTAGTGGCCTCGCCCGCGCCTTCGCGCCGGAGCACGAGGCCACGGCCGTATTTGGAGTGCTTCACGTACGATCCCGGCGTGAACTCACCAGCCGAAGCGCTTGACGAAGTACTCGGTGACGATGGTGTTTGCCGGCTGGTTCCGGACGTCTGGCCCATTTGCCGGTTGCGTTGTTTGAAGAAGTCCGCAATCGAGTCGACGCTGTTGTAAGTCTTGCCCGTGTACTTCTTTCTCTCCGGGCGCGGCTCGTCAGGTGGTTCAACCTCGATCGCATCGGCCTCACGCCTGAAATACAGCCACGACTTGCCGAGTGAAAGATCGTCCAACAACTCCGGCGGCATCTCGTTCAAAAACTGGGACGGCTCGGACGCGATCTCTTCACCGTAAACGCGTCGCTTCATCGCGTGCGTAACGTAGAGGTAACGCTCGGCGCGGGTCATCGCGACGTAAGCCAGCCGTCGCTCTTCCTCCAGGTCTTCCGGATCGGTTGCGGAGCGTGAGTGCGGAAAGAGTCCATCTTCAAGACCGACGATAAACACCAGCGGAAACTCGAGTCCCTTCGCCGAATGGACCGTCATCAACGTCACCGGCGCATCGCGTTTGTAGTCGTCCTGGTCGGAAACCAGCGCGGAGTGATCGATAAACTCGCGCAGTCCTTCAACGCCCTGTTCGTCGTAATCGACAGCAGCGTTTACGAGTTCCTGCAAGTTCTCGAGGCGCCCTTCGGCCTCATCCGTCTTTTCGGACCGCAGCCAGTATTCGTAACCCGTCTCGACCAGCGTGGCCCGCACGACGTCTGAAACAGGAGAAGTCGATTCAGTGTTTTCCATCGTCGCCATCTCGCCGAGACGCGTGACGATGTTGCGGAAGTTCCGCAGCGCGTTGATCGCACGCGGGTTCAGCTTTTCGGGCGTTTCGATGACGAGCGCGATCGTTTCCCAGAGGGGAAGGTCATAGTCTTTCCGGCGTCGCTCGATCTCTTCCAACGTCGTTCGGCCGATACCGCGCGGCGGACTGTTAATGACGCGTTCAAGCGCGATCGAGTCGTTGGGATTCAACGCGAGTTTCAGGTACGCGATGATGTCGCGCACTTCCATTCGCTCGTAGAAACTGAAGCCGCCGAGGATGTTGTACTGAAGACCGGCGCGACGCATCGCTTCTTCAAATACGCGTGACTGCGAGTTGGTCCGGTAAAGCACGGCGGCGCGCAAATCGAATTCATCTCGGCGATGTTCGAGGATCTTTCCCGCCACCCATCGTGCTTCCGCTTCCGCGTCGTAGGCCTGGTAGTAACCGACACGCCCGCCGCGCGGGTTCGACGTCCACAGGGTTTTTCCTTTGCGCTGGCGATTGTTTTTCACCACCGCGCCGGCGATGTCGAGAATCGTTTGCGTCGAACGATAGTTCTGCTCGAGACGGATGATCCTCGTTCTCGGAAAGTGGACTTCGAAGTTGAGAATGTTGCTGATGTCGGCGCCCCGCCATTTATAAATCGACTGGTCTTCGTCGCCGACCACGCAGATGTTTTGTTGTTTTTGGGTCAGGAAACGGATCAGGTCGAATTGCAAGGAGTTCGTGTCCTGGTACTCGTCGACGAGGATGAAGCGAAACTTGTTGTTGTACTTCTCGCGCACATCGGCAACGTCGCGCAGCAGCCGCACGGTTTTGATCAGCAGGTCGTCGAAATCGAGCGCGTTGTTAGCGTGCAGTCGGTCTTCGTACATCTGGTAGACGCGCGCGATCGCCGCCCGGCGCTCGTCGGCATATTCGGCGCGCGCTGCGAATGCGCGGGTGTCTTCGCCACGATTCTTGGCGGCGCTGATGGCAGATTGCACCGCGCGCTGGCCGAGCGATTTCTCGTCGTAACCGAGATCCTTGATGCACTGGCGGATTAGACGCAGCGAATCGTCCTGATCGTAGATGGTGAACCTGCGGGTGTATTTGTCGTTCAGTTTTTCTATGTCCTGACGCAGGATGCGCACGCACAAACTGTGAAACGTCGAGACCAGCGGCAGGCTGGAATCGTCGCGCGCGCGCAACAATCGTTGCACGCGCTGCCGCATCTCGTCGGCGGCTTTGTTTGTAAACGTGACGGCGAGAATGTTCCAGGTCGGGATCTTCTTTTCCGCGATCAGGTATGCGATGCGGTGAGCGATCACGCGTGTCTTGCCGGACCCTGCTCCGGCGAGAATCAGGAGCGGCCCTTCAGTGGCGAGGACGGCTTCGCGCTGCTGCTCGTTCAGTTGTGATAGAAATTCCGAGTCCACGAGTTTGTTTGGCATTTAAGCATAGAGATGGAACATCACAAAGTCGCGTCTGTTTCCGGTTCAATTTGACCGCAAGAAGCAGATAGATCATCGAACTACGCTGGTTTAGGATAAGTGCGTGATGAAAACCGACGAGCGAATGTGGCAGGCGGTAGCTGCGAAAGATTCGCGGTTTGACGGGCAGTTTGTGTTCGCCGTCAGCTCGACGAAGGTTTACTGCCGCCCGTCATGCCCATCACGGCGACCGCGTCGCGAAAACGTAACTTTTTTCGAATTTGCCGACGCCGCAGAACAGGCAGGGTTTCGTGCGTGTTTGCGATGCGAGCCACGTCGTTCGGGCGTTGTCGATTCGCGCGTCGAAATGGTGCAGCGTGTCTGTCGTCTTCTCGACGCGAGTCAGACCGAGACAGTGAAACTCGCGGACCTGGCGGCAGATGCCGGCGTCAGCACATTTCACTTGCAACGGACTTTCAAACGCATCATGGGTATCAGCCCGCGGCAGTATCTGACGGCGCGGCGCTTCGGCAACTTCAAAACCCTCGTTCGCGAAGGAGAACCGGTGACACAGGCGCTCTACGATTCAGGATTCAATTCCAGCAGCAGACTCTACGAACATGCTCCGCAGGAACTGGGGATGACACCCGCAACGTACGGTCGCGGTGGTCGCGGGATAAACATCAGCTACACGATTGCGGCGTCGCCATTGGGCCAACTTCTCGTCGCAGTGACAGACCGCGGTGTTTGCGCCGTGCGCATGGGCGATACCGAGGCGGAACTCGAAAAGGATCTGAGTGCGGAGTTTCCGGCGGCGACGATTCGTCGCGACGATTCCGCTTTACGCGAGCCGGTAAAAAAGATCCTGAACCACCTTGCGAATAAAGAGCCGCAGCTCGATCTTCCGCTTGATATTCGATCGACTGCGTTTCAGCGTCAGGTGTGGGAGAAGTTGCGCGCCATTCCGTACGGGCGAACGGTTTCCTACGGCGAGGTCGCGAAGTCGCTAGGCAAACCGGGTGCGGTGCGCGCCGTGGGGCGAGCGTGTGCGACCAATCCCGTAGCGCTGGTGATTCCGTGTCATCGCGTCGTGCGTGAAGATAAGACTCTTGGCGGTTATCGCTGGGGATTGGAACGTAAACAAAAACTCATCGATCACGAACGCAAATCCGGATGAAAAAAAGGCGGCCCTTTTTGTCTCGTCCTTACGCGTTATTTGTTTGGCGGGGGGCAAACGGGGCAACGTGGGAGGGCACGCAAGGGGAAGCAGTGCCGCACCCGTTTGCCCCGAGGGGATGGCGGCGAAGCTACTCTTCTGTTGTCGCGGGTTCTTCTTGCGGACGTGAGAAGCGCTCGCGTGTCTTCGTGCTTGTGAGAAACCACCAGGATGCGGCTGCAACGAAAATCACCATGCCTGTCCAAACTAGATAGAACGCACCCGAGCCTTTGCCCAAAAGTTCAGCAGAGACGATGATTCCGAGGTGAACGAGCACGAGGGCGGGCATTAGTCCGAGCCACATGATCCTCGCCCATTCCTTGAAGAACAACACACCGATACCAGCAACGATCAAAGCGGTCCCGAAAAGGAAATCCCACGTCAGGTAGAGTAAGTAGCTGACCAGTACTGTGTTCGCTTTTTGCGAGAGCGCGAAGGAGAGAAGTCCGAGTATCGCCACGCCTTCGTTGAAATAGGCGGCGCCTAAAATAATCCCGAATATGCCAAAAACTCTGACCAGCATTTAAGTTTCGCCGTACTCGTGGATCGCTTCATTCCACGGTTACCGACTTCGCCAGATTGCGTGGTTGGTCCACGTCGCAACCGCGACGGACCGCGATGTGATACGCGAGTAACTGCAACGGAATGATCGAGAGGATTGGGGACAACAGATCGCTCGAGGCAGGAATCTCGATGACGTGGTCCGAAACGACCGACGACATCGTGTCGCCTTCAGTCAGCACTGAAATGACGATACCTTCGCGAGCTTTTACTTCGACGATGTTCGAGTGCGTCTTTTCGTAACGCAACTCGGAAGCACGATTGCCTTCTTCGCGTGTGTTGATAAAGAGCACGGGCAAACGTTCGTCAATGAGCGCGTTTGGACCATGCTTCATTTCGCCGGCGGGATAGCCTTCGGCGTGAATGTAAGAGATCTCTTTCAACTTCAGTGCGCCTTCGAGTGCTACCGGAAAGTTGATGCCGCGCCCGAGGTAGAGGAAGTCAGTCGAGCGGAAGAACTCTTTCGAAAGTTCTTCGATGCCGTCTGAATCGTTGAGCAGGTGTTCGAGCTTGACCGGCAACTCCGCCAGTTCCTGCGCATGAAATCTCGCCTCTTCTTCACTCAACGTGCCACGCACTTGCCCGAGATACAGTCCAAGCAGATAGAGCGCGATCATCTGGCTCGTAAACGCCTTCGTTGACGCGACGCCGATCTCCGGACCCGCGTGAGTGAGTATCGTGCCGTCAGCTTCGCGAACGATCATCGAGCCCTGCACGTTACAGATCGCCAGCACGCGCGCGCCGAGCTCCTTTGCTTCGCGCAGCGCGGCGATCGTGTCCGCTGTTTCACCCGACTGTGAAATAACGAGCAACAACGTCTTCTCGTCCATCACCGGATCCCGATAACGAAACTCTGACGCGTAATCGACGTCGACAGGCACGCGCGCGAGTTGCTCGATCATGTACTTGCCGGCGAGTCCCGCATGCCACGAGGTCCCGCACGCCGCGATCTTGATCGACGTAAACCGTTTGAAATCCGACTCGGTGATGTTTGCCATCTCGTCGAGAAACACACGGCCTGTGTCGAGCGAGATTCGACCCTGGACCGTGTCGCGGACCGAACGCGGCTGCTCGTAAATCTCTTTCAGCATGAAATGCTTGAAGCCGCCCTTTTCCGCCATGATCGGGTCCCACGTGATCCGCTGGATCGAAGGTTGGACCGTGTTGCCTTCGAAGTCGATAACGCGAACGGCTTCCTTGTTGATGACTGCGATCTCGCCATCGCCGAGGAAAAAGACGTCGCGCGTGTGATGCAGGATCGGTGGAATGTCTGAGGCGACGAAGAACTCGCGATCGCCGAGTCCGATCACGACTGGCGGGCCCTGACGCACGGCGATGATCGTGTCGGGCTCGTCGGCGTTGATGATCGAAAGCGCGAAGATGCCGCGGAGTTCCACTGCTGTCGTGCGGACAGCTTCTTCGAAGGACATGTCGTGTCGCAGGTGTTCTTCGATGAGGTGGGCGATGATCTCGGTATCAGTCTCGGTGACGAAGCGGTGGTCCGTGTGACGAAGACGCTCTTTGAGTTGCAGGTAGTTTTCGATGATGCCGTTGTGAACGACGACTACGCGGCCGGTGCAGTCGCGATGCGGGTGGGCGTTCTCTTCGGTTGGGCGTCCGTGGGTGGCCCAACGCGTGTGGCCGATGCCGTAGGTGCCGTCGATCGGGCTCAAACGGATCGTTTCTTCGAGGTTGCGCAGTTTGCCTTCCGCGCGGCGGATCTCGAGCTCGTGACGCTCATTGACCACCGCGATACCAGCGGAGTCGTAACCGCGATACTCGAGCTTCCGCAGGCCGTCGATAATCAGCGGCACGACCTGTTTGTTACCCACATAGCCAACAATTCCACACATGCTGTTTCCTTAATCCGTGTTTCTTATGCGTCCGTGAAGAACACGGATGGTTTTTTCACTTCAACTTCTTCTTCACTGTCGCGGGAACACCGGCGACGAGTGAATCAGGCGGGACGTCTTTGGTCACAACTGAGCCGGCGCCGGTCATGGAGCGAGCACCGACCGTCACGGGCGCGACAAGCATCGTGTCCGAGCCGATCTTAACATCGTCTTCGATGATCGTTTCGTGCTTCTGCTTGCCATCGTAATTGCACGTGATTGTGCCGGCGCCGATATTTGTTCGCTCGCCGATCGTCGCGTCACCCAGATAGCTCAGATGCATCGCCTTCGTACCACGTTTAAGTCTCGACTTCTTCACTTCGACGAAGTTCCCAACGGTCGCTTTCTCCTCGAGCGTGGCGTTCATCCGGAGATGCGCAAACGGCCCAACGGAACAGTTCGATCCGATTTCGGAATCGACGATGATGGAATGATCCTTCACGGTCACGTCGTCTCCAAGACGCGAATTGGTGATACGGACGCCGGAACGAACCACACACCCTTCGCCAATCACAGTTTTTCCCTCGATCGAAACGTCCGGGTAGATGATGCAGTCGCGGCCCACCTGCGCTTCCGGACCGATGTAAGCATGCGACGGATCGATAAACGTCACGCCTGTTTCCATCATCAGCCGTCGAATCGTGTTGCGCCTCAGCAGGTTTTCAAACTCCGCCAACTCGGCGCGAGTGTTGATTCCCGACACTTCGCGTGGATCGTCATGCAGATAGACGCTGACTTGCCCGCCCAGCGAAAGAATGATCTCGGCAACGTCCGTTAGGTAGTACTCGCCCTGCTCGTTAACGGGTTCAACTCGCCGCAACGCCTGAAACAAGTCGCGAGCTTCAAAGCAATAGATGCCGCTGTTGATCTCGCGAATCTCCCTTTGCTCCGCAGTCGCGTCTTTGTGCTCGACGATGCGCGCAAACGAACCATCTTCGTTCCGGACCATCCGCCCGTAACCCGTCGGGTTCTGAAGCTCCACACTCAGGATCGTACAAGCCGCGCCACTCGCGCGATGCTTCGCAATCAGTTGTCGAAGTGTTTCAGCACGGATCAGCGGTACGTCACCCGACAACAGCAACAACAGCGAATCCGAATTCTCCAGCAGGCTGCGCGCGGATTCGACAGCATCGCCGGTACCGCGCTGCTTTGCCTGCACGACGAAACTCGCCAGGTCGCCCACCGCGTCAAGCACCGCCTTCTCGACCTCCTCCGCCTGGTGCCCTACGACGACAACGATCGTCTGCGGGTCCAGCTCTTTCGCAGTCTTGACGACGTGCGTGATAAGCGGCAGCCCGCCTAGCTCGTGCAGCACTTTCGCGCGCCTGGACTTCATTCTCGTCCCCAGTCCCGCAGCGAGAATCACCACACTCAGTTTGTTGTCATTGAACAAAAAAGGTTCTCCGAAGGAATTTAAACAGTGACCGTCGCATGCGACAGCGCTCGCTGGCGGCATTTCAAGACAACTCGCGCGAGACGGTCTGAGTGATGACGTACCTTTTCGCCGCCGTCGAGTAGATCGGCGTGCATGATCTCCGTGGTTTGATCGAGCGCATCGTCGATCGGATCGTCGATACCGATCTGATAAGCACCCTCGGCCGCGTAACGTTCGGCCTGTTCGCTGCTGATGCGGCGGTTGTTGACTACGACGTAGTCGAAATGGATCTCCGGCGCGTACTTCCGGACGGCTTCCAGATGCTCGCGCGCCGTGTAACCGTCGGTCTCACCCGGTTGGGTCATCAGGTTACTGACGAATATCTTGGTAGCTGCGCTCTCGCCAATCACGCGCGCCACTTTGGCCACGAGAAGGTTTGGCAGGATGCTCGTATAAAGCGAGCCGGGACCAACCGTGATGATGTCAGCGATCCGGATGGCGTTCAGCGCCTGTGGCAGCGGCAGGCATTGTTCAGGTTCGAGATGTAAACGACGAATCGGGACTTTCGACGCCGAGATATGCGTTTCCCCGCGCACGATCGAACCGTCCTCCAATTCCGCTACCAACCGCACGTCGCTCAGCGTCGCGGGATAAATGTGTCCTTTGCTCGCAATGACCTCGGACGAGAGGCGGATCGCTTCGGTGAAGTCTCCCGTGATCTCCGTCATGGCGGCCAGAAAAAGATTTCCAAAACTATGCCCGCCGAGTTCGCCGTCGCCACGAAACCGGTGGCGGAACAGACGCGAGATCAGATTGGCGTCCTCAGAGAGCGCGATCATGCAGTTGCGAATGTCGCCCGGCGGAAGCATCTGCAACTCGTCGCGCAGCCGTCCGGAACTGCCGCCATCGTCGGAAACCGTGACGATTGCCGACAGACTGTCTATCCAGATCTCATCGTCGGTCTTGCCGACTAATTGCTTGAGACCAGCAAGCATCGTCGAAAGCCCGGTGCCGCCTCCGATGGCTACAAGTTTTTGACCACCTGTGATTGTTTGCAACTCAAACTCCCGGTAATACAGATCAGGAACGCAGGAATATATTACCGTTTTCGGTTAGGAAGGATTACTGAAAATGAGACGATCGAAGTCGGGATCGTTGCGAAGGGGGTTCAGGTCGTGGTCGTGTTGAGCACGGACCCGCAGATTGGGTTGAATGGCGAGCGCGCGTTGCAGCGACTCGAGCGCCAGGTCGATTGAACCCAGACGCGCGCGGGTCGCGGCGAGTCCGTAGTGAATGTGCGCCGCTTCGGGTTCGCGTTTAAGCGCTCGTTCAAACATCTCCTGCGCCGCCACATACTCGCCCCGGTTCAGCTCGATAACGCCGCGATCGTAAAGCGAGTCAGCGTCGCGCGGGAGCATACTTTCGGTGCGCAGCCGTGATTCCGCGATTGCCAGGTACGTGCGCGCTCGGGCGGCGACCTCCGAAACTTGCGAATACTTGTCAACGAGGATTCGGAACTGGTTACGAGCTTCAGCGAAGCGTCCCCTTACAAACTCTTTGTGAGCGCGTTCGAAAGCTCCAAGGGCAGCGGCCTCGTCGATGGTTGGTTGCCGCGGCGGAGGCGGTTGAGTTTGTGTGGGTCTAACTGCTCTGACGGCGGCGAGCTTCTGCGTCTTTTTGACTCTCGAAACCGTGAGCTTCTTTGTAGCAGCAGACTTCCGAGCCGCGGGTTTCGGCGCCGGTCTTCTGGCTTTCGCCGCCGCCTTCGGCTTGGCTGCCGCTTTCCGCGCAACTGCTCTGCGGGTCGCGGCTGGCTTGGCGGCGGTGGCCCGTTTGGCTTTTGGTTTAGCCGCAGCAGCTTTCGTTTTAACAGCGCGCTTCGCGGTTTTTGCCGTAGCCTTTTTCGCCTTTGAACGTGTAGGGGACCGTCGCAAGCCTTTTGTGAGACTGCTACTCATGGGTGGAATCTCAAAAAGGCTGCTCACCTACAAGCGAGCAGCCGCTGGAATCGCCCGCAGCTTACCACAGCTTCGCCCGTAAATCAACGAACACAAGTATTTGCGGGTGCTTTAACCACGCCAACACGGCCCAATTTGACAAATGTGCAAACAAAGAAAAACACTTGCTGCACATTATTGGCTATGTTAAAGTGCGTTTGGCTTATGGAGGTCGTAAGCACCTCGGCACTTCGCCCCAACCGAATAAGTAACCTCTTTAGTTCCGAAATTTGCGATAGCGAAGCAGGCGCTTCAGGTTCACTCTCCAGGTAGACATTCCCGCCCCGGTCTTCAACAAAGAGTCGCATAATGGCTGATACACCAATCCTGTTGCGCGAGCAGCAATACCACCAGATAAAAGCCGTCCTGGCCCGGCTGCGGATGGATTCGTCGGCAAAGGTGGTTTTCCTGGTGGACAAAGACGGTCAGGAGATCGCTTCCCAGGGTGAAGTGGGAAATCTTGACACAACCAGTCTGGCGTCTCTCGCAGCCGGCAACGTTGCCGCTACGGGAGGTATGGCGCAGCTCATCGGCGAGAAGGAATTCCCGACGCTCTCCCATGAGGGGGAGAAAGAGAGCATTCACATCTCCGTCGTTGGCAGGCTCCTGCTGGTCGTCGTTTTCGACGAGCGCTCCAGCCTTGGCCTGGTCAAATTGCGGAGTAAGCAAGTCTCCCACCAGTTAGCGACGATGTTTGAAGAGATCGCTGCTGGAGATTACGACGACGATTCGCCCTTTGCCGGCATAACCGACGAGGACATCGACAGTCTCTTTAGCTAACGCTATGACCTTTATTAATTACGCTTCCCGAGAAATCAACTGCAAAATCGTCTACTACGGCCCAGGTTTGTGTGGTAAGACGACGAATTTGCAGTACATCTTCGATTCGACCGCGCCACAGGCGCGCGGCAAGTTGATTAGTTTGGCGACTGAAACGGATCGGACTCTCTTTTTCGACTTCATGCCGCTCGAATTGGGTACGGTGCGGGGTTTCAAGACGCGGTTTCACCTGTACACCGTGCCGGGTCAGGTCTTTTACGACGCGTCGCGCAAACTGATTTTGAAGGGCGTCGATGGCGTGGTGTTTGTTGCCGACTCGCAGGAAGAACGCATGGATGCGAATATCGAGTCGTTGTACAACCTCGAAGAGAACCTGCAATCGCAGGGATATGACCTGATGAAGATTCCGTACGTGCTTCAGCTCAATAAGCGGGATCTGAACAATATCGTGCCGGCTGAGGATTTAGCGGCGGAGTTGCAGAGAAAAGGCGAGCCGGTAGTTGAAGCAGTCGCTGCAACGGGTGTTGGTGTGTTCGACACGTTGAAGGCTGTTGCGAAGCAGGTTCTAACTGAGTTGCGTAAGGGGTAGCCTCTGAGATCTAAGATTTGAGATCTCAGATCTCACGTGTCAAGAGACTTCAGCATCAGAAGCCCGTCACCACCATTTGAATAGTACTTAGGAAGAGTTTGGGAGATTGTGTAGCCGAGACTTTCGTAGAGTTTCTGCGCCGGAGTGTTTAGTGTCCTGACTTCCAGCCGCACCAGCCTCACGTTTCGTTTCCGAAAGCCTTCTTCAACTTCGTGCATCAGCCGTTTGGCGAGATTACGCCGCCGGTGTTCGGGCGCGACGCCGACCGTCGTCACGTGCCCGGTGCGATCGGGTTCGACAAGCCCGATAACGAAGCCCGCCATCACACCCCCCGAAGTCACCGCGCGGAACGACACGGATTCCGGAGCAGTCAACAGGTAATCGAAGGTCTCCCTGCTGTACGCCTCGCCGTCGATGAAGCAGCGCTGATCGAGCCGCCAGCATTCATCGAGCTGCGAGATAGTCAGTGGCCGGATGTCGTAACTCATGCCCCACGAAGGCGTCGCAGTCTTCGCTTTCTTCTCAGGCTCGTAGGGGGCTTCGGATTGCGAGAGCCAGCGGGATCTAAATTTCTTTAATACAGCCATAACTTTTGCACTTTATGAAGGAAAACTCGACGCTAGTTTACCATCGAGTTTTTTATCCTGCCTACACAATAAACATGCAATCGCCGTAACTGTAGAAACGATACCGTTCCCCGACGGCGTGGCGGTAGGCGCGGAGGACGAGCTCGCGACCGGCGAAGGCGCTGACGAGTACGAGCAGGGAAGAGCGTGGGAGATGGAAGTTCGTGAGCAGCGCGCCGGCGATGCGGAAGCGGTAGCCGGGTTTGATCGTGAGACTCGCTTCGCCGCCCGTCGGTTCGACATGTCCGTCGCCGGTCGCGGCCGATTCGATCGCGCGCATGGTCGTAGTACCGACGACGATTACACGTCCGCCGCTGGACCGCGCACGGTTGATCGCGTCCGCGGCCTCGCGGGAGATCGCGAAACGTTCGCCGGTGACTGAGTGCTGGTCCACGTCGTCGACGCGCACGGGTTCGAAGGTGCCGTAGCCGACGTGAAGCGTTACTTCGGCGATAGCCGCGCGAGCACGCACTTTCGCGAGCACGTCGTCAGTAAAGTGCAGGCCGGCGGTAGGCGCCGCGATCGCGCCGGGTGTTTTTGAATAGACAGTCTGATAACGTTCGCGATCGGCAGGTGATTCGCCCTTGGGGCGTTTAATGTACGGCGGCAGTGGCGTCGAACCCAGCTCCGCGAGAACAGTTTCAAACCGCCCGTCACAATGGAAACGAACTTTCCGCAACTCCTGGCCCGGCTGGTCCAACAATTCCCCGATCAGTGCTCCATCCCCGAACACGACCCTGTCGCCTTGACGCAACCTTCCGCCAGGACGAACCAGCGCCTCCCAAATCCGCGGTCCCGCTTCGCGAACGAGAAACACCTCGACCGCTCCACCAGTTTCCGCGCGACGCCCGAAGAGTCTCGCCGGAATGACACGGGAATTGTTTACGACGACGACGTCGTCAGGTCGCAGATATTCAGGAAACTCGGTGAAAACAGAATCGGACCACGATTCGTTCCGGCGGTCCAGCACGAGCATGCGTGAGGCGTCGCGCTCGGCGAGAGGTTGCTGGGCGATCAGGTCCTCAGGAAGCTCGTAGTCGAATTCGGAAATGTGCATTTACGACGGGTGTTCGTAATGAAAGACGGCGGTCATCTGCGCGCCCAGGAGCAGAATCAAACTCGACACGTAACTCCACGTCAGTACTGCCACGACCGCGCCCACCGATCCGTAGATCTGATCGTAATGAAAGTAACCCAGGCTCCACGCAAAGATGTACTTCGCAAGCTCCCACAAGAGTCCAGCGAGAAACGCGCCCGGCAACGTATCTCTCAACGTCACTGCCGCTCGCGGCATGAACCGGTAGACGAGGACGAACAACGCAACCGTGACCGCGTAACTGGCAATGAAGAACACCACCTGCCAGAACGCACTGCCAACCGACGCGAGCAACGTGTAGCGTTCAATCTGACGCGGCGAAAACCTGTTCGCCAATCCACGCAACGCGACCACCGCGGAAGTTGCCAGCACTGATGCGGACAGCAACAAACCGACCGCTCCCACCATTCCGATCGTGAGCGCGCGGCCATGCAGGAACGGTCGCGACACGGTGCGCCAGATGCGATTCAACGCGCGCTCGACTACCGCAAACACCCACGATCCGGCCCACAACACCAGCACGATACAAGTGATGATCGCGCCAACTCCGATCTGCGAAAACCCGCCGATGGTCTCACGTAGAAACCTTGCCGAGCCGGGATACACATCGACCGCATGCGCCAGCATCTGACTCCCGGCCGCGAGCTTGTTGCTGATCGCGAGCAGCAACAACAGCGCCGGAAACAAGGCCATCAACCCGAAATAACTCATCGCGGCAGCCGACGTGAACAGATCGTTTTCGTGAAACTGGTGCAGCGCATGGCCCAGCATCGATCTCCACGGCGAACGATTGCGAACGCCGAATGAATGCCGTGAAAAGAAGTTGAAGGCTTTCATGGCAGACCAAATGCGTCAGTGCCCAACTAGCGGGGGTCGAACAGGCTGGGTCGATGTGAGCCGGGGGTATTAATGCCGAAATGTGCGTACGCCAGCGGCGTCGCGAGGCGTCCACGCGGCGTGCGGTCCAGAAAACCGATCTGGATCAGGTACGGTTCGATGATCTCTTCGATCGAGTCTTTCTCTTCGTGAATGGAGGCCGAGATCGTGCCAAGCCCAACCGGCCCGCCGCCAAACTTCTCGATGATCGTCAGCAACAGCTTTCGGTCCATCTCGTCGAGACCGTAAGTATCCACTTCCATTCGGTTCAACGCATGGCTCGCGACCGCCTGCGTGATGCGCCCGTCGTAATCGACTTGCGCGTAGTCGCGAACGCGACGCAGGAGTCGGTTGACGATACGTGGTGTGCCGCGCGAACGACGAGCGATCTCTCTCGCGCCGTCGTCGTCGATCTCAACCCCCAGAATTTCGGCGGACCGTTTACAGATGATTTCAAGATCTTCGTGCGGGTAGAAGTCGAGATGAAAAACGATACCGAAGCGTCCGCGGAGTGGCGCGGTGATCAAACCAGCGCGCGTAGTGGCGCCGATCAGCGTGAACTTCGGGATTTCGAGTTTGATCGAGCGTGCTCCGGCCCCCTGACCAATCAGGAGATCGAGTTGATAGTCTTCCATCGCCGGGTAGAGCTTCTCTTCCAGCGCCGGTAGAAGGCGATGGATCTCGTCGATAAAGAGCACATCGCCTTCCTGAAGGTTAGTCAACAGGGCGGCGACGTCGCCGGCTTTCTCGATCGCCGGTCCGGCGGTGGATTTCAGTTCCGCACCCATCTCGTTGGCGATGATGTTTGCGAGCGTGGTTTTGCCGAGGCCGGGTGGTCCGGTCAGCAGCACGTGATCGAGCGCTTCGCGACGCGCCCGCGCGGCTTTCATGTAGACGCGGAGGTTCTCTTTGACCTGACGCTGCCCGACGTACTCTTCGATCCGGGTCGGACGCAGAGTTAGATCGAGTTGGCGATCCTCATCCGTGGCGGAACCATCTTTGACAGTAACCATTGCGTATTATCCAATCAGGCGCGAGCCCAGTTTTCGCAGGCTGCGCTTTAAGACTGACTCCACGGAAATGTCGCCGCCCTCGCTCAGCGCGGCGTCGATCGCCTTTTCCGCCGCGGACCGCTGGTAACCCAGGTTCATCAATCCGGAAAGAGCTTGTGAGCGCACGTTGTCCTCCGACGACGCTTCGGCAGTCGCTGCTTCTGTGCCGGTATGTTCTTCGAGTTGGGCCGTGGATAACGCCGCCATCTTTTCACGCAGGTCGACGATCAATCGTTCGGCGGTTTTCTTACCGACGCCGGGTATCAACGTGAGACGCGCGAGGTTATTGCTCTTGATCGAGGCGATCAGCTCATCAGCGCTCATGCCGGACAGAAGCGCGATCCCGATCTTTGGACCGATACCACTTACGGAGATGAAGTTGATGAACAACTCGCGTTCGCGCGCCGTTTTGAATCCGTAGAGTTGCAGCGCGTCTTCTTTTACGTGCGTGTAGATGCGAAGCTTGACGTTCGATCCAGTGTCTTCCAGTTCGTAGAAGGTTGACACTGGAATGCTCACTTCGTAGCCCACGCCTGACACGTCAACGATCACGGAATTCGGATTCTTTGAAAGCAGTGTGCCGCTAAGGTGTGCAATCATTTGCGCCGGAGTATTATACTGACCGCGACAGGTTCCCGCGAATGAAGTCCGAAAAAATATCAGAACTGACAACCAGCCGCCTAAGTGTTTATCTGCGCTGTCTGAACACACTCCACGAGGCCGGTATCAAGACCATCTCGTCGCAGGCGCTGGCGGCCCAGTTTAATCTCAACTCCGCTCAGATTCGGAAAGATCTTGGTTACTTCGGGGAGTTTGGCGTGCGCGGCGTCGGCTACTACGTTGAAGACCTGCGCGATCACATCACAAAGATCCTCGGACTCGATAACCCGCATTGCGTTGGCATCGTCGGCGCGGGAAGACTGGGGACCGCACTCGCAAACTACAACGGCTTCGGCAGATCGAATTTCGCCGTCGTGGCGCTGTTTGATAACGACCGGCAAAAAATCGGACGCAGGATCGGCGACGCAAAACTTACCGTACATGACGTCGAAGAGATGTCGAAAGTGATACGCGAGAAGTCGATCGACGTGATGGTGATCGCAGTGCCGGCCAAGGCTGCCCAACGAGTGCTGAATCAGATCACGTCGGCTGGCATAAAAGCGGTGCTGAACTTCGCGCCGGTCTCGTTGACCGCGCGACGTGGAGTAAAAGTCAAGACCGTCGACCTGACGACTTCGTTGGAATCGTTATCGTACTTTCTGGCCCAACCTTCGAACACGGGAATAAAAGGGTTCCCGCAAAGACGCAAAGACGCAAAGAAAACGTTTGAGAAAACTTTGCGACTTGGCGCCTTTGCGGGAAATGTCCGGGAGAGTGATTAGCCTCTGCTTCCAGTAACCAATCATGGATGAGCAAACAGTCAAACGAGATCTGATTCGCGTTTGCCACTTGATGTACGAGCGGAGCTACGTCGTTTCATCCGACGGCAACGTGAGTGTGCGTCTGGACGACGGCCGGATCATCGCGACGCCGACGATGACCTGCAAAGGACGCATGACCGAAGATCTCCTGGCCGTTACGGATCTGGATGGACGGCCACTGAATGACCGTCGCGCCTCCAGTGAACTGGCGATGCACCTCCTGATCTATCGCGAACGACCGGAAATCAAAGCTGTCTGCCATGCGCATCCACCACACGGGACCGCGTTCGCCGTCGCCGGGCTTCCGATCGATCAACCGATCCTGTCGGAAGTGATCCTGACACTCGGTTGCGTGCCGCTCGCTTCGTACGGAACACCTTCGACCGATGAGTTGACGCAGGCTATGCAGCCGTTAGTGAAACATCACAACGCGCTTTTGATGGCCAATCATGGCGCGGTCGCTTATGGCGCGGACATCTGGCAGGCGTGGGACCGTTTGGAAACTCTCGAGCACACGGCGAAGATCGCGATCCTGTCGCGTGTGCTCGGAGGTTCGCGCAATCTGTCGCCTGAGGCGATTGAGAAGTTGATCGACGTGCGTGAGAAGGCCGGTTATCTCGGCGAATCGGCGCGCGGTCAGGCGTGCGGTTACCTGCGTGAACCAATAGTCGAGAACGGCTCCGGCATGATCTCGCTGACGCGGGAAGAGTTGGTTGAGTTGTTGAGCCAGGCAGTTAATGGTAAATCTTAGATCTCAGATCTAAAATCGGAGATCTCAGCAGATCCTAAAATCGGAGATCTCATCAGATCCTAAAAACTGAGATCTCAAAGGAGCATTGAATGCAGGAAGCACTCGGAATGGTTGAGACAAAAGGACTGGTCGCGATGATCGAAGCGGCCGACGCAATGGTGAAAGCAGCGAACGTCACGCTTGTCGGTTACGAAAAGATCGGCGCTGGTTTCGTCACTGCGATCGTCCGCGGCGACGTGGCCGCCGTTAAGGCCGCGACTGACGCCGGCGCCGCCGCGGCGCGTCGTGTCGGCGAGCTCGTGAGCGTGCACGTGATTCCCCGCCCGCATGGCAGCGTTGACGAGAGTCTCCCGGTCGGCCTCAATCGATAACCGCGCATGATCATTGCTCGCATCCTCGGTACCGTTGTCGCCACGCAAAAAGACGAACGGTTAAGCGGAAAGAAATTGCTGATCGTGAGACCGATCAACGTAGACGGCACCGACACGACCGGTTATGTCGTCGCAGTCGATACCGTGGGCGCGGGTTTTCACGAACGCGTGCTGGTAGTTGCCGGATCCAGCGCGCGACTCGCGCAGGGGATGAAAGACGTGCCGGTGGATGCGGCGATCGTTGGCGTAATTGATACGGTTGATGTGGTTCACTAAATATGCAACTGGCGCGCGTGATTGGGACAGTAGTAGCGACCATCAAGAATGATTCGTTGAGTAGTCGAAAACTACTGGTGGTCCAGACCATAAACGCGAATCTGGAGCCAACTGGAAAACCAATGGTGGCGATCGATGCAGTAGGCGCCGGTGTTGGGGAGTTGGTGTTCTGGTGTCGCGGGAAGGAAGCCAGTTTTCCGTTCAAACGGGAAGACACGCCGACTGATTGCACAATCGTAGGCATCGTGGATTCCGAGCAGCACGTAACCCGAGAACAAGTCAGGAAGGGGGCAACCCCCCGCAACCGTTAAGATGATTCTTGCTCGTGTACTGGGAAACATCGTGGCAACGCAGAAAAACCGGCGTTACGACAACGCGCGCGTGATGTTGTGCCAGCAGATCACTCCGGAAGGCGAGGACACAAGCTATTCCGTGCTCGCACTCGATTCGGTTGATGCCGGGGCCGGCGATACGGTTTTGATCGTGCAGGAAGGTTGGAGTGCTTCGACGGCGGCGACTGGAGAAGCCGGCGCCGCGATCGACTCGGCGATCGTCGGCGTGGTGGATCGAATCGATCTGTTATGAGTTCTGATCAAGCAAGGTTGATGGCCGAAAGGATCGCGCGGCGCGTGGGCGCCGGACCCGTGCAAGCTGGCAACACGGATATCAGCTCTGAACTTACGGCAATCCGTGTGACGCTAAACGAATTGCAGAACAGGCTGATTCAAATTGAATCGAAAGTTGGATCGAATGCGGCGCCGCAATTGCACTCGCCATGGCTCGCGGGCGTGAACGCGAGCCATCCGAGTCAGGAACGGTTTGGAGTTGAAGAAGCCACCGTCTCTGAACTGGTTGACTTCTTCCAAAACGAAAAGACCTGTAGCGTCGAACCCGGCGGCAAGCCCTGCGATCACTGCGCAATGTGCAGCTCTCGTGGTTTCTAATTCACTTATCTCGAAGATTCGCGTTAACGACTCTCACTTCGTCGGCTGATTCCGCAGGGTATTTGCATTGAGCTGCGGAACTTCCCTCGCGGCCTCCTCCGCTCTGAAGTAAGGCTCTTCCTTGAATCCGAAAAGCTTTGCCGAGATCACTGTCGGGAAACGCGAGCGCGTCGTGTTGTAGTCCTGCGCCGCAGCGTTGTAGTCCTTACGCGCCGTCGCGATGCGGTTCTCGGTCCCGGCGACCTCATTCTGCAAAGCGAGAAAATTTTCGTTCGACTGCAACTGCGGATACGCCTCTTGCAACACTAGCAATCGACCGATGGTGCCGCCGAAACTGTTGTCCGCGTCCATTATCTGCTGCCTCTGTTCAGGTGTTCTGTCGCCGGCCTCACCTTGCGGCGCCTGACTCGTAGCCTGCAACAAACGCGATCGCGCTTCAGCTATCCTGCCAAAGACTTCCTGTTCCTGGACGCCGGCCATCTTTGCCGATTCGGCGAGGTTGTTAAGCAGGTCACCGCGACGCTGCAACTGGGTTTCCACATCGGACCAACTTCTCTTCACGTTCTGGTGCTTAGTCGTGAGCGTGTTATAACCGCAGCCACTCGCGGTCATTGAAAGAACCGCAACAGCAAAAAGGATCGCCAGTCTTCGAGTCTTCATCTTAAATCTCCCATCTTGTCAGTTCTGTGTGGTCTAAGTTCATCGACCGCTTCAACTACGTGTTCGATCTGAAACATGTATGCCGAAAAAAGATCGTTTGCTTCTTTGTCCGACGACGGCAGCTTCCCGTCGTTGCGAAGCTCAAAAACTCTCTCAAAGGGTGTCGGGTCTAGTTTCAAGAGTCGCGCCGTGGCGCGCACGCCTTCCACTTTCGATATCGGGGCTTCCTCGCCGAAGAGCAGCAGCACGGCGCGAAACAGAGCCGCGAAGCTCGACAGGCTGTCGCTCATCAAGTCGCACAACTTCTCGACTGAAACTGAGGCGGGGATATAAAGACGACGCAGCTGGATCAACTTGCTCCGGAGTTCGTATTCGGTCTGGTGGCGAAGGTTCGCGTCAGAGAGTTTGACGAACTCGAACGGATCGCGACCGTAAAGAACAAGGCGGGCGTTCGCCATTTGGTGAAATTCGATCGGAAAGACGTCAGCGGCGTCGGACAGTTCCTCGACCGTGAAATAGACCGGAAGCGGGTGGCCCAGTCGTTGCCATTCGCGCGTCGGCGCCTGGGACAGGCGCAGATCTTCGGGCGTGATGCGATTCAGTGCGACGAGCAGGTTGTAGTCTGAACGCAGTTCGATATCGTCGTCGCCGGCGGCCGCCGAACCGTAGAGCACGACTGACGCGAGATTCTCGCCGTGCGTCGTACGCAGATCGTCTACGAGTTCGCGCAGTGCTTCTCGTACCTGAGCTTTAACTGCCATACGTTTTTGCGCCTGACCGTTTCAGTTTTTCACCTCATCCGTGTTTCCGTTTGCGAAGCGCTAGTGAGTCGTTGTTGCGGGCGGTCTACCATGAGCCACCCGCGCCGCCTCCACCGAAACTGTCTCCGCCTCCGAAACCACCCCCAAAGCCACCACCGCCACCGCCTCCGAAGCCGCCACCACCAAAACCGCCGCTGCTACCCCAGCCGCTGCTCGAACCCCAACCTTGACCGCCTCTCGACAGATTACCGACCAGACTTCCCCACAACAGCGCTTCCAGCAATCCGCCGCCACCGAATCCACCCATGCCACCGCCGCCGCGTGGTCCTTTTCCTCCGCGGCCGCCACGCCTGCCGCGTCTTGATGCAGCGGAAATCAAAATCACGATGAACAAGACAAAAATTATGCCGCAGCACACAGTCGTAAGACTTCCGCGGCTGTTGCGGACTTGAAATCCGGGTTGTTGCGTATTCGTGTCCCTGTACGCATTGCGCTGGTCGATCCCCTCGATACTGAATCCCCGACTGGCCGCGATCGTCGCGACGAATGCCTGGACCGTGTCGTAAATTCCTTTGCTGTAGTTGCCTTGTCTGAACGCGGTGACCAGTCGTTCACGTTGTATGCGACCGACAACTCCGTCCGTGAGATCGCCCTCGAGATGCTGGCTCACCTGCGTGAAGTACTTCCGATCCTGGATGGCGACTACCAGCAGGAAGCTCGGGGTCTCGGCGTCCTTTGGTCCAATTCCCCAACCGCGTGCGACCGCAAGTGAGTAATCGAACATCGGCTGATCACCGATCGTCTGCACCGTCAGGACCGAATACACGACGCCGGCACGGTCTTTAAGGTTACGGTAGATGGATTCGAGTCGCTGGCGTGTGTCGCCGTCGATGACGTTGGCGTAATCGACAATCGGAGTGAACGGAGTGGGTAAGGGAACAGGCGGCTTGGGTTTTGTTTGCGCTCGTGCCTCTCCCGCTAACAAAAAGGCGAACGCAAAGAGCAAAGGCGCAATGCCGAAGCCGACACGCAGGATCCAGGATGGTTTTCTAGAGCGCAACTCCAATTCGTATAAATCTCGCCGGGCCTATCCCTCGATCAACCTGTGCAACAGGTAAAAGAGGGCAACCCCTCCAAAAACGACAATTGATACCGTGGGGTTTCGCTCTTCTTTGTGATTAACTTCGGGGATCAGGTCGCTGGCGGCTACGTACAGGGTCACGCCGGCGGAGAATGGTAACGCATAACCGACCGAATTGCTCATGCGAGTGTCGATGACGGCGATGGCGATCACGCCGGCGAGGGTAGCGGCCCCGATTGCGGCCGTCGCCATCAGGGCCGCGCGCGCGGAACGACCGCTGGCAAGCATGATCGACGCGACGGTGAAACCCTCGGGCATCTTGTGCAGGAGGATCGCGATGAACACCAGCAGTCCGGCTTTAAAGTTGATCAGAAACGCCGACGCGATCGATACGCCATCGAAAAAGGTGTGGATCCAGAGACCGCCGACTGCCGTGTACGCAGCGGATGGTCGCATGAACGACTCGGGGTGCGTTTCCGGGCCGAAGTGAAAGTGCGGCGCGAGGGTGTGTTCGAAGAACTGAATCGACAGGTAACCCGCGAGCAGCAACGTCATCGCGGGTAGCACGGCGTCGGTCGTTGATTGGCCGTCGGCGGTTCGCGTCCAGATACCGATGGTTTCCGGGAGAATTTCGATAAAGATCGCCGCGAGCATGAAACCCGCGCCGAGTGCGACCAGGTACTTCAGGGACCGTTCGCCCCAACGGTGCGCGCCCGACTTGATCAACACTAAACCGCCGAACACGTTAGCCGCAGCGGCGAGCAAGCCAAACAGAAGAATCGATGTCATTCGTATGGTCGGGGACTATACGTATTTAGGACACGGATCTCAACCGAGATATGTGATCGCCTTCTGTATGCCCGTAAACAGCTTTACCTATTGACACGCTTGAGGCAGGCACGTAGTATCCGGCTCGGGTGGTCAAAAGTGGTCGGAAGTGGGTCCAACCTCGTAGCAACACCGATCA
>CBFGMX010000066.1:0-26940 GCA_965649955.1 uncultured bacterium
GTTCCGGAACTTCACGTCTCGGCATCAACGGCGCACCGGGCACTAACGCGCAAGTAAGTTTCGACGTTTGGACACCCGGCGCATTCAACTTCGACAACAATCGCCTGGGTATCGTCCAGGGAGAGACCGTGTTTGCAGCTCGAGCAGGACTCGGCGCACAGACACTCGAGGTCTTGTTCCTCAATGCTCCGTCGCTTCCGAGTCCTGTCACGCTGACTTCACCGGCGCAGGCGCCCGCCGTAGGTGGCGCTGCAAATGGTCCAGGATTCTCGACCCGTTTTACACTCGATGGCGCTTCGCTCGTCTTCCTCGACACGCCACTAACGTCAGCGTTGACGGGACTAATTCTCGCCGTGCCTTACATCGAAACGACATTGCAAGTCGCCGGCAACCTGCACTGCGGCTCGGTCCGTATTCCCATCGATCACGAAAACGTTTCGATGCAATTGAACCGGCGGCAGGCCCTTGAAGAGCATGAACTGGTCCATACGCACCAGTCGGCCATGTACGGTCCAGTGTTGCTTTCCTACATTCCGATCTTTGTCGTCGAAGGGCTGGTTGACGTCCTGACCACGTCCGGGATGCCGGAGTTTGGCCGATATGTGCCGGCGACCGTTGGTACCAATTCAATCACAATCCCGGCTGTTTCCGGCGTTACCATCAATGCAGAAGACTACGTCCAGGTGGCCCAAAACGGCCGCGCCGAGATCATCAGGCTCGGAGACAAGACCGGTGACGTCTACAGCCTGAACAACGACGCACTCCAGGCGTTGGCGGCGAAGAACATCAGTGCGGGCCCCGCGCAAGCACGCCGTGAGGAAAGCGGCTTGGTGGAAGTCGGTGAATGGTTCGTTAACATCCTGCAATTTCTGACTATCGGCGGACTAATGAATCACATTACCGTCGCCGGTTGGGGCGGAGTTATCTGGATGATCACGATGTTCATTCAGTGGATCCGCGGACGGGCGCGCAACACAGTGACGGCCCAACTCGACAACGATCACATCACACTGACTTTACCGCCGGGTGAACAGGTGGAAGGAGCGGCTGTTGGATCCCTGCTCGCATTACAGTCGGGCGATCAGACCTTCGTGCGCCCGATTAGGACCATCGCCGAGCGCTCGATAGTTCTGCAAACCCCCGCGCCGCTGCAAGGTGACGTGCGGATCTCTGCTTACTCAACGTCCAGCGCGTTGTTCCCGCACTGGCACAATTATTATCCGGCTACCTTCCCCGACGTGAATCGGCCTGCGTCGTTGCAGGTGCAGTCAGTTGACGGTGAGACGCTGACACTCGCGCCACACGATCGGGTCCACATTCGCAGCAGTGCAGGTCATAGCTACAACACGGTAGTCACGTTCGTCGGCGAGAATGGCCTGATCGACGTTGACGAAGAAACACTGGTGCGCGAAGGCGAAGCGAACGAGTTCTTCATCGCCAAGATCGGAGAGGACGATCCGATGGGTTACACGGATCAGTTTCTGCTCAATCAACTGCACATCGGCTGGATGCAATACCTGCACGATCCGTGGGGTCAGATTGTGTATCGGGCAAGGCCAACCAGCACCGCTGGCCAGGTGTTCGCGCGTCTTGCGCGCTACCTGTTTGGAACGCAGGGCTGGTCCATCATTCCGGGCATTGGATATTTCTGGCACGACAACGCCTTCCGCAGCCAGCAGTATCTCTCAAGCATGGAACAAGAGGCGTCTCGTCGCAGCGGAGATCTGTATACGTCGATTGGTACGTATCACGGTGAGCTGGTCCCGGTGGTCGGCGACGTCATTCGTTATTGGCTGACGGGGGATAGCGGCACCAAGGACGACGATCCGCCGGATGATATGGTCAGGCCTAATCAACAGGACGCGCCCGGTACTCACGCGCAGCAGTATGTCTCGATCGCTCCCGCCGCAGGCACCGTGCCGGCGGGACTCTTCGTGTCGGACCGCTTTGCCGAAGTTGACGCGGGTTTGGCTCTGGCGCGCATCAGCCATCGCGGGTGGATTCCAATAGACAACACGCTGGAGCGAACAGAAGGCGCGTACATAGCATTCACGCGCCCGGGAACGCACACCATCACCGCACAATCAATACCGTTCCTGAACCAGTCGCAGGACGCGGAAGCGAATGGGTACCCGAACATGATTACGCACCAACCCGTTGTCGCTGACGTAAGCGTCACGCTTTCTGCGCAGCCAGTAGCTGAAGCGGCCGCGACGCCGATCGATCTCATTCCCTTTCAGCGGGCGACTTTTGCAGTTGGACCAAATGGAAATCGCGTCTATCGCGCAACGTTGTTGGAGCCGGGCGCTATTGCCACGATCGACAACAGTCTCGAACTGGTGATGCAGGGGATCGCCCCAGCTTCTGCTCCGGGTGGTCTGGTGACGGAGAACGTCGAGATCAGCCGGTTCTATCGTTTCGACGCGACCACGGGAGCGTTTGAGTCTGGTCTGGGTGCGATGAGTGTTCCGTCCGATCTCGACATCGCGGTCAGGCGATTGCAGATTCGACTGGTCGATACGATACCCTTACGAGCGACGGACAACCCCGCCGATCTGCCGATCGCCAGTCGTCTTCCGGGCGAGGCCGGTGTGTTGCTCATTCCGGCACCATTTTCCATAGCCGCGATCACGACCGGTGTTACTGGAACACCGACGTTGACGCCGGAGTTCACCACGCCCGCGACGGTGCCGGCAAACACCCAAGCCTTTGTTCGCGACGGCGGTGTCGTAAACATGCTCATTCGCGCGAGCGATCCGCCGGAAGCACCAGCGCAGTTGACAATCACGATCCCCGTTGGTCCAACGGGATCGCCGGCAGTGCCCGTCACTTGTCAGATCACAGTTAATCCGCACTTCACGCTCGACAGCACTACCGGCAACTTCAACCTCACCGCGGGAAATCCTCTCACAGTTCGCTCCAGCGACAACACGAACATTGCCCTGGTTGGAACGTTGACCGGCATCGACGCAGTCGCCAACAACGCGGAACTCACTCTGACGCTCACAACGGCGCCGGCTGGCCCTGTAGTGATCCTCGTGGTGGACACGGCGAACGGTCAACGCATGGCGCGTCGGACGATCGTCGTGGCTTAGTTTTGAGGGAAATTAATTAATCAGTTGTTTGCGACGGTTGTGTCGCTTCTGCCTTTTCGGAATGCGATGGCATGCGGGAGTGTTTGATGTGACGCCAGATCCACCAGCCTACCAATAGCAGGCCGGCGATGCCGATCAGAAAATCGAAGCGGTGGAACCACGTCTTTAAAGTGTCGTTCTTGTCCCACTGCTCACCCAGTTTCTGGCCCACGTAGGCGAGACCCAGACACCACGGCAGCGACCCGGCGAAGGTATAGATCGTGAAACGCGTCATGTTCATGCGCGCGACACCCGCCGGAAAGGCGATAAACGTTCGGATCGCCGGCAAAAGCCGCGCGGTAAAAACGATCAGCTCGCCGTATTTTGCAAACCAACGATCCGCGAGATCGAGATCGTGCCGCGACAACAGAATGTACCGTCCATACTTCTCGATAAACGGACGACCGCCGTACATCCCTGCGTAGTACGCGACCCAGGAGCCAACCACACAGCCAACCGCCCCGGCGACGCCAACACCCCAGAGGTTCATCTCGCCTTTCGAAACCAAATAACCGGAGAAAGGCATGATGATCTCCGACGGCAGCGGTATGCACGCCGACTCGATAGCCATCAACAGAACGATGCCTGAATAACCAAGCGTCGAGATCGTAGCTACGATAAACCCGGAAAGGATGCCGATGATTTTTGCAACCATGTCTTAAATTTCAGAGCTTAGATTTTAGATCTCAGAGATCGGACCAGCCGTGCTGGCCGATCAGCGGAACAAACGCGCAGCCGCCGTGGTCTTCTTCCCGGCGTCCGGTTTCGGTCTTGATTACTCGTATCAGTCGCTGGCTCTCACGCGATGGGCCGACGGGTACAACGAGCCGGCCGCCAACTTTGAGCTGCGCAATCAGGGGCTCCGGAACTGTTGGACCACCGGCGGCGACGAGTATGGCGTCGTAAGGAGCATGCGCGGCCCAACCCAGCGTGCCGTCGAAACATTTTACAGTCGCGTTATAGATCTCCAACTGGCGAATGCGCGCCTGCGCCTCGCGCGCGAGATCGCCGATGCGTTCGATCGCGTAAACCTGCGCTGCGATCCGCGAGAGCACCGCCGTCTGATATCCCGAACCGGCGCCAATCTCCAACACACGACTATTCCCGTCGAGTTCGAGCAACTCCGTCATACGCGCAACGATGAAAGGTTGCGAGATGGTTTGGTTGGCGTTGATCGGCAAAGCGTGGTCGCCGTAAGCTCGACTTTGCAAAGCTTCGGGAACGAAGAAATGACGCGGGACGTTTCTCATCGCTTCGAGTACGCGCGGGTCGCGGATGCCGTAGTGATCGCGTAAACGCGCGACCATACGTTCGCGGGGAATAGAATACTCCTGGAGTGAAGCCGAGCGATGTTTGTTGGCTGCCTGCACCGGGAGAATTCTAACTTGCTTTAGCTCTTGTGGAGTAGTTCGGAGTCTTTCAGATAGTTCCAGGTCTCGATGGCCGTCAAAGCGCGGTGGTCGGTCATGTCGCTGCGCAGCGGTGTCACGGAAACGAAACCGCACTTCACTGCATGGTAGTCCGTGCCCTCGACCGAGTTTGTGTTGAAATATTCTTCACCGATCCAGAAGTAAGGTTTGCCACGCGGATCGATGTGTTCGCTGATCACTGGTCGCGCGTTTTTAATACCCTGACGCGTTACCATTACGCCCTTAATCTCGCCCGGCGGCAGGTTGATGTTGAGCAGCGTGCCTTCAGGCAAACCCTCCTCGAGAACCTTTCGCGTGGCAACAACCGCGAACAGAGCTGAGTGAGAGAAGTCGTAATTGTCGCGCGCAACCAGGCTCAGAGCGATGCTCGGAATGCCGAGGATGGCCGCTTCCAACGCTCCTGCCACAGTGCCGGAGTAACTGGCGTCGTCACCCAGATTGCCTCCGTGATTGATGCCCGAGACGCAGATGTCCGGGCGGTCCTCTTCGGAAAGGATCTTGTTTAAAGCGAGTGTCACGCAATCAGTAGGAGTGCCGTCAACGGACCAATGCCGGTCGTCAAGCTGTCGAATGCGCAGCGGGCGCGCAAGCGTCAGACTGTGCGACGCGCCGCTCATCTCCGATGCCGGCGCAACGACGTAGACGTCTCCGATCTCCTTGAGGGCCTCTTCGAGTTTGATGAGCCCATCGGAATGGATACCGTCGTCGTTTGTGATCAAGATCCGCGTCATACGTTCTCTGTATCCGTGGTAAGCAAACACGGATTTTTGACAACTCGGTTTGAGACGACTAGGTGAGATTGGCGTGTGCAGGGACTACTTAGTCGCGCGGAATCCGCATCCGGCCCTTCTTCTTGTTTCGTTTGCGCGCCAGGGCCGACTTCAATTTCGCCTTTTGACCTGGGGGAATAAAGAATGCGTGCTTCTTCGCATCTTTGATGATCTCTTCAGTCATCACTTTGCGCTTGAAGCGTCGGAGCGCGCTCTCGATTGATTCACCCTGATTAACTGTAACTATTGCCATTCGTTCTCAGCTTAACCTTTCCAAAATCCAAAATTCGGGCAACTATTTAACCACAAACCCTCAAAAACACAAAAAGGCAGAACCAATTTTGGTGATTGATCCGTGCCTCTTTGTGTCCTCCTGTGGTTTAAAAAACTAAACCAGCACCGCTTCCGCGGGTTCCTCCTTCTTCCGGCCCAGACCCTGGATCTGGACTGGCTTGTCGGCTTCCTTCGCGATCGACTGTTTCTGCAAAACCATTTCCTGATAAAGCTTGCGCATCATTACCGCTTCCTCGTGCGCTGTCTTTGGACCTTCCATCTGCGGCTTGTTCGGCCGGGCCAGGTCAACTTCGTTCAGGATGAGACTGTGAGAATTATCAGCCATCGGCACGTCCTTGCCGCCGGCGAAAATCTCGTGACGGCCGTGCTCCTGATACCACTTCGCAACGGTCGCGTTCTGGTGCATGTTCTCGATGATGTTTCGCCAACCGATACCCGTGTTGTAGGCGCAGAAGGAAATCTCACCTTCCTGAGTGCCGTACGGGATGATGCACATTTCCGTGCGACGGAAATCGTAGTTGAAAAGATCCTGGAACCACATTCCCGCGATGAAAAGGAAGTTCCAGCGATCCGAGCGACGTCTCTCGATGTCCTGCACGCTGCGATCGCCGCCGACCTTGCCGTAGTCTTTACCGGTTAGGCCGAATGACTTGTCGAACTTCTTGAAGAGCTCGTACAGGGTAAACTGCGACGGCGAGTTATATGGGTTGTAGTGCTTCAACAGCGCCAAACCCATCATGAGGTTCGACATCCACTTGCCGCGCGCCGCATCGGTGATCTTCTGCATGTCTCTGACCAGACCCGGAATGTTCAAAAACTCCGGTACCGGCCGCATCTCCCTGTTCTCTTTGTCGATCATCACCGCGGTGCCAACGCCGCAGTTCGGGTGACAACCGCAGGAGACCTGGCCCCATTCCGCGTTTGGTCCGTGAACCAGATCCGCGAAATCGGCGAAGGCGCCCATCAACGAAAGTGGGAACCAATCGCGCGTCGGTTCGGTGATTCCGACCTGGTTCTTCACGTCGTGCGCCAGGTGCGACAGCGTGTAGCGCTGTTGCAGGCGACGTTGTTCGGTGATCTCCTCGTCGCGTCCGGTGAATGAAACCGGCTGGAACGAAAGAAACGCAATCTTCTTCGGATTATCGAGCGCGAAACGAATGATCGAGCCGACCTGATCGTTGTTGATGCCGTTCACCAGCGTGGTGACGAGAACGATCTCGACGCCCGCCTCGTGAAGATTGTTGATGGCTCGCATTTTCACGTCGAACAGGTTACCGACCTGGCGATGGCTGTTCGCGTCGTTGCCGATGCCGTCAAACTGGAGATACACGTAACGAAGACCAGCTTCAGCAGCTTGCCGGCAAAACTCTTTGCTCTTGGCAAACTCGATTCCGTTAGTTGCCGCCTGCACGCTGTTATAACCAACCTTGCGCGAGTACTTGATGGCTTCGATGAAGTGCGGCGAGATCGACGGTTCGCCACCCGAGAACTGCACCGACATCTGGCGTCTCGGTTTGATCGTGATCGCGTTGTCGAGAATCTCTTTGATTTCATCCATGCTCAGTTCATGAACGAAGCCAACCTGGTTGGCGTCCATGAAGCATGGATCGCACATCATGTTGCAGCGATTGGTAAGGTCAACGGTCAACACCGCGCCGCGACCATACTTAACTGTGCTGGAACCGTGATTGTGCAGCTTCTCGTCATTGTGCGCGTCGATGTCGCGCCCCGGGAACATCTTTTCGATATGAGTGAGAAACTTGGAATCGATGGCCATCATGTCTTCGAAGTGACCGTGAGTGGGACAATCCTTGATCATCCAGATCTCACCGTCGCGTTCGATGATCTGTGCTTTGATCTCGCCGACCTTCTCATTGATAAGGTCGCTTACTTCCCTCTTTCCGCTGATAATTGCTTCGCGGGCTTCAATCACGCAGTTCGGACAAAGCGAATCGGTGGTTCTGGGCCATCCGAGAGTTGGTTTGCTTTTCTGCCACGACTTGAGCAGTGGCTTGTCTGACCATTTTGGAGTGAATGAGGGATTTGGCTTGTATTTATTAACGGACTGAATTGCGTTGAAAAGACCCCCGGCGATAAAGGTCAATCCGCGCTCTGCATACTTGATCGGTCGCATCGGCTCTCCACGTTTTTCTAGTTTTCTTGCTGCCCTGGCAGACTAAGGCCACGCCAAGACCGCGAAGGTACGGGCAATGCGTGTGCCGTTGCGGCCCGCATAGGTCCTAAACCTAATTGATTGTTGATTTTAGGGGTGACTGAGAGGATAGCGAGAATCTGAAGAACGTGTATCTATATGCCACAGAGGAGGGCGCTCAGCTCGGCGTGTGGCTTTTTGTCACTGATCTTTTCCCATCGCGGTGGCCATCGCCGCGACGATCTGATCGGAGACTCGCTTCTTATAAAGCTCGTCGAGCTTACCCGGCGAAAGGTCGAAATCCACCGGCGATTCCTGGATGCGCTTGATGATTGTGCCCTCGGAAAAACCGGCTTCGACGAGGCGGATCACGCCGTCGTTAGTCAAGACCGGCGTCTTCTCGAGTTTCGGAGTCGCGCCAGCACTGCCCGATTCACTTTCCGGTTTGATGATGCGCACGGTGGCGGACCCTGTGACGGTCGCGTCGTTTACATTGCCGCCGTTTCCCCGTCCGCTTTCGCTCTTCGATTGCGAACTGCCACCGGAGCCGAAAATACCTGTGCCTGAACTCTGCGAGTCGGCGCCGTTGCTCGGTTTCCTGTTCGCCCCTTTGTTGAAGAACGCCTCGTCCGACACCCATTCGTCTTCGCTTAGGATAAACGTTGCATCCTGAGTCGAGAGCATCGCGAGGATTATGTTCTCGCTCACACCCTGACGTTTGAGTTGAATCAGTTGTTCCGGTTCGAGTTTGAAAGCGCTGGGACGATTGTTAATGATGGTGATGACTGTTTTCTCTTTGAATCCCGCCTTAACCAGTTTGATAACCGATTCGTTCGTGAGCGGGCCTTCAGTCGTTTGCTGCGCGTGGACAGCGATAACGAAAATCGAAACGCACAGACATGCGGCGGTTAGTATTCGTCTCATTGCTTGGGTTTCCTCGTCCGGACCGTTGTGCGCTTGTAGCGATAGCTGATCTTCTTGACGTAGTTGCGTGTCTCGCGATACGGCGGAACGCGGTTGCCAAACTTCGCAACGGCGCCTTCGCCGGCGTTGTAACTCGCGAGCACAAGATCCACGCGGTTATTGAAACGATTCAAGAGCTCCCGCAAGTAGCGGGTGCCGCCGGAAATGTTTTGCGCCGGATCGTGTGGACGTCGCACGCCGAAACGGGCCGCCGTCCCCGGCATCAACTGCATCAGGCCACGCGCGCCTTTCGGCGAAACAGCCCCCGCGTTGAAGTGCGACTCCTGTTCCATCACCAGGAAGATCAGATACGGATCGACGTTGTACTTGCTGCCGTTCAAGCGGATGAGCCGATCGAGTCCGGATCGTCCCGTACTCCAACCACGATCTTTCTTACCGTTTTGCGCGACCACGTCCGGAGACTCGAGCTCGATGCGGGCGATGCGGCTGCGCTCGATGAAGATCGACATGCCACCACGCTTGTACCAGGCACCTGCTGGCGATTCGCTTGCGCTGTCGGCTTCGACGCGTGCGCCGCCTTTCAGGTAGATCCAGACCGGCTGATCGTAGGTTCCGTTCTTGGGTGCAGCTTCGGCAACGGCGTCGTTAGTAACTTCGAAATGATCGTCGTCGTTCGAGCTCTTGACCGGTTCGGCTGCGGGTTCCGGAGTGGTGCGTTCGATCTTTTTGACTTTGTTCTTCGGCAGGAGATTGCTGAGACTTCCCTGGCGATACCAGATTCCGTGCGGCGTCTCGGTCGCTTCGTCTACAACAAGGTACGAACCGTCTGCCATTTTCAGTCTGACTTCTTCACGGACCTGTGCAGATCCGTGACCCGAGTAGACCGTGACCAGAATTCCGATCAGAAGTAGCCGGGCAATCATGATTACAGTTCCAGTGGATCAGCCAACGCCTTTTGGGTTCTGTCTTCCTGTTGCGCGAACGAGTGCGACGTGCCGAAGTAGTTGCGCCAGGCGATGTCAACGATATGCGGCGTCAGTTGCAGGTTGTGTTTTTCAAACTGGCAAATATCGGTGGCGCGATCCATCAGGTCTCGAGGTTCGCAGCCTTTCATCTGACGGCGCTCGACCTGGTACTTCTTCAGAATGTGGTCCAAGACCGCCTGATCGACTTTCATGCCACGCTTGCTCGCCTGATATCTGAAGATATCGGAATAGGCGCCGGCCGTAGGCGGCTCGACGCGCGCTCGATAGCCCATGCGTCGCAGGAACGCCTGGTCGGCGAGATCGTTTTCGTCAAGGTTTGTCGAAAACACGACGAGCTGCTCGAACGGAACCTCGATCTTCTTTCCTGTGTGTAGCGCGAGATAGTCGACGCGTCTTTCGAGCGGAACGATCCAGCGGTTTAGCAGATCCTGTGGTGCTACGCGTTGGCGTCCGAAGTCGTCGATGACGAGCGTACCGCCATTTGATTTCATCTGAAACGGCGCTTCGTAAAACTTCGCCGCTTCGCTCCACGTCAGGTCCGCATTCTCCAGCGTCAACTCGCCGCCGACAACGACCAGCGGGCGCTTTATGCACACCCAGCGGCGATCGTAATCGATCGGAGTATCTTCTGGCGCTGCGGCTTCGTGGCAGTGCGAGTCGAATACGCGGATGATCTGTCCGTCGATCTCGACTGCATACGGAATCCAGATCGCGCCCGCCAGCGCGCCGTTGATACGTTCGGCAACGGCAGTCTTACCTGTTCCGGGCAGTCCGGTCAGGAATAAAGAGCGGCGCGAGTTGATGACGCAGCCCAGCGTCTGCAACAACGACTCGGGCAGCACGAGATCGTGAAACGCCTGTCGCACTGTTTCCATCGATGCCGGGTTCGACGGAATCGACTGCAACTTCATCATGTGCGAGTAGTCGCGCAACGAAACCGGCGCTGGTCCAACGTAACCGCAAACCGACAACAGACGCGTGAGACGGTCCCAGCCGTGGTCCAACATCGCGTAGCGCGTCGAACCGATTGCCGACTGCTTCTTCACTTCGATCAGTTTCTCCCGGTACAGGCTCTGAAGCAGATCTTCAGTCAGCGTGCGCGGAAGGTTGATGCGTTCGGCAACGGCGGTGGTCGTCGGCTCGGGCAACATGGCCACGTGCTTCAACGTTAGGTCGCACAGGAACTGCTCGGAAATGCCGGTGTCGGCAATCTCCTCGGGGAGTGGCGGGCCCATGCTTTCGACTTCCGCGCGCGTCAGAATTGTCGTATGCGACATCGCGAGACTCTCTTTCTTTCCGGCGGGGCAGAGCCACGCCTCACATTCAGGCGGCGAGGTCGGAAGCGGTTGAAGCAAGTTGCTATCGACCGAGCCGCTGTAAACTACTTCCCGTTAGTAACCAGGATGGTGCCGTTGGACGCGATTACCAGCGCGGCGCGAGCGGATTCTGAATCCGCGGTGCGGCCCACGCGGTGATACAGATCGGCAAGGCGTCGCAGCGCGATCGTGTTGTTCGGTTCGATCTGTCGCGCGGCCTCGTAGTAACGAATCGCGTCGTCTTCACGACCAAATCGTTCCAACATTTTGCCGGTGTTGAGATTGCCCGTTAGTGGTCCAGTGGCGCGCGCGAATGCCTTGTACGCTTCGTCGATCTTTCCAAGACGGCAATACGCGAGACCGAGATTGTTGAGAATTCTCTCGTCTGCCGGCGCCAGTTTAGCTGCGCGCTTGAGACGGTCTACGGCCGCACGATAGTTGCCGTTTTGGTAGAGTGCGAAGCCGAGGTTGTTCAGCGTCTCCGCGTCTTCTTCAAGCTTCACGGCACGTTCAAAAGATTCCTTGGCGCGATCGGCGAAACCTTTCTTGTCGAACGCAACACCCAGCAGGTTGTGCGCTTCCGTAAGTTTCGGATCGAGCGACACGGCCATCGAAAGTTCGGTGACCGCTTCGTTGTAGGCGCCGTTCAGCAGGAACTCACGCCCCGCTTCGAGATGCTCGCGGGCGGAGCTGGCGGAAGTCACGCGCTTCAACGTCCGCGCATCCTCAACTCGCGTCACGCCGACGCTCTCAAAACGCTCAGCGTCTTTCTCGGTCATGCGCTCAATCTTGTTCTCATCCTTGCCACCGCGACCAAATAGGCGGCCGAAAGCTTTGAACGGCGCGGCGAGAACTTTAACAACCTTGTTGCCGCCCTTCTTCTTCGGCTGCTCCGCGCTGGTGCCTGCCTCTGAACCCGAATCTTCCAGAACGATCGCATCCGGATCGCCCTCACGTTCATCGGTCGATGCGCTCCACATCGCCGTGGCGGCTATCGTCAATACGAAAGCGATTAGAACCGCTATGATTCTGCGTTTGCTCATTGGTCCACTCCTCTAGATTCTGACCTCTAGCCCATTCTTGCCAGCACGTCCATGAGGTTGAGGGCAGCGGGGCCAAGAATCGCGATGAAAAGCGTGGGAAACAGAAAACATGCCAGGGGAAACAGCAGTTTGACTGCGGCCTTTTGCGCTTCCTGTTCGGCTCGCTGGCGGCGCTTCGTGCGCAGTCCATCCGAGAACACTCGCAATCCTTTGGCGATCGAAGTACCAAACTTGTCGGTCTGAATCAGCATAGCCACGAGACTGCGCAGATCGTCGACGCCCGTGCGTTCAGCGAGATTGCGTAACGCTTCGTCACGCTCGCGTCCGACGCGAATCTCGAGGTTCGCCAGTTCAAACTCGATGGCGATCGCGCTGTGAACGTCTCGCAGCTCGCTCGCGACTTTCATCATCGCCGCGTTAAGTCCCAGACCTGCTTCAACCGAAACAACCATCAGGTCGAGAGCATCCGCGAGTCCCCAACGCAGTTCGCGTTGCCGGTTCTTCGTAACGCGCGACAGAAAATAACGAGGAAGGAAGAATCCGGCGACAAAGGCTACGATGATATAGACGAGCGCATCCTGAAGAGGCTTCGCCAAATACGCACAGACGCCGGCGACGACCAGCGGAAATCCAGCCATCGCGCCCAACTGAATCGCGCGATAAATGATCGGGGCCTCAGCCGAGCGAAATCCCGCGTGCATCAACTGCTTTTGCAGCTTGCGCGCTTCGGTTGCCGACGGTGGCAACAGCCTGTTCAGCGGCGAAGCGATCTTTTGCGCGAGCTCGGTGGCGGGCCGCTCGTCGGGCATGACGGCCGACTGCACGTTCTGGACCGTGCTTTCTTTTCCACCTGCGAGACGGCGCAATCTTTCGGTTGCAGCGCTCTGCGGTCTGTATACCAGCCAGTAGACACCCAGCATTCCGAGCGAGATGCAGACAAAAGTGGAGATGGCGATTATGAGTAGCATTGGCTTATCGTCCGTGTCCTAAATCTTGATTCTCAATATCTTCCTAACAATCAACATCCCCGTGATCTGCATGATCAGTGCCGCCGCGATCAGGTAATGACCGCGCGGATCTTTCCACAGCACGCTCATGTAATCAGGATTCATTACGGTGACTGCCATCGCCACGAAGATCGGCAACGCACACAACAGCCACGCCGACATGCGTGAGCTCGTAGTCAACGTTTTCAAGTCGCCCAGGATGCGGAAGCGTTCGCGAATCGTGTACGCAACTTTTTCGAGAATCTCGGCGAGGTTACCGCCGGTCTCGCGTTGGATCAGGATCGCCGTCACGCACATCTTCAGATCGAGTATCGGCATGCGGGCAGTCAGGTTTTCCAGCGCGAGTTTCACTGAAAGACCGAGGTTCTGTTCCTCATAAGCCTTGCGAAACTCCGCGGCAATCGGATCGGGCATTTCGAGCGAAACCATGTGCAGCGCTTCGGAGAAGGCGTGGCCGGCACTGAGCGCGCGGCTGATCAGATCGAGTGCGTCCGGAAGCTGTTCGAGAAAAGCGTCGAACCGTTTCTTGCGTTTCCACCAGACGTGCAACAGCGGAATCGACGCACAGACGAGTCCCGCGAGGATCATGATCGGAATGAACACGGTCAGCACTGAGGCTGCGAGTCCACCAAGCAATCCGGCCATTACCGAAAACATCAACAACCGCGACGGCGTAATATGCAGATCCGCCTGGTCCAACATGCGCTTCAGGTGCAGCGCAGCCTGGAGACTGATCATCGTGCGGTTGACCCACGGGATCTCGCTCATCAACTCGTTGCGAGCGAGCACTACATCCACGTCTTCAGTGTGAGCGGAATGCAGCAGCGCTTCGGAGAGCCGTTTTTGCAGGCGCGCGCGCTTCTTGTCCGTGCCGTGTGTCGCCAGGAGATAGGCCCCCAGCACCAGGAAGAGAGCAAACACGAATACTAGAAACGATATGATCATTTACATCTCCTCGAAGAAGACGCGGGGCAACTGCAAGCCGCATGCTTTCAACCGTTCCGCAAACCGCGGGCGAATTCCCGTCGGCCTGAACCGTCCAATCACCTGACCATCCTTGTCGACGCCGGTGCGCTCGTACATGAAGATCTCCTGCATCGTGATCGTCTCACCTTCCATGCCGGTGATTTCGGAGATGGACGTCACGCGCCGGGAACCGTCAGACAGTCGTGCGACCTGGACGACAAGATTGATCGCCGACGCCACCTGCTGTCGCATGGCGCGATCCGAAAGACGCATACCCGTCATCTGGATCATGGTCTCGAGGCGAGCCAGCGCATCGCGTGGGGTATTTGCGTGAATCGTCGTCAAACTGCCGTCGTGGCCGGTGTTCATGGCCTGAAGCATGTCGATCGCTTCACCGCCGCGCACCTCGCCGATCACGATGCGATCGGGACGCATACGAAGGGCGTTGCGTACAAGATCTCGCTGAGTCACTTCGCCGCGGCCTTCGATGTTCGGCGGCCGCGTTTCAAGGCGCACGACGTGCGGCTGTTGCAGTTGAAGTTCCGCCGAGTCTTCGATCGTCACGATACGTTCGTTCTCGGGAATGAAAGCGGACAGCGCGTTGAGCAGCGTCGTTTTACCGGCGCCGGTTCCGCCAGAGATCAGAACGTTAAGACGGGCGTGCACGACCATTTGAAGCATGTCGGCGATGTCTTTCGTCAAGGCCTTGTTCTCGATCAGCGAGCTCATGCGCAGCGGATCGGAACCAAAACGACGAATCGAAAGCACTGGTCCATCGATAGACAGCGGCGGAATGATCGCGTTGACGCGAGAACCATCCTGCAAACGAGCGTCAACCATCGGCGACGACTCATCGATGCGGCGTCCCACTGACGAAACGATTCGCTCGATCACGCGCATCAGGTGTTCGTCGTCCTTGAACCGCACGTTGGTGGGTTCGATCCGCCCGCGACGCTCGATGTAGATCGTGTCGTGGGAGTTGACGAGGATGTCGGAGATGGTCGGATCCTTGAGCAACGGCTCGAGTGGTCCGAGACCAAACAGTTCGTGCTGAACGTCGTTGACCAACCGTTCGCGTTCGGAAGCCGACAACGGCATGGCTTCCTGGGCCAGCACGCTTTCCGCCAAACGAGAAACTTCGGCGTGGACCTGTTCGGGGGTCAGCGTACCCAGCTTTGTCAGGTCCATCCGGTTGATCAGCGTGCGGTGCAGGCGCGACTTCATCTCCTGGAAAGAATGTTGGCCCGTGCCGTCCGAAACGCCGCCGCCGGGAACGTTTTGATTGCCGATTAATCTTTCACGTAGTGCCATGATGTTTTCCGAATGCGGCGGTTCGCCGCTTCAACTAGACCTTTTCCATTGAGGTTTGAAGGTTGAACTGCCTTTGCGACGACTGCTTCTTGAGCAGCGAGCTCAAAAAGCCGCGACGCGGACCCGCGTCCTCGATTGGCGCGACGCCTAACGACATCTGCTGCGCGATGCGACGAATTTCCAGCGCGATCTTTGAAGTGGGTTCGGCCTGGACCAGCGGCGTGCCGAGGTTTATCGAACTAACCGCCGTCTGGTAATCACTAGGCACAAATCCCACGCACGGTTCTCCCAGGAACTTTTCAACCTGGCGCAGATCGAGATCGATCTGTTTGCTCCAGCGATTCACGACGATGCGCACTTTCTTTCGCGGGTAACCCAGTCGATCAAAAATCTCGAGCGCTCGCTGTGTGCTGCGGATGGCCGGAATGTCGAGCGTCAAGACCAGGACGATCTCGTCTGACTGATCCAGCGCGGCGAGCGTGATCGAGTCGAACGTGTGTTGCGGATCGAGCACCACATAGTCGTAATGCTCCCGCAGTTTCTGTAGCACTTCGAAAACGTGTTGCGGTTCGATCTCGTCGGCCGAATCCGCTTCGCGCGGGGCCGCGAGCAACCACAGGTTCTTCGAATGTGGCGTCACCAGGCTGTTGATGAGCTCTTCGTCGAGACGTTGTCGCTTTTCAACCATGTCCGCGATGGAGTATTTCGCGTCGAGTCCGAGGAACAGCGGTAAGTCGCCGGCCTGAAGGTTCAAATCGACAAGCACGGTCTTCGAATTTGTCGCGGCGGCGAGGTTCGTCGCCATGAACGAAGTGCCGCAGCCACCTTTGCTCGAAAACACGGCGACCATGCGGCCTTTTTTCTTCGGCGTTTCGACCTGTTTGATGGTGAAGTCCGAAATGCGATCGAGTACGGTACGCAGTTCGTCGGCATTAATTGGAAGTCGCAGAAACTCACGCGCGCCGGCGCGCAGGCTTCGCAGGATCAGATCGGGGGACGCGTCCTGTGCAGCGGAGATCAGTGCGGTGTTCGAGCACTCGGAATTCAAACGCTCTATGAATCGCACCGCGTTGTCGGCGTTTGGACCGAGCGCGATGATCGCGGCGGTCGGCTTCAAGCGAACAATCTCTTCGTAAAGCTGATCGGCATCGTTGCCGCCGGCGAGCAGTTGCACGCGCGATTCGGCAGTCAAAGCCCTGCGAATGTCTTTGAAGTTTTCAAGCCCGGTGCTCAGCACTACTACTGAAATTGGTTCGGTCATCTGTTCCTCTTTACTGGTTCTTTCGATCCCACTGCCGGTGGCGTTCTCTGCTGAATTGAAAATGACTGACAGAGTGCCGGGGGATTAGCGGCGGGACATCGCAAAACTCACAAGGCCGATGTCACTCGGGCGCGATGTGCGACAGGCGGGCTATTCACGGAGCCGCCCGGCAGTGGGTTCGAAGACTAAGATTTCCTGTTGTTGACACAATCGAAGGTCCAACCTCCCCGATTTCAAGAGCCGCGTTGACTTACACCGGACCCGGAATAAACCCGGCGCATTCACCCGTAAGCGTGGTCGAATAACTCGGCATCGTGATGGTCGTACCGACGATCGGAATCACAAACTGAAACTGATATTCGTCGATGCTGACCGTCACGGTCCCATCGTTCAGACCAAAGTTGTCGTAGACGACGTTCACCTTCTCCGTCGTCAGGTTCTCCAACATGGGATTGCCCCCACCGGAGGCATCGCCGTAAACGACAACGTTCTTGACTGCCGCGCTGTCGCTCTGCGAATGCAGCACAGCGTAGCGGGCGCCACGACGCGCAGCGTCTGTCAGAGCGTTGTGGACCCACAACACTCTGCCGAACTCCAGAACCGCTAACATCGCGGTCGCAAACACAGTCACTCCAATTGCAAACTCAACCAGGGTTGAGCCTCTTTCATTTTTTCTGTTTTTCTTAAGGCGCAGCATAGTTGTGCCTTTCATATAGCCGGCGTTGTAAGCAGGTAACGCATCGTTACGCTTGGTTTCACCTCAACCGCGAGCGACAAGCTATCGTTGCGCAGCAACCCGCCGAGGTCGAAAATGGGTTCGTGTTCGAAGCCGCTAATGCTCACGGTCACGGTGTCCGGCACGCCGGACGTTCCGCCCTGGTAAGTAACGGTTACGTTGCTCGGGCTTAGACCATCAAGGATGGGTGAACCAGTTCCCGCGGCGTTTCCGTAGACGACGATGTTCTTCGCGACTGTTTCGTAGTTGGTCGCGCTGGCGACGGATTTCGAAGCCAGGTAACGAGCGCCAAGCCGCGAAGCTTTCGCCAGCGTGTTGTACTCGTAAAAGTAACGGCCAAACTCCGCAACGCCCGCGAACAGCAGCAACAGGATCGGAATCACTATCGCGAGTTCCAGGAGTTGCACGCCCTGTTCGTCGCGGCGAAAACGGTTCAGCCATTGAAAGCGGCGCGTGCGTCGAGTGTTTCGAATCTTTCTTATTCGATGGTGCATCATGATTGCCGCCTTATTTGTAAAGAACCGGAACCGCCATGAGACCGTTCACCGGAGCACCGTTGGGATCGTATCCGCCCTGGCCGATCACGACGTCGTCGATGTACTCGGCAACCAGGTCGCCACCACTTCCGCCGCCAACCTTGGTTTGCAGGAAGAAGAAGCCAAAGCGATCGAACCTCACGACGTTACGGCCCTGGTCGTACTCACCTTCTTTCACGATAGGGATCACAACGATGCGACGGCCGTCTACGCCTGTGTGGCTCGGCGACTTAAAAGGATTGCGGGCCAGGTAATCATCGTGATTAATGTTTTCCTGGATATTCGAGTCTGGCGGCATCTCGTCAGGATTGACCTGGGACGTTACATACTCGTCAAATCGAGTATTCAATCCCTGTCTCACAGCACCAGCGGTGACGCCGGGTTTTGTATCGACGGCGTATTCCTCACCGGGTGAAGCACATCTGTCGACGCCGGCTGCGATACCGATACGAACATCCTTACCACCCTCACCGGCGACGGCGAGAATCTGGTAGTTGCCCGGGGCCACTGAAGTGCCCGAGCTCGCTCGGAACGTGTAAGTGTTGCCCGGACTGATTGGCGTGCCGTAGTCGATCACGGACACAGGCAGAAAATTGCAGAACCGGTTTAGCGGCACTGACAGTCCTGCGGTCGCATTCGCGCTCAGGTTCTTGCTGTTGCCGAGGACGGTCACCGCAAACGAAACGCCCACCGCGGATGGAGGCGTCGTTACTCTAACGAAGCGAATGTCGTCGGACTGCGTCTGAGCAGACGCTTCGTCCATGTAGGTGCCTTCAAGATTGACTGCAAACAAGACGTTGGAGCGGGGGAAACTCACACCCGTCTGATTGAAGTCGTACTTGTTCATGCTCGCTACCGCGCGATCGACGGCTTTGGTAATGCCGAGCGGCGAAGTGTCGAGCGCGGATACAGCGGCGAGGGCCGCTGCATCCGCTGCATTTTGTAGTTCCGCTTTCGCCAGATAGAACCTGCTGATATCAACTCCCAAACCTACTGCCAGCAGGATTGACAACATCCCGATTGCGGATGTAGCCAGAATGGAACCTCGCTCACGTTTGTTACTTCCCGCGTGTTTGTTTGACCTCTTCTTCATGTTCTTCCCCCCTCTGCTGCGAACGAAGATCTATTCGGCAAACAACTACCATGCTCTTACTGACTCCGGATTGAAGTCGACGCGTCGCACTTTCGCGACGGGTAACGCAGGGTTCGTGTTGCGAACACTGCTGACTGATCCGGAGGTACTGGTTTGCGTTGTAGTTTCGGCAGCCTTGGTTTTGCGTTCTTCAACTTTGGCCGGCGCGGCAGGAGTCGTCACCGGAGTGGAAGGCGACACTTCGCCGTTCTGTCCTGAAACCTTGTAACCGGTCTCGCCCGAGATGCCTTCACCCTTCGGCTCGAGGCCCAACGGTGAGTTGCCCTTCAGACCGTCCATGCCACGCATCGTCGGCAGGTCGTCGCCGTTGACCGGCTTGACCATGTACGCGGTGACGAAAAACATCAGTTCGGTTTCCTTCTTCTCGAACGACTTCGATTTGAAGAGATTGCCGAGAATCGGAATCGAACTGACAACCGGAATACGCGACAACGACTTCGTTTCGTTGTTGTCGAGCAGGCCGGCGAGCGCGAACGACTGGCCATCGCGCAGCTCAACACCGGTCTTCGCGCGACGAGTGCGCAGTGCCGGAATTACGAAACCGTTGAAACGGATGCCGTTGTTGAAATCGATCGTGGAGACTTCCGGCTCGAGCTCGAGACGGATGTGGTCTTCGTCGATGATGGTCGGTTTGAAGTTCAGACGGATACCATATTCTTTCCAAACGATGGTGATGCCGTTGCCGTTGTTGCTCATCTGGAGCACTGGCACCGGGAACTCACCGCCCGCGAGGAAGCTTGCCTGCTGACCGTTCATGGCGATCAGGTTTGGCTCGGCCAACTCACGGAAGGCGCCTTCCTGACGCATCATTCTGAGCAGCGCACCGGTGTTGATCTGACGATTGAAAACGAACAGGTTCAGCGCCGGCTGAAGGATCAGGTCGACAAACGCGCCGCCCGGTCCCAAAGTGGTGTCGCCCATGCTGGTTGGACCACCGCCGCTGTTCCAGTAACCACCGGTTCCTCCCGGAGGTCCTGTCAGGAACGACGTGCCGTAGTCGCGCAACCGCGTGCGATTCACTTCCGCGACGCGCACTTGCAGTTGAATCTGGGTCGCGTTGGTGACCGGCGTGTTCAGCATGTTGACGACTTTGAAATTGGCGGCTTCGATCACGCTCTGAACCTGAGCGGCCGTCGCGGCGTTCGCCACGCTGCCGGAGATCACGACCGAACCATTGGCCTGGCTCAGGCGGATGTCGTCTTTCGGAAACAACGCGCGAATCTGGGAATCGATCAGCGACAGGTTGGCGCGGACGAAAACGTCAAACACCAGGAACTGTCCACCGGTTTGTTCCCACGCGATGAAGTTGACCTGACCAAAAGCCTTGCCATTGACGAGCACCTGGTCTGGCGTGACGAGCACGGCTTCGGCGATTTCAGGGTTCGAAACCGAAAAACGTCCGACCGGGCGATCGAAATTGATCACACGCGACTGGCCGACGAGAACGTTTACGGCAATGGCTTCTTTGTTCTGACCGAACGACGCCTTGTAGGAGGTTTCCTGGGCGTGGGAGATGGAATAACTAAAGATGGTAATCAACGACGCCAGCAATAAACTCACTCGGCGCGGAACTGGGGAACGGCTCTGCATGGTCTTATGCTCCTTTGTTTCTGCGATCGTCGGTGCGATCAACTTCAAGAGTTACCCGGCGCTGGTCGCGCCGGGCACGAATTTTTGAATGACACTAACTATGGAAACTCGACGTTGCGCTTCTTCGCGCCTTCGATCATTTCGACTTGCGTGCGCGGAGTCGGTTGAGGAGCTGGGGCGGTTTCTACTGGTTTCGAAGCGCGGCGGACCGGCTTCGCTTCGCTTTTGGGCTGTTCACTCTTCAGTGCGCCCGGATCGGGAACCGGCATCGCTTTGTCGCCAGTCAACAGGTTGCGCTTGTTGACGCCAGGCGTTTCTTCGTTGCCCTGGTCGATCTGGCTGCGCATCACGAGCTGAAGTTTGCCTTCGGTCGCGGCGAGCGCGAGTTTCTCAGCCTGCTCGGGAGTCACCTGGAGAGTGACGGCCTTCACGCTGTTGGCTTCGCGTTCGTTTTCAGGCTTGTCGATATTCTGACCGTTCGCGAGAACCTTGATGTTCTGCAACACGATCTTCGAAATGGGGTCCTGCCTGCCCGAACCTTCGGGATCGATCGTCACGACGACGTCAACCAGCGCACCCGGCTGAATGAATCCGGAGATACCGGCCGCATCGTCGACCTTCACGGTCATCGCGCGATAGCCCTCGGGGATGATCGCCGACAGGCCTGCCGCGGTTCCTTCCGCTGCGAGACGTGATTCCGTAATCGGTTCGCGCGCGCCGATGTTCACCACGGCAACGCGGCCGGCCAATTTCTCCACGGAGTCGAAAGCACCGTCGGGAGTGGACTCCTTCGGGAACTGGACCACCATGATCTGCTCGGCAATGATCTTGCTTCCGATCGGGATGGCTACCTTCGCCACGGCTACCTTATTCAGATTCTTCGTGTAGGCCTGGGCGCTCGATAAATATCTGCTGACTGACACGGCAGCGAGCACTCCGAAAATCAGCGCCCCTACCAAAACTATGAAGAAACGTTTGTTTCGCATGGAATCAACTCTCCGTTCTCGCTAGGTCCAGGCCTAGTTAATTGCCGCTGTTAAGCGTGGAAGATCGCGGTTGCGATAATGGCGCCGATGGTGATCGCCGCACCGTAGGGAATGGTGAGGCGACGATCAGCAGGGACACTGAATTTGGGCATTTGCCATCCCGGCAGTAAGCCGACCAGGATCTGCAACACCCGGTGCATGGTCGTGCCGAAAACTCCGGAACGCAGTGTGGTCACCAGCGCGAGTAGACCACCGGTCAGGACCACGACTACGAAAGTTGGAAGAACCAGTTGCGCACCGATAACGGATCCGATCGCGGCGAAGAGTTTGACGTCGCCTGCGCCCATCGCTCCGAAGACGTGCAAGATAAACATCAGAATGAAAGCCAACACGCAGCCACCAACGCTGTTCATGGCGCCGTTCAACCCGCCCATGGCGAAGTTGAGAGTCAGCCCGCTGATCAGAGTGGCAAGTACGAATGGATTAGGAATGCGGCGATACCGCACGTCGTGATAGATGATCAGAACGGCGAGCGGAACTAAGAATAGTTCGAAAACTGTTGCGGTTGGGCTAAGCATTTCGGCTGATTGCTTTGCGGAAAAATAGAGCGGAAAGGTGGCGGCGCACCTGTGTAGTCGAGCTTCACAAGGCGCGCCACCCGATGGCAGTCACTGTTCGAAGTTCACTTGATGAAACCTGCCAAAGTTTCAATTCTCGCCCCGATGTTCGTTCCTAGTAACTGGAACGCCATGACCGTCGCGACCGCTACGAGTGCTGCGGCCACGGCGTACTCGGAGAGCTCAAGCCCGGTTTCATCTCTCAAGAATTTGATGATCATGGTTCGATCCTCGATTGAAGGCTTGAGCCTTCCTCAAACCGGCAGCAACACGAAGGTCGAGCCGCTGCCGGCGTCGTTAGGTCTCGGTACTACTGCGAGATCTTGTTGGCGAGTTCGTCGATCTTGATGCCGATGTTATCGCCCAACAGTTGGAAAGCGGCGACGGCTGCCAACGCGACGAGCGCTGCGGCAACTGCGTACTCGGAAAGTTCAAGACCGGTTTCATCACGGAAAAATCTCTTAATCATTTTGTTGCTCCTTTTGGTGTTCGATTAGGCTTATTGCTGCGAGTGAGCTGACAAGGGAATGCGACCTCGGGAAGGATCGTCACCGGCGCATGTGGCACGCACGGTAGAAAGCGGAATCGCAGTGGCCGTGCGGCGGCCAAAGCCATTGATTCCACTCAACACGGCACTAGATAACGTCAACAACAGCAGTAATACTTCGTTATCCTGGATCCCCGCGGTCTTGATGCTGACCAGAATGGCCAGCGCAAGAATCGGAGAAAGGATTACGAGCATTACAACTGATGCCAGGTTTCTAGTGGTGTTCGATTTCATAAGGTTTGTCTGCTCGCCAGTTGATGCGAGGCAATGTTGCTTCGCGACGTGCATGACAGTTACAACCGGTGTGCCATTGGACCATTGCTGGATTTATGAGGGTTTTGCTGGTCCAGCAGGTTCGATTTGTCGCCCGCGGTTGACAAGCTCAAGTGGTCCATCAGGTGTGAAAGAACTGGCTTGCGTGATGAACGTGGGGAATTATGGGAGATCCTTGTTTGTAGCCCGGAGTTGACAAGAGCGAGGAAGAATTAGAAAAAGCGGATGACAGGAACATTAGGCCCGGTACTGCATGCCGGGCTCCGTATCTTCCTGGAGGAAGTCGCCGATATCGATCGCGAGGCGCTTGAGCTTCTTGTAGAGGGTTTGGCGTGATCCGAGTCCGAGCGCTTCACTCGCCTTGGCAACGTTGCAGTCATGACGCCTGAGCGTTTCGGTTATGACCCGTCGTTCGTAGTTGTCCAGCAGATCTTCCAGTTTTTCCGCGGGTGGTAGATTGCCGGTATTGCCCTGCGGGAAGATCCTGGCGCTGATGTTCTGAGGTCGAATGTAGCCGTCGTCTTCGGCGTAAAGGACCAGGCGCTCCATCTCTGCCGCCAGCTCGCGCACGTTGCCGGGCCAGGAGTAGGTCTCGAGAATCTGGATCGCGTCGGCAGTGATTCCAGAAATCGGGCGTTCATTTTTGCGCGCGTAATAGCTGACGAAGTGCGAAATCAGCGCGGAGATGTCTTCCGGCCGCTCGCGTAATGGCGGCACCTGGACCGTCAGCGTCGCGATTCTGTAATAGAGGTCCTCTCTAAAAAGCTTTTCGCTTACCAGTTGCTCGAGATCTTTGTGAGTGGCGGCAATCACACGCACATTGACTTTGCGCGGCGCACGCTCACCCAGCGTGTGAATCTCGCCTTCCTGAAGAAATCTCAGAAGCTTCGGCTGTAACGAAAGCGGCAGGTCGCCGATCTCGTCGAGAAACAATGTACCGTTCTCGGCAGAACGGATCAGTCCGGCCTGGTCCGACATCGCGCCGGTAAACGTTCCGCGACGGTGACCAAACAGCATGCTCTCGATCAGTTCCGCCGGAACCGCCGAGCAATTGAACGGGATAAACTCGCTCTCCGATCGACGACTGAGCCGGTGAATCGCGCGCGCGATCAGTTCCTTTCCGGTGCCGGACTCTCCCGTCACGAGAATCGTCGAGTTTGAATCCTTGATCCGCTCGATGTTTCGCGCCACTTCGCACATCGCCCGGCTGCTGAAAACCATTCCTGGTAGTGAACTGGACGTCGGCATCGTCGTCACGGGCCGCGCCGGGTTGTCGACAGGCGTCCCGGATGACTGGTGGGAGTGGGCCAGGTGGGCCACATTGCTGAGCGCATTGAGTTCTTTCGCCTGATCGGCCGTCAGTGGTCTGACACAGCGGCCGTAAAGTGCAGCGCCCTCGCGCGTGCTCGACGGCAGCGCCAGCAACAGACAGATGGACTGATCGCCTTCCTGGGCAGGCTGCGGACGTCCCTGGCTGGTGAAGATCTCCGTCACCACGCCTTCCGCAGTCGCTATCTCTTCTTCCTCTAGACCTTCGGCCCACCGCAGGCTCGGCTTGCCGTCAGTCGAGGTCGCCCAGATCGACAAACCGTAGGTCGGCGCGGTGGCCTCCACCATGAGGCTCATCTTGATCATGACCTCGTACAGGAGATCAGGACCGCCATTCGCGGCCTCGCACACGGCGCGGACCATGGAACTTATCGGAAGCTTGATTGAATTCGAGTCGGATGTTGGAACGTCCGGCGCCAGGACCGAAGAGTCAGACATCGACACCCCTTCCGTGTTTACTCATGAACTCTTGTGACTGTTTCTAATGAGGACTAATGCACTAAGCGGGGCAATCCGTGTGGATTGGTTTGTCGCCACACGGCTACAAGTCTAGTTGCGGCTGTTTAAACCTGTCAACAACTTTAAATCGGGCGTGCCGGGTTGTTTGGCGAGCCGGAAGGGTGCTCGATTTTCGTTCGCCAGACGTTCGCCAAATTTGCTGGTTTAAGCGCTCTTAGTTCAAGTAAATGTTGAACTTACGCACTTAAAGCATTGAACGGAAATGTCTTGGAAATATCTTTACACCCTTAAGCACGGGTGCTACATTCCGCCCTATTGCTGCTAAGTTGTTGAGCCGCAATCAATTGACAACGCGACAAACTACATTTAGTTGGGGCAGTGACGCCCCACTGACCGGCTATATTGTGGACAAACTCTCAAGTTGAGTTAAGCAGCCTCTTAACTCGAGCAGGAACAAATCGAGTCCGGGGAATTGGTCGAATGCACAGTGGAGACTTGATCAATGAAGAGACGATTGTCCCTGGTGGTCAAAAGCCGGTTAGGTCATCCATCGAAGGTCACCGTCCGCAGAAAATTGGCGTCCCGACGAGTGGGATTGCAGCGCCGGCAACTACGGCGTCTGAAAATATTGTAAATACAGAGTTTACGACGATTCGTGCACTTTGTGCGTCCGTTGGGGCCTCGAACCCTGGTACGTATTTAGGCGAATGGAATCGGCAAACGAACTGGGAGGTTTTATGAGCAAGGTCGCAAATACTTACTGGGTTGATGAGCGCATCAGATCGCAGCGTGTGCTGCCGCGCTCCGGTGGTTCTCTGGCCTCGATGCAACAGATCTCGATGGAGATTATCGGGACGCGCACCGAAGTGCGACGCCGAGGAGGGTTAGTTCCCTCGTGGGTGGTTTTCGGCATGATTTTGCTGGCTACTTTCGCGGTTTGCGTAACGGTGAACATGCGAACGCACGCGAAGTTCCAGGTGGCCGCGCAGCAATTCTCCGTAATGCAAACCGATGTGGAAGCACTACGCAATGTGAATCAGTCGTTGAAGGCTGAAGTCGAACGGCTTCGCACCGATCCACGGACGATAGAGACGGCCGCACGAGCGCGCCTGAACATGGTCCGCAGCAATGAATACGTCGTTCCTCTTGACTAAACGCTAGTCGATGAGTGCCACAAAATGGATTGAGAAAAATAAGGAGATTGAGTTCTATGCCTGCCGAAACCTGCCTGTAGATTTTCCCCTGCTCGACATCCACGCAACCGGGTACCTTCCGTGTGGCGCGGCTGTGACTGCCATCGCAGCCGCGCTCCCGTCCTAAAGAACAAAAGTTAACGCAAAGACGCCAGGCACGTTCTGTGAATTTTCTTTGCGTCTTTGCGCCATCGCGGGAAAACGACTAATATCCGATTTCGTAAGGAAAACGCCTATTCTTGAGAGGTAGAATGCCCGAAACAAAGGAAAGCTCCTCACCCGTCGAGGTCGAGAAGGAGCGATGGGAAAACGAAACACTCGATCCGGCACTCGCAAAACGTCCCGAACGCAAAAAGAGCTTCCAAACCGTTTCACTTAAAGAGGTGGACCGGCTTTACACGCCGGTCGATATCGAAAACGTCGATTTTTCGCGCGACATCTCGTTTCCCGGTGAGTTTCCTTACACACGCGGCATTCACCCGACCGGCTACCGCGGCAAACTCTGGACGATGCGCCAGTTTGCCGGATTCAGTACTCCGGAAGAAACCAATACCCGATTCAAATACCTGCTCGAACAGGGCCAGACTGGCCTGTCCGTCGCCTACGATCTGCCCACTTTGATGGGCTATGACGCCGACTCGCCGCTCTCGGAAGGTGAAGTCGGGAAGTGCGGCGTCGCCGTTTCGTCGCTCTCGGACATGGAAGTGCTGTTCGATGGAATTCCGCTCGAGCAAGTTACAGTCTCGCAGACGATCAATGCGCCGGCATCTGTTCTGTTGGCGATGTACCTCGTCGTAGCGGAGAAGCAGGGCGCGGACTGGTCCAAAATCTCCGGCACGCTCCAGAACGACATTCTCAAGGAATACATCGCCCAGAAAGAATGGATTTACCCGATCAAACCGGCGATGAAGCTGGTGGTCGATACGT
>CBFGMX010000067.1:0-26632 GCA_965649955.1 uncultured bacterium
GCAAGACGCAAGGAAGAGACTCTAATGCGAAGAGGTGGAACGTGGATTCAGCGCTGGCGAGTGCCGCTCGGGTTTGTGTGCGCGGCCGTGTTCCTGTTCTTCGCGCGCCCCACGCCGGTTGCTCTGACGGCTGGAGCTTGTGTTTCGGTCTTAGGGTTAGCGATTCGCGCCTGGGCTTCCGGACATATCCGAAAAAATGCACAACTCGCGACCTCCGGACCTTACGCCTTTACCCGCAATCCGCTCTACTTTGGTAGCTTCCTGCTTGGGCTAGGTTTTACAATCGCTTCCGGCCGCTGGTGGCTGGCACTGCTGTTCGCCGCGCTGTTTATTGGCATCTATCTGCCCGTTATGCGCGTCGAAGCGTCGACAATGGCCCAGCTCTTTGGCAGTGACTTTGAGATTTACAGGCGTTCGGTGCCGCTGTTTTTTCCCCGCCTAACGCCGTACCCGCAGGGCAATTCGCCTGCCGTAAGATTCGATGGTGCGCTGTATCTGCGTTACCGGGAATATCGCGCAGCACTCGGGCTGATCGTTGCCTGGGGATTGCTCTTGATTAAAACTTTTTACTTATAGAACTACCTTGAGAAATCAAAATAGAATCATCGCCCTTCTGGTGCTTTGCGTCTTATGCGCAGTGCCCTCCGTCCTGGCCCAGAAATCCGCGGGTCCACGACATTTCGAAACGGGCGAAGAACTTCATTTCGAAGCTGAGTTTTCGCGACTGATGTTGCGCAAGCTTGACGTTGCGGATCTCAAGTTTCGTGCGACCCGCACGCCGGCCGCCGCCACCGTGGACAATTCCGCCGACTCGAGTCCGTACGCGTTGAGCTTTACGGCCGATATCGCCAGCAAAGGGTTCTTTGCGCGGTTGTTCGATCTGAAGTTTCGCGAGCGCGTCGAGTCGACAGTCGAGCCGATCTCATTCACTGTCCAGAGGACCACGATCCTTGACGAACAAGGCAAACGCGTTCGCACTACCGAAGCGACGTTCGACAGGACAAAAGGCAAGATGACTTGGACGCTTCGCGACCCGAACAATCCGGCTGCTGAGCCCCGCCACAAAACGGCTGACTTTTCAGGCCAGCTTCAGGACGTGTTGTCGGCGATCTATTTCATCCGCACGCAGCCCCTCGCAGTGGGAAAGAGTTTCGAGATCTTCATCGGCGATGGCGGGAACGTTTACAAGATTCCGGTCAAGGTTGTTGAGAAGAAGCGCATGAAGACCGTGCTGGGACGCGTTGACGTGTTGCGAGTCAATCCGGAGCTTTTTGGACCAGACCGGCTTATCGACGAAGAAAAAGGCGAGTTTTCGATCTGGGTAACGGCTGACGCGCGTCATATTCCGGTCGGCGGGCGCGTCAAGACTGATTACGGAACGTTCGATATCAAGTTGAAGCGCGTGATTACTGATCCTCCTGCTCCGAAGTAATCCGTGTTACCACCACTGATCATCGCTCACCGCGGCGCCTCCGCCGTTGCTCCCGAGAACACTATCGCCGCGTTTGAAGCGGCAATTACCGCCGGCGCTGACGGCATTGAATTCGACGTGCGGCTCTCGCGCGACAACCTTCCGGTCATTATTCATGATGACACGCTGTATCGCACTCACGGCATACGTCGGCGTGTCGCCGACATGACGTTGAATGAACTGATTCAGGTTGGTGTTCCGAGCCTGGCCCAGTTGTTCGACTTATTTCGATCAAACGAGCTGCTTCTCTGTTTGGAAATGAAATGTGAACCGGGCCAACAGGCGACGATGGCGGAAGCCTGCGCGCGATCGATTGATGAGTATCAACTGAGGAATCGCATGATCGTCGAATGCTTTGACCTATCCGCGCTGAAAATACTCAACGAGATCGATCCGGCTTTGAAAACTGCTGCACTATTTCAATCGCCGGCATCTCCTTTCATGATCGATCGCGCAATAGGAAGCGGGGCATCGGTGCTGGCGTTGCATTACCGCTGCGTTAATGCACGGATGATTCAACAAGCAAGATCCGCAGGTCTCAAGATCGTGGTTTGGACGGTGGACGATCCCACCTGGGTGGAGCGTGCGCGGTCAAACGACATCGAAGCGCTGATCACTAACGATCCCGCCGCGCTACTCGCCGCCCGCGACACTTCTGTTTGAAGCTTCGAATCAGATTCGCGTACAGTTGAATCGATGACGCGTTCTGTGCCCCCGCCTCTTAACCGGTTCTTTGTCTCTCCTGAGTACTCGGTTTATTACCGCCGCGCGAAAAGTCTTCACTGGCAAAACCAGGCCAGTGCGGGTTATTCGCTGCTCACTGTCCTAAACGGGCAGCTCGAATACACCCTCGACGGCAAGCTGCACAAACTCACGCGGTCCGAGTCAGTGGTTTTCGAACCCAACGCCAGCATCACGGCGAACGGCAACCGCGCGGAACTTCTCTTTCTAACGTTTTCAGCGTCACTGGTCCTACAACGGGCGACGACGATGCGCTTGATTCCGCCAAAGTCGACCGTCACCTTCGCGCACGATCTGCTGAACAGCGATCAAAAGCTGAACGCTTTGCTCGCCGACTTTGCCGTCGAACTTGCCAATGACAAACCCGGCAAGGAGATCGTCATGCGCGCGCTGGTGGAACAGGTACTGGTCCATGTTCTGCGGAACTACTCACAACCACGTCTTTCACATCAACTGGAACTATCGCGGGTGGGGCTGGTCGATCGACGCATTCGCCGGTCGGTGGAGTTGATGCACACGCAACTCGATCAAGACCTCACGCTGAAAGCGCTCGCGGCGGCTTCGTATCTCTCGCCATTTCACTTCGCGCGATTGTTCAAAAAACTAACCGGCTCGACTCCGCACAACTATCTCGCCGGCATTCGCGCAACCAGGGCACAGTTACTACTCGCCGGCACGGAACTCTCCGTCACGGAAGTCGGCGCGCAGGTCGGTTACCTAAGTGCAAGCCACTTCACCAAGGCTTTTCGACTCGCAACCGGCACCACACCCCGCGAATTTCGCAAAGGCCTGATTTCCCACAACGACAACTCCTCGCTTTGAGCCCGTACCGAAACAAAACAAGTCTGGAAGGGGCAAGCGGAGCGCGCCCCCGCAGGTGAGAGCAGGGGCCGTTGCCCCCTTCCTGACTCGTTCTGGCTAAACTAGAAGCTGTTTTCGTGGCAGACCGACGAAGACGGCGCAATGCGTCGCCAATAATGAGCAAGATTCGGCCCTTCGATTTGCGCTCTCCTCGGTATCATTCGGGGAACATATTCAAGGAGACAACATGCCAGTCGAAAAACAAACACAGATCCTTCCAGCCGAAGGAAAACTCGGTGTCCTCTTAGTTGGACTCGGAGCGGTCAGCACGACTTTCATCGCGGGAGTCGAAGCCATCAAGAAAGGTTTCGCCCAACCGATCGGCAGCCTGACTCAAATGGGCACGATCCGTCTTGGTAAACGGACCGACAATCGCGTTCCGCTAATCAAAGACTTCCTACCGCTGGCCCAGTTGAAAGATCTCGTGTTCGGCGCGTGGGACATCTTTCCCGATTCTGCTTACGACGCAGCTCTCAACGCCGGCGTTCTCGAAAAGGAGCTCCTCGGTCAACTAAAAGAGCCCCTCCGCAAGATCCGCCCGATGAAAGCGGTCTTCGATCAAACTTACGTGAAACGACTGAGCGGAACGAACGTCAAGACCGGCAAGACCAAGTTTGACCTGGCCCAACAGCTCATCGAAGAGATCAACGACTGGAAGAAGAAGAACAAGTGTTCGCGACTCGTGATGGTCTGGGCAGCATCGACCGAAATCTTTCTCAAAACGCATGCGGTCCACAAAACAATCGAATCGTTCGAAAAGGCGATGCGCGAAAACCACAAGGCGATCGCGCCATCGATGATCTACGCCTACGCCGCACTCAAATGCGGCGTGCCCTTCGCGAACGGCGCGCCCAACCTGACCGTCGACATTCCCGCGCTGATGACGCTCGCGGACAAAAACAAGCTGGCGATCTGCGGTAAAGATTTCAAGACCGGTCAAACGTTGATGAAGACGATCATCGCTCCCGGTTTGAAGTCGCGTATGCTCGGCCTGCACGGCTGGTACTCGACAAACATTCTCGGCAATCGCGATGGAGAGGTGCTCGACGATCCTGACTCTTTCAAGACAAAAGAAGAGTCGAAACTGTCTGTGCTCGAATACATCCTTCAGCCCGAGGTCTATCCGACTCTCTACAAAGACTTCTCACACGTTGTCCGCATCAACTATTACCCGCCGCGCGGCGACAACAAGGAAGGATGGGACAACATCGACATCTTCGGCTGGCTCGGTTATCCGATGCAGATCAAGATCGACTTCCTCTGCCGCGACTCGATTCTCGCCGCTCCGATCGTGCTAGACCTGGCTCTGTTTCTCGATCTCGCTCAGCGGTGCGGAATGAAAGGCGTGCAGGAGTGGCTCTCGTTCTACTTCAAATCTCCGCAAACGGCGCCCGGCCTCTATCCGGAGCACGACATTTTCATTCAGCTCATGAAACTGAAGAACACGTTGCGCCATTTGCGAGGCGAAGATCTCATCACGCACCTTGGTTTGGAGTATTACGACTAACCCACCAATCCGTGTTCGCATACACGGATTGACGCGTAACTGCTATTAATTGTCAGTGATCTTTGACAGGAAATGTCACGGTAAGTAACGGCGTCGCAGGCAACCAAGCGCGAGATGCAATATTTTGTGGTGACATTTTCGACGGAGTTGTATATATAGCATCCGGTCAACGGGGGCCGAGCCTGCTGAGACTCCGGTTGGCGAACCTTAGCCGCTTTTTAACGCATCCATTTAACGTGCGGATCGTTCCTTGCTTGTGATGGGTGGGCCAGTAGATTTTCAAGGGCCCGGCGCTCTTGAGAACGCCCCCCGGCAAAACTGGCAAGGAGCAACACCAATGTTAGCTGAGATAGAAGTGACAAAGACACGAGACATGAACACTACAGGAACAGTTTTCCTGGACCCCGACCAGAAGAGTCCCCGCGCTCAGGATTTTGAGGAACGACTAAGCGCGCGCATTGTGGGTCAAGAGCGCGCTGTACGTCGCATGAGCGGCCTCTACCAGATTTTTCTTGCCGGGATGAACCCACCGAATCGCCCGATCGGGACGATGTTGTTTCTCGGACCAACTGGTTCGGGAAAAACACGCGTCATCGAGGCGGCCGCGGAAGTTCTTTACGGCGATCCAAACGCCGTCGTGAAAATCGACTGCGCCGAGTTTCAACATTCGCACGAAATCGCGAAGCTGATCGGTTCGCCTCCGGGCTACCTGGGTCATCGCGAAACCTCGCCGATGCTCACGCAGGAGAACCTCGATCGAATGCACACTGACGACATGAAGGTCTCGCTGGTGCTGTTCGATGAGATCGAAAAGGCGTCTGACAGTTTGTGGCAATTGCTGCTTGGTATTCTCGACAAGGCGACGTTGACGTTGGGCGACAATCGCCGCGTCGACTTCTCCAAGGCGATGGTGATTATGACCTCGAACCTTGGCGCACGCGAGATGTCGGAGTTGATCTCCGGCGGCATCGGCTTCGCGCCGGGCAAAGGGACGAAGACGCCGAACGATACCGAAGTAGACCAGAAGATCTATCGCACCGCCGTGGAAGCGGCGCGCAGGAAGTTTTCACCTGAGTTCATGAACCGTATCGACAAGGTTGTGGTCTTCCGCTCGCTGAAAGAACATCACCTGCGTCAGATTCTCGACCTCGAGTTACAGGCCGTGCAGGATCGCATCATGCAGTCGGCCGGCACCAAGTTTGTCTTTCAGTGCTCTGAGACGGCGAAGGACATGCTGCTCAAGGAAGGGCTGGATTACAAATACGGCGCCCGTCACTTGAAACGAGCGGTCGAGCGTTTCCTTGTCTACCCGCTTTCGAATCTCGTGGCCACAGGTCAGATCGGATTGGGCGACCTGGTACACGTCGACGTTGATGGAATCAAGAACCGCCTGGTCTTTTCGAAGAGTTCGGGTGGGGCGTTGATTCACGATAACGTGCCGCAGGCTGAGCCGGCGGAAACGACGAGTGAATCCTTCTCGGGTGGCGTGGGCTTACCGATCCCCGCGGCTTCCAAAGCTGCAAAGAAGGGGCAGGGCCGCGGCGAGAAGACCGAGAGTACTAGCTAATCTCGCGGTCATCGGTCGTTTTCAGGACCGCGGGTGAAACGAATTAGCTGCCCAGCTTTCGCAGTGCTTCGTAGGCAATTTGAGAGAGGAACGGATCGGCGGCGGTGGTTGCAACGCGCAGCGCAGGCACTGCCGCCGGATCGCCAATCATCCCAAGCGAGCGCGCTGCCTCACGTCGCACGTCTCCATCAAGTTTTTCGTTACCCAATACAGCAATCAACGCCGGCGCACCTGCTCGGCTTCCAATCTGTCCGAGAGAGACAGCCGCAGCTCGCAGCACGAACACGTTTTGTTCGCGCTTTCGCTTCGAGTTTCGGGGCCCGGACAGTTCCGGCGCCAGGGTGGCAGCAAGGCTGATCACGGCCGCTTCATCGGCGATGTCGCCCAGAGCGACGGCCGCTGCCGCACGCACACCGTCTTCCTTGTCGTTCAACAGTCTTTCGCTTAACGCGGCGGTGGCGCTGCGACTTCGCGTGCGGCCCAAAGCGTAAGCCACTTCACGACGAACGAACTCATTCTTGTCTTTCAATAACGGCAGCAATACCGGCACGCTCTCACTCGGATCGAGTGAAAGAACGGCCTTCGCAGCAGTGACGCGAATGATTGGTGACGGATCCGACAGTGCGGGAACGGCAGCGCGCGACGCAGCTGCAACGTGCAGATTACCGAGTCGCATCAGCGCATCGCGTCGTTCTTCCGAATCGCTGGACGCGAGGCGCTCTTTCTGCTTCTCGATTGCGATTTGTATTGGTGTAAGTGAACGGGTGGATTGGCCCAGGGCAGACGTGCACACGAGGGATACGTACACAGAAACGAAGAGCAGCGGGAGAAGCGATTTCCTGTTCACGGGAGTACGCATTCAGATTTGAGCGTACACCTTCGCTGCTGCCCGTTTTTCAGCTTTTCGACGCACCACTTCCCACTCGAATGCCTGTCGTGCGCGGCGGTTCTCACGAGCGTCCGCCAGAGCGGCCAACACTTCGTCATCGCCCGCGGTAGGCGCCGCTTTCACGGTACGCGACGACTCCATAGTCGTGATGTAGTCGAGAACTTCGCCCACTTCGGACTCATTAAGTGCTTCGAGTTTCCGAGCAAGAATTTGGCGTTGGCTCACGGTTTTGCCCATTTCCGTGCTCCTTATGCTGGGACTCAGAACTATACACGAGCCAAAACTGTGCAGGCAAGAACCTTAACCGCCGATCTGTGTTTAATTAATCGATGCGCGAGGCGAGGCCGTGTACCGTGTCGACGATGAGGACAGCGATGGGAGGACAGATAATCAGATCCGGAATCAGCAACGCAGCAGACGTGAAGGCGAGCATGCTGGACTGCACTTCCGCAACACGATGGCGGAACAGCAGCGTAAGATCGTTGAAAAAGTCCTGCGTGTGCCAACCGATGTACAGACCGATACCGAGGCTTAGTGCATAGCCGACGAGCAGAAACGTGTAGGCGGAGAAACGCGTGAACGGCTGCTCCGGAGTTTCGAGGTCGCCGATGCCCTGGATCACTTTCGGTTTGTAAGTGTAGTGCGCAAGATACTCTCGCAAGCGGTTCGCAAGGTGCCAGACGCCGATCACAAACAGTGTCAGCGCGATTACGCGACCCACCGTCGAAAACAGCGTCCACAGTTGCGGGCGCATCATGGCCAGAAAGAACGTAGACAGAAACAGCGAAACGGTCGTGAACACCGCCCGTTGTCGTTCGCGATTCTCCTGGCGATCGCGTTCGAGAACCTCGTCGACCAGACGGTCCCACTTTGCCTGGACCGCAAGGTTCCGCGCGCGCTTCGCGTGCGGATTGTTCGAATCGAGAATCGAGTAGCTGCGGTTCTTTTGCGCCGTTAGCTGTTCGTCGTAGTAGGCGCGTTCCTGCGGGTCGATCAGCGTGTGATACGCCTTGGAAACGAGGTCGAAATCGCGAGCGGCCTGGGAGTTTTTGTTGAGATCGGGGTGACTTTTTCGCGCAAGTTTCCTGTAGGCCGATTTGATTTCAGCCTGAGATGCAGTGGTCTTAACGCCCAGAATTCTGTAAAAGTCGATCACTGTGCTTCTGCTAACTCCTTAAAGCCAGCGATGGATGCCAAGGGCTGCCTGAGGACACCGCGTCACTCGCTCCGAAATTATACCACCTAGCGCAAGTGCCTCGGCCCGCTTGCTTGTTCGTCTTGGATGGCTCGCTGGCGAAGGGGGGTGCCAAAGGGGAGCCGGGAAAACTACCTCGAGCGGCATTCGAGGGGGCGAGGACAAATGAATAAGGCGACTCGCACCCTTTGGCGATTGCTCTCTCGCACTACAACCGCCATGCCATGACGCAATTCTTCAAAAACTCCAGCAAAATCGCGGATCCGCCTTTTCGACCTGCCTTTAAGTGTCAACTACCGAAGACACCGACTGTCTACCGGGAAAGACACAGGTCATTTTCCACTGGCGCGATCCACTATCCGCAACAGCGTCCGCACCGCGATTCCCGTTGGGCCTTTAGCTCGGTAAGGCTTCGCGTCGTCGCCCCACGCCGTCCCCGCGATGTCGAGGTGTGCCCAGGCAACACCGTCGGCAAACTCCTTCAGAAAAGCAGCCGCCGTAATCGTGCCGGCCTTCCGGCCACCAACATTTTTGATATCGGCGATGTCCGACTTAATCTGCTTCGAATACTCCTTATCGAGTGGTAACTGCCAGAACTTCTCGCCCACTTCGTTACCCGCGCTGATTATCTCGTCGATCAATGCCTGGTCGGTTCCCAGCACCGCCGCATTAACGTCGCCGAGTGCGATGGACACGGCGCCGGTAAGCGTGGCCATGTCAATGATCTTCGTGGCGCCGAGTTTCTTCGCGTAGGCGATGGCGTCTGCCAGGATAAGCCTGCCTTCCGCGTCGGTATTGATGATCTCGATCGTCTTGCCGGTCATCGCCTTAACGACGTCGCCCGGTTTGGTCGCTTTTCCGGATGGCAGGTTCTCCGTACAAGGCGCGACACCCAGGATGGGAATCGGCGGCTTCAATTGCGCGATGGCTCTCATCGCACCTAGAACAGTCGCACCGCCGGTCATGTCGTACTTCATTAACTCCATGTTTTCGCCCGGCTTCAACGATATACCGCCGGAGTCGAACGTAACGCCCTTTCCGACGAACGCCAGCAACTCGGAACTCTCAGGTTCGGCTTTCGCAGGAGTGTATTTGAGGATGATCAGTTTGGCGGGTTGGTCGGAACCGCGTGAAACGCTGAGCAACGAGCCCATGCCTTCCTGCTCCATCCGCGCTTCGTCGAGCACGTCGATGCTCAAACCAAACTCGTTCGCGATATCACGCGCGCGTTCGGCCATATCGGTTGGCGTCATGTAAGCGCCGGGTTCATTTGCGAGATCGCGCGTAAAGTTGATCGACTCGCCGACGATCCTGCCCGCTTCAACGCCTCGATCAATCGCGCTCTGCTCAGCGTCCTCAATGACGACGACGAGACGGTCGATCGTCTTCTCCTCTTTTTCGACGGTGCGGTATTTATCGGGATCAAACAACGCGATGAATGCGCCTTGAACGGCTGTGGCGGCTGTTTCTTCGGCGTCACCCGTTGCGCGGGGCACAACCGCAACCGATTTAGCGTTTTTGCTGCGTAACGAACGAACAGCAGTTCCGACCAACTGAGATACTTGGCCAGGCTTGTAGTCGTCAGCTTCACCGGCGCCGACTAGCAACAGCCGGCGCGCTTTTAGTTTGTTGTTGCCGACGAGATGGAAGTAGCACGTTTCGCCTTCCTTGCCTGAAAACTCTTCCGCTTCGAGTGCGGAGCTAACAAGGCCGCCGGACAATTCATCCAGCTTCTTTATGAGTCCTTCATCGGATTTCTCATTCTTGAAAACAGCAACCGCCAGAGCCTGAACGTCTAGTTCTTCTATCGGTCCCCGATTCGCTTCAACTTGCATGTGAGTGGGTTCTCCTGGGTTTGAAATCTGAGATCTCAAATCTGAGATCTCAGAGAGAGCTATCGATTCCGTTCTTTCAGTTGTGCGCGCGTTTCTCTATCGACAGTGCGCTTCAACTCGGTCTCCCGCTTGTCGAACAACTTCTTGCCGCGAGCGACACCAACTTCGATCTTGATTCGGCCGTTCTTCAGGTAAAGCTGTGTGGGAACGAGAGTCATTCCCTGTTTTGCTGTTGCCTCGTCGAGTCGGGAAATTTCACGGCGGTGGAGCAACAGCTTGCGAGTCCGTAGTGGTTCGTGGTTCTCGCGGTTGCCATGAGAATACGGCGAAATGTGGGCGTTAAACAACCACGCCTCGCCTTCCCGGACAGAAACGTATGCCTCTTTCAACTGCACGCGTCCGTCCATGGCGCTCTTCACCTCTGTTCCGGTCAAGGCAATACCGGCTTCGTACCTGTCCGAAATGTGGTAGTTGTGAAAGGCTGCGCGATTGGCCGCCAGTACTTTCTCTTCTTTCGCCATGCGAGGGAACTCGGTATGCGCTGCCTTCAGATCAGGACGCCGCGCTCTTTAATTTAAGATCCAGAACGTCGTGACGTGTGATGATACCCGTGATCCTCCCATACTCTTCGACCAGCACCGCCGGACTCGTTTGCAGCCGCTTGAAAACCTCATTTGAACTGGCATCAACGTCCACGATCGGAAAACTCGATTCCATGACGTCGCTCACCGGCGACTCCAACAGCGCCCGATCACGCACCACTTTCGCCAGCACGCGGTTCTCGCGCAGCGAGCCAACACAACGGCCGTCTTCGATCACCGGAAGTTGCGTGAGTCCGAGTTCGTCCATCTTTTCGAGCGCGACGCCCACCATGTCTGACGGTGTAACAGAAACGAGCGTCTTTGGCGCCTGCGGTTTCTTCGTGTCGTTGATCAATCCAGCCGTCATCTTCTGCGGCGCGAGCAATCGTTTTTCTTTGAGCCACTCGTCGGAGTGGTGCTTCGTCAGGTAGTGCTCGCCGGTGTCGCAAACAATGAACACAACGATCGCTTTTTCGTCCAGTGTGCTCGCGACGCGCAGGGCTGCGGCAAGGTTCGTGCCCGTAGATCCACCGCAGAAGATCCCTTCCATTCGCCCCAACTGACGAGACAGCTCAAACGATTCGCTGTCTGTGACGTTGATCACCTCATCGACGTACTTGATGTGCACGTTCGGGGGAACAATCTCCTGCCCAATTCCTTCGACCAGGTAAGGCGTTGCTTCTACGATGCTCCCGGTCTCTTTAAAGGTCTTGAAGATCGAACCGTACGGATCTGCTCCGATGATCCTGATGTTTGGGTTCTGCTCTTTCAGAAACCTGCCCGTGCCGGAGATTGTGCCGCCTGTGCCGATGCCGGCTACAAAGTGGGTAATCTTGCCGTCAGTTTGCCGCCAGATTTCCGGACCGGTGGTGCGATAGTGCGCCTCGGGATTCGCTGGATGTGAATACTGGTCAGGATAGAACGAGTTTGGAGTTTCAGCGGCGATTCGCTTAGCTGTCGAGACGTAATGATTTGGTGTGCCGGGTTTTGCGGAAACAGGAGTTATGACGACGTCAGCACCGAGCGCTTTTAAATACCGCGACTTCTCAACGGACGCCTTGTCGGTCATGACGAATATGCATTTGTAACCCTTCACTGCTGCGGCCAGTGCCAAACCAATACCGGTGTTTCCGGAAGTTGCCTCGACGACTGTCCCGCCAGGCTTGAGGAGTCCTTCGCGTTCGGCCGCCTCGATCATCGCCACACCAATCCGGTCTTTCACAGAGTAACCCGGATTAAGGTTCTCCATTTTCGCGAACACCTGGGCTTTAACGTCGCGCGCCAACCTGTTGAGCTTGATAAGGGGCGTATTCCCGATCAGGCCGAGCACATTCTCCTGAAATTCCATCGCAGTCTCCGGCAAGGTCTGTAAGAGCGGGTACTATCTATAACAGAAACGGGAAAGCGCTGCTATTGGCGAGCACAAAAAAAGCAGGAGGCGCAGATTTCGTCGCTGAGAGGTCTCTAACTAGCGTTAAAAATGTTAGGACCCGGATGTGCTCTCCCCTTCACATCCGGGCCCCCACAAGGCCACTCATCTTGCAATGCGTGACCGAACTTATTGACGACTCTTAGTAGCGTCTGCGTTGCCGCCGCCAGTTATTGTTGTCGTCTCTGATTCCGTAGGTGTAGATTGCTGCACCTCCGCCACCGGCGATCGCGCCGATGATTGCACCTTTCTTACCACCCACCGCGGCACCAACTGCCGCACCTGCACCGGCGCCAATCGCCGTCGTCAGCTTATCGCGGTGCCGATCCCAAAAAGATCTTTCTTCCCAATAACGTCCGTTATAACGGCGACCGCTGTATGTATCAGTCCGATTTCGATAATCAGTAACTCTCTGCTCGTAACGTCTGCCATCAAACCGTCGACTTCTTGTCTGGGCGGTCGCGGGGACAACCGAAAACGCTATCGCCAACAAACAAACGATGCTTAACAACCCCTTTTTCATCCTCACTCCCTCCGTGCCTCGCTATTTGGCAAGGTGTGTGCCAACACTTGCCGGCGCGCGAATGCCGCGATTTTTGCAGTTTTCCTGGGCTTGAGACACAAGACCTCAGGTTTGACGTGAACGATACCGTGCGCGACTTGTGATGTGATTCACCTTTTGGGGTAATCCGACGGCGGTAGCGATGGGTCAGCACTTACGATGGATTCACATCGCCCAGTTCTAGGTAATCTCGCTGGTGGAAAGTTAGAAAAGTCCTGAGCCGGATGCAGTCGCGTACGCGTACCACAGACCGAAAGCGATGCTAAGACTCGCAGCGGTAGTTTGCAGGTGACGATGCACTTGGCCTACGTTCCTGGTGAGCGCGAACGGTAAGCCAATCAAACCCGACATCAGCATCATCCCGAGGATCGATCCAAGACCAAAAACTGCCAGGTAGAAGAATCCCACCCACGCGGATTCGATTTGCGTTAAGACCAACAGCGTCAACGCGCCGGATCCTGCCAGCCCATGAACGGCGCCGATCAAAATCGGTTTAAGACCAACCGCCGAAACAACGTGACTGTGCGGGCGCGCCGTGTGATCGCGTGTTTCTGATTCGTGGAAATGAATGTGAACGTGAGAAACGCCGTCGTGACTGTGCTCGTGGACGTGAACATCGCGTCTCTTCAACAACGAACGCCACAGTGCCGCTGCGCCCAGTCCGATAATCATTAGCGCCACAGAGAACTCGAGCCAGTTACTCACGCGCTCCGGAATCGCAACACGCAATGACAAAACAATCACACCCGCGATCAGTAATGACGCGGTGTGGCCTGCCCCCCACAGAGCGCCAACGAAAGTCGAACGCCAAACATTGCGCTGCCGGCTGACGATAGTGGAGACGGCCACGACGTGATCGACCTCCGTCGCGTGCTTCAACCCGAACACCAATCCCAGACCTAAAACCGTAAGTAAATCGAGCATTTTGATCCTAAATCCGTCGTCTTAAATAAGCCTGTCCCCAGTAATCGTGACCGAGTCCTGCCGGTAATGACATCCACGACTCTGCCGGTTATGCTGCGCGGCGTGCGCGACGATCAGGGCGGCCTCGATCGCATTGCGCAAACCAATCAACCCGTCTGACAGCTTCGTGCTTCGATAAAACGTTTCAATCTCGTTCCACAGGTGACGCAGCTCGCGAATCGCGCGCGACAGGCGGTCTCCACTTCGAACCAGACCAACGTAGTGCCACATGATGTTCTGGATCGTTTGCATGTCTCCCTGAATCAACGCCGGATCGGGTTCAGCGCTCAACCCGCTCTCGTCCCACGGCGGAATGTCAGCACGCGTCGGTCGTTTCTCGTTTCGCGCGTTGTTGAGTGCCTTTTCGATCTCCATCGCCGCGCGGTTTCCCCAAACCAACCCTTCCAGCAATGACGTCGAGGCCAATCGATTTGCTCCGTGCACTCCGCTGCAACTGATTTCGCCAACCGCGTACAAGTTGCCGATTGTCGTGCGTGCCCACTCATCGACCAGCACGCCACCGCAGAAATAATGCGCCGCCGGAACAACCGGCACTGGCTCCTGCGAGATGTCGAGACCAACCTTCAAACACTCCTCATAAATGAACGGAAACCTCTCGCGAATAGCATCCGCAGGCATGTGCGATGCGATGTCGAGCAGGACGTACGAGTAACCGTGTCGCTCCATCTCGTGATGAATCGCGCGGGCAACGATGTCGCGTGGCGCCAGTTCTTTCCATTCTGGCGAATAGTCGGCCATGAAAGGACGCATTTCAGGAGTCAACAAAACACCACCTTCGCCACGCACCGCCTCGCTAATCAACATTCCCTCCCTGCCCGGTGCTGCGAGCGCCGTGGGATGAAACTGCACGTACTCCGCGTTGGAGATACGAGCGCCGGCGCGATGGGCCATCGCCAAACCGTCGCCGCGGGCGCCATTGGGATTTGTTGTGTTGCGATAGATCCTGCCGAGGCCGCCGGTCGCTAAAACAGTGGCTTGCGCGAGATAACGGTGAACGGTCTTCTCCTCGCGATCAAAGACGTAACAACCGTGACATGTGATTGGCCGGTAGTTGTCGAGGGGATCTCGCGAGTGGTGTGGAAACGTGATCAGATCGACGGCGGTTGAATCGGATTCGATCCTGATGTTCGGTTGCTCTTTCAAAGCGGCAACCAGGCCCATCATGATCGCGCGTCCAGTCGCGTCGCCAACGTGCAGGATCCGGCGCCGCGAGTGCGCAGCCTCCTGGCCCCAGACGGGCGTGCCGTCTTCATGGCGATCGAAAACCACGCCGGCTGTGCGCTCGAGTACTTCGTTGAGCAGTCCTGGTCCTTCGTCGGCGAGAATCCGCGCTGCTGCTGGGGACGTTACACCCGCTCCTGCGGCGACGATGTCTTCGTAAAGCAGTTGGGAGGTGTCTTCGGGTCCGCGGCCGATGATGCCGCCTTGCGCATAACGAGTATTGGATTCGTGAGGATCGCCGGCGCGAGTGATGATGGTGATTTGGCGTTGCGGGTTGCGAGCGAGCTGGAGCGCAGTCGTCGCACCTGCGATCCCGCAACCGATGATCAGGACCTCTACAGTGTCCATTTGGGTCACGGTAAACGATCAGTCTTCGCGTCCGATTTCCAACATGCGTTCCACGGAACGCAGCGCTTTTACACGGATTTCTTCGTCGATGTGGATCTCGTACTGCTCTTTGACCAACGATTCGAGCGTGTCTTCAAGCGTGATCTCGTTCATGTGCGGGCAACGCACGCTGCACAGGCGCAGCATTTCTTTCTCAGGATTCGCGGCGGCAATGTTGTCGCCCATCGAGCATTCAGTCAGCAACAGGTAACGCGGCGCACGCGTTTTCTCGACATAGCGAATCATGGCCGTGGTGCTGCCGGAAAAGTCAGATGCCTCGACAACCTCCGGGCTGCATTCCGGATGGGCCAGGATCACGACGTCGGGAAACTGTTTTCGAACGTTCCTGATGTCCTCGACGCTGAACTTCTCGTGGACCTCGCAGCGGCCCGGCCAGCCAATCATCTGGTAATCGAGTTCGTTGGGAAAACGCTTCAATGGTTCACGTGTTGGGAAGATGATCTGCTTCCCGGTCTCGCGCGCGACATTACCGGCGAGGTATTCATCGGGGATGAAGATCACGCGATCGCTCTTGAGTGACTTAACGACGTCGACGGCGTTCGAAGAGGTACAGCAGATGTCTGACTCCGCTTTAACGTCGGCGTAAGTGTTGATGTAAGTGACGACCGGCACGCCCGGAAACTGCTTCTTCAACTGGCGCACGTCTTCGGCGGTGATACTCGCGGCCAGCGAACAGCCCGCCTTCTCGGATGGAATCAGGACCTTCTTGGTCGGGTTGAGGATCTTCGCGGTTTCAGCCATGAACTTAACGCCACAAAAGACGATGATGTCCTTGTCAGTCTCGGCCGCCCGGCGACTGAGTTCGAGCGAGTCGCCGACGTAATCCGGAATCGAATGAAAAAGGGCGGGCTCCATGTAATTGTGGCCCAGGATCACGGCGTTTTTAACGACTTTGAGCCGGTTGATCTCAGCGGCGAGCTCCGCCTTCATACGCAACTCGAAATCGGGGACAGTGTCAGACAGCAGCGCGCTCAGCTTTTCGTATATTTCGTCAGTAGTTGTATCAGTAATCATCAACTTTGGTCTTAACCAGCCCACTCTAAACTCACGTCAAATACCTTCGGCGAATGCGTCAACGCGCCGACTGAAATGTAGTCGACGCCAGTCTGCGCGACTTCGAGTACGTTTTCGAGCGTAACGTTGCCGGACGCTTCGAGTTTTGCGCGGCCCTTTGTAATGGCCACGGCCTCGCGCAGGGTCCCGGCAGACATGTTATCAAGCAGAATTCGCTCCACTCCGAGTCTTAGCGCTTCACGGACATTGTCCAACGTGCGGGTCTCAACTTCAATCGGCAGCGTGGTCCCGCTGGCCCGGACCCGCTCGACGGCCGCCGTAATTGAGCCGGCAAAGTCGATATGGTTGTCCTTTATTAACACCATGTCAAAGAGGCCGGTGCGATGGTTCTGCCCGCCGCCCAGGCGCACGGCGAGTTTGTCGAGCATGCGCAGGCCGGGCGCCGTCTTGCGCGTGTCGAGAATTACGCCGCTGGTGCCTGCAACGGCATCAACAAACTGGCGCGTCAGAGTCGCGATTCCCGACATTCGGCCGAGAAAATTCAACGCGGTTCGTTCGCCGGTGAGCAGCGCCCGCGCATCGCCGGACAACTCCGCCAACACTGTCGCTTTCGTCACGCGCGAGCCGTCTTCGACTTTCGCGTCGAAGTTTACCTTTTGGTCCAGCGTGCGAAACACCTCGTATGCCACTACCAAACCGGCGACGATGCCTCCCTGTTTTGCGATGATCCGGCCACGAAGCGACGCGCCGGCCGGGACGATGCTGTTCGTCGTCACATCGCCACTACCGATGTCCTCCTCGAGCGCACGCAGTATGTATTGAGAAATATCGAGGGGCGGTTCAGTGCTGAGTTTGTGCTTCTGGGTCAAGGGCTATCTTGCAACATAGGAGGGTCGGAATCAACCGCCCCGATTCGTGATACCCCGCATCGCTATTGAACAGTGATCTTGACGTCTCTACCCTGCTGAGCTTCGTTGCCGGAATAATCCGCTGCGATGATCCTTAGAACGTAATCGCCTTTCGGTAGTTGCGAAGTGTCCCACGTGCCGGGCGCCGCACGGCCGTCTTTGACGGTGTTGGTTATTTCGTACAGGAACCTCGTTTTGGCGCTGCCGTAGACGGTGATTCCGCTCTCTTCGGCATACGCGATCTTCGTCGCAGCGTCGTCAGGCGGTAGACGATTGAACAGGATCGTTATTCGCGGCTCTTCGAAACCTTGAGCGGGAGAACCATCGACGTTTAGAAGTTGATAGCCGAGTTTGTACAAGCCGAGGCGACGACGTTCTGGGTTTAGATTCGTACGGTCGTAAGCGTCGACGACGATTCGCACGTTGCCGCTGACCAACAGTCTATCTTTCTGCTTGTCTTTGATCTCCGCTCCCTGGCTGTCAAACAGCTGGACGGTTTCGATCGTGGGGACCTTGTCGTCCGAGAAGCCGAGCGGCGAGAGCGATAATGGGTTGACCTCGCCGCCGGGTGGTCCAACGTTCATGTGAACGTGGTACATCCTGTTAACGGTCCCGAGTGCGTCGCCGACTCTAAAGCGTGTGCCGCGCTTGATCCGGACACGCGTGAGTTTTTCTCCGTCTGTCAGTTGAATGAACCGGGGATCGTCGAACATCTTTGCGTCTTTGTCGCGTCCGACGTGCATGTGAATGTACGACACGATGCCGGCGCGCATTCCTTCGTTAAGCGAGTCGAAGCCCCAATTCGGCAGCGGGCTTGTGACCTTTTCCTCGCGTACTGCGAGCACCGTTTCGCCGTAAGCACCGAACACGTCGAGTCCGCTGTGAAGATGGTGCCGGCTGTCGGTTGAGTCGAAACTCCCTCGCACCTCACCCATGGTGGCAACGACTTCGTGCGGACTTCGTTGTGGATTCAGAGGCCACAATAGTGATTCCTGGCCGAGTGTGGCGTTAGTCAGTTTCGGAAGAGGATCGTTTAGATCCGCATTCTGCGGTGCGCCGGTTTGTTGGACCAGCTTCCGGACAAGGTAATTGCCGCTATCTGTAACATATAGCTCGTTAGTCTTTGTATTGATTGCCACACCGGACGGTTGAATGAAGTCGGATGCGATTGTGTAACTGGCGTTGTCAGGAACGATCTGGATGACGCGCGATTGACCGAGTTCTGTGATGTACAAGTAATTGTCGTGCGTGACAGCAATGCCGGCGGGGCGCGAAACACCTGTTTGGTTTATCGCCAGCGTCGTCACATTACCATCGGTTGTGATCTTGCGAATCTGGTTGTTAGCGGTATCGGCGACGAAGATTGAACCATCATGGGCCACAGCGATCCCGCATGGCGTGTCGAACAACGCCGCCGTCGCAGCGCCGTCTGCGTATCCCGGCGTCGCACCACCGGCGACGGTCGTAACCTGGCCGTCCGTTGAGATCCGGCGAATGCGATCGTTGTAAGTGTCGGCAACGTATACGTTTCCGTCCACGTCCACCGCAACGCCAATTGGACCATTGAAGCGTGCCTGCGCGGCGGGACCGTCTGCGTAGCCGGAGGTTCCATCACCCGCGATCGACGACACCAAACCTTCCGGCGTTATTTTTCGAATCCGGTTGTTACCCGTGTCTGCAACGTAGAGATTGCCGTCGGAATCCATCGCGAGACCCGACGGCGTATCGAATGAGGCTTGCGCACCGGATCCATCGCTGAAACCTTCACTACCGCCCGCGAGGGTCGTAACGCTGCCATCCGGCGCGATCTTTTGAATGCGATTACTGTCGCCGGCATCAGCTACATAGACCGTGCCGTCGTCGTCGACGGCGACGCCGAAGGGATCGGCAAAGTTCGTTGGTGAACCATCGCCGGCAACTGTGATTACGTGTGCTTGCCACGCACGCGGTGTCGGCAGTGGCTTGCGCGTCAAGCGAAGCAGAATGTAAGCGGCTGCACTTCCGAGAATCAGAAGCAGGATGATCGCTGCGAGCGCTTTACGCATTTAACAGGAGAGTCCGTGTTATCTGTGGTTTCAATCGAGGTACGCTTGCGGTGTAGCCAACATCTCTTCCATGCGCTCGATGTACCTGCCGACATGCAGCCCGTCCATCAGCGCATGGTGCACTTCGACAGAGAACGGCATGAGCGTCCGTCCATGCTCCTGCACAAACTTTCCAAACGAGATCTTCGGAACGGAGTCTTCCCTGCCCCACCATCGTCGCGCATGGGAAAAGCTCGTAAAGGCGATCCACGGCAACGTCGTGCAGTGAATGCGCGCGTCGTCTTCATGTTTAGGTAGAAACTTCCAGTCGCCGGCTCTTATTTCGTCAACGGCGCGCGTCGCCCCGTCCATGAATTCTCGGTAGCTCTCGGAGTGATCGAAGTAAACCAGCGTAAACGTTTCATTTGGCAATATCAGCGTTGTCCCGCCATTGATCACTTCATGGACCAACACCTTTCCGTCGCGCAGGCGGTAGCGAAAAGGCTCGATGTCGTTCGCCGCGCGCAACGCGAGATAGTGATACGTCAGCCAAACACTTGGTCGGTCGTCGCGTCGCTTCAGTTCCAGCAGCAACTCTGTGACGTCCAGACGCAGGCAAACATTGAAGTACGGCTTATCGAAGCGCCGGTAAAACTCAAACACCTCGCGCCTCGGCCAGGTTTCCAAGTCGAGATAGTAAGGCATGGCGGGCGATTGTAACCCGAGATGAGGAAATCGTCAGATTCGACAAAAACAAGGGCCGGACAGCCGCCTTGACGTTCCGCGCAGCAAGCAATGCTAACGATCCGCCCAGATTAATCCCAATCGTTTCCTGGTTTGGTTCGCCAGTTCCCTGCCAAATGCTTTTTCATCTCGCAAGATGATTTGAGACAACTTTGATGCGTAGTCGGGGGGCAACTCGCTCCACAGACGCTGAGCGTCGCTCCGGCCACGCTGGGCCATCGCGCTGTCCCGCGAGGATGGTGGCGGGTAATAGGGTTGGGCGTGAGCACTTTCCAGTATTCCCGAAACGAAGGCAGGAACATAGTCCCCCGCCAGCTCAGGCTTGTATTTGTTTTCACGAAGAAATTCGGCAGCGTGATCTTTGACCAGTAGGGCCATTGCCCCAACCAAATCGAGAATCACACGAGTCTCGAGATCCGGCGCGACAGTTTTCCCGATTTTATCTACAGTTTTTAGATCTTTCCAGAATTCCTGACCCTGCTCTTTAATGGTCGGCTTAGCTGGTGCTTCAGGCAGCCCACCAGCAAGTTGCTCGACGACTTCTTTCAACGGCGGCAGTGGAGTATCTTGTGGTCCAGTCGTTTTTCCTTTGTCGAGAGAGACATGCACAACGCGATCCCCGGGGTTGTCGGATTTCGGGTCTTTCTCATTACTCTCTCTCTCGCCAAGCGGATCGCGATCAATCTTTCCAGTAAAACCACGTTCACGAAACCAGTTAGCAACATGGTCCACGCGTCGCTCGCTGAGAGCCTGATTTGCCTGTTCGCCACCTAGCCGGCTTGCTGAACCAGTGATCACGAGCGTCAGTTTGTCGTTACCATACAAGGGTGTTCCATCGATCGGCGTTATCGCCCTTTCCAGCCGTTTTAGCTGAGACAAAAGAAGCGTGTCACCATTTCGCGGAAACCCTTCGTAACCCGTACCGTGCACGCGCAACTCGCGGTTGTCCTGTTGTTTGTCTCGCGCACGCCCTTCCCTGGCCGCAGCCTGCAAGCTCTTCGTGTTTGCTTTGTCGAGTCTTTTCGCTGGTTCAGACTTTGCCCGGTCAGAGGTAGCTGTATTCGTCGATTTGTCGCTACGTGCTCCGTCTATTTGCGAAACAATCACCTTAAACCGGTCCAACTTGCTTTCGGCGGGCACATTAGAGCGTGTGTCAGACTCGGCGAGTGTTTGTTTAAGCTTCTCCAGGCCTCGAGGACCGTCTTTGGCAGTGCGGTGTTTTACCCGGTGGGCCAAGCTCAGTTTGTCGGTTTGTTCACCCTTCTTCGATTGATCCTGATGTACGCGATCACGTGCGTCGGCTGGCTTGCTGTCACGAGCCGATCGATCGTGTCTGCCAGAAACCCACGCATCGACGCCACTCCGCGTCCGGTTCTTGTCACCTCGTGACGTTTCCTTCTTGCTGGTTTTATCGTGAGCTTGTTTCGACATCGCTTTGCCTTTCAATTCCAAGATAGTCGGCGGCCAGATCATTGAGCTGTTCAAGCACGCGTTTCCGCACGTGTGGTAGTTCCGGATCCAGAAGGTGCTGGGCCGTGCAAAGCGCCGAGAGTGCAAGTGTGGGGCTCGACTCTGAGTTCAGTGAGTCTTGTGTTCCTACGACGTACTTATTCTCGGCAAGCAACCAGTCCCAAATCGTGCCCGCCCCGGTCTGTTCTCGAAACTTTTCATCCCAGGCGCCGGCGAGACCCGAATTCGCGAGGAGGTGGTCCTCGACAGCACTTCGATACAGGCACTCGTTTTCAGAACAGATCTCGTTGCAACCTGGAAACGGTTCGTGACGACGAGCATGAAGTTGAAGGGCAAACTGCCGGAAAGCAACCCACTCGGCGTCGTCAGGACTCCGGTGATCGATCACACCAATGATCAGATTACGCAAGCGCGCCTCGAACTCTGCGGTTTGTTTGTAGGTCCATCCTCGCTGGAGCCCACGGCGGTCAGCAATCCATCGCGCGGCTTGGTCGATCAGCAGCGGATAAAAGTCCGCTGCGTCGATACCAGCAGGAATAAACTGGTTGGAGCGTGCAAGTAGCTTGTGAGCAATTTCATTCGCTTCCATCGAGCCGTGCATGAGAGACATGACTAGAATCGAAATATCACGGCGAAAAAGCTTGTCATTAACAACTTCCTTTACAGACTCCTGCAGTTGTAGGCGACGATGAATCGGAAGAGTTGAACCATGATCTGAATCGATACCAGCAGGACCAGTTGAAGCAGAGTGACGGGACATTTTTTCGCGCACGACCGCGTCCGTGGGCCACCCCTTTTCCAGCGTCGCCATCGGTTTCATTTGCACCAGGAGTGGAGCATCCTCTCCCTCGTAGAAGATTGCAGCCTGACCAGTGCGCAGAGTAGCTAGTCCACGTTCCTGAGAAGCATCCATCGCCATCGATGACGCCAGGGCCGATCTATCGTCTCCCGCTACTGTGCGATGCACGATTTTTAGGTTCGTATTCTTGATTACGTCCGGAGCAAGTTTTACCGGAACCTGATCAGCCACCAGCACACCCTGCCCGTACGCGCGTATCTCAGATATCAAATTTGCAAAACTCTCGACGGCTTTGCCGCGCGGGTTAGCGGACTCCTCGGAGGTTTTTTCACTCACATTCGCCAGGAGTCGATGTGCTTCCTCGACCACGATCAGGTGACGGAGCGACTTGGTTTTCTGCTGTCGCCTGCGAAACTCATATAGTCGTATCAGTATCAGTCCGATGACGAATGCCTTCTCATCGTCGTCGGCGATGCCCTCCAACTCAAACACGACGTTGCTTTCGAGTATTTCCGAAAACGCCGAGGACTTTCGAACATCAAACATCTGCCCTTTTGCACCACGCCGGAGTCCACCGACGCGAGTTAAAAGCGCCGCACGCATGTCGTTTGCGACTTTCTCGTCGTACCCTAGCGTAGGAATTACTTCTTCGATCTTTAACGCGAGGTTTGTTAACGTGGGCCATGCGAGCGGATCCCGATCACTCGCGCCACGTAGATTCTGGCCCGTAATCAGGTCCCACCCACGATCGGCATAGATCTCATGCAAGCAACGCTCGAGGATTTGCGGAAGCGGTGTCCACATACCAAAGCTGGCTGTGAAAACTGACCGTATGAGATCGAGATGCATTCCGACGTGTGTCCCGGGCTCAGGTTCGAAGGGATTGATGACAAAAGGTGAGACGCTCACATCTCCCAACGTGTAAATCTTGAGATCTCGAGCCAACTCGGGATCGTTCAAAAGAGAGCGATACTCCTTCTTGGCAGGCTCGATCACAAGGAAGTTCCGCCCGTGCGAGGCGATGCCCGTGATAAGGCTAAACACTGCGTTTGTTTTGCCGACTCCTGTCACACCTGCTACGAGTGTGTGTTTCACCAGTGAATCCACATCTATGCGGAATTCAGGACCACGAAAGTCGGCGTACCTTGTGAGAGGGTCTGCACTGTTGGTGGTTTTCGAATAGCCGGAACCCGCTGCGTAAATCTTGCCGAGACAGATTGTTTTTGCTTCAGCAGGCGAGGCGGTGGCGGCGGCATGAAACCGGGAAACCTTGCGAACGGCAAAACCGGGAGTATCGACGCGTGGGAATTGCACATACTGCGCGAGTTGCGACGACGTCAGCAACGTTTGATATTCAAGCATGCGACGATACCCGCCTGGACCACCTTTGGCCTCGTCATTCAACAGGATCCAACCTTCGGCCAACATCGGTACTGACTGTGATGAAGTAACCATCACAGGTTCGGGAAGTGATTCGTCGCCAGAGAACACGCCACGCCAAAGTCCCACAAGCGCCGGCTGAATCCGAGCATCGGATAGCAGGTAGCTCGAGTATCTCCACATTCCTACGGCCAGTCCCGCTACTGATTGGCGCACAACCCCCTTTAGTAGTTCGACGTAGTGTTCGGCAAGGGGGCTGGGTGCGCGCTCGGCTTGAGAGACGGCCTGAATCTGACGGGACTCCTCGAGTGCGTTTGTTCGAATGAGAGTGGGGACAAGCGCGTTTACCGGTTCGGCAAGAATCAAGATCTGCCATAACTGTCCCTGTAATGCCCGGATGATGCGATCGATTGGCGCCTCGACCTCGCGGGATGGACGAGGCGATGGAACGCCCAGCGCCAGGCTTCCTACAGGCCAACCAACAACGTCGCCCTTTGTGGCGATCGACATGTCGATTTCCGGAAACTGTGCCGCGAGTGCAGTTCTGAGAATATCGCCACGGGCATCGCTAAGATCGTCAGGTCCCCATGTGCCTAAGAAGACCTCGATCCCGACGGCGGAGCCCTGCACGATAAAAGCGAGTGGCGCACCATAGCCGGCCAACGCGATCATCAGATCCTGGGATTCGATTCTTTTAATCGGCCGTTGGTCCTGAACAGATGGCTCTTGCGGCGGATACTCTCCCATGCCAGTGACACGAAACATCCGACGCGCCGGGCGGGGAATGAACTGTCCCGGCTTGGGTTGTGGGATTGTCAGTGGCTGTGTCGAAAGATGCTGGAGATAATCGAGGTGCGCTGGAGTTAACGATCGAACGCTCATGAACTCGCCTCAATTGTTTATAAGGACAAGAATCGCGCCGGCAATCAATAGCACAATCACCACTACAAAGATCACCATGGCTATGACATAGCAACCCATCATCTTGAAAAGCGGTTTTGTTGTCTCAAGCAGGGTCTGCGCAGTGACGACGGTGCGGGAAGAATGATTGACAAGCTTCGAAGCTTGAAACATTCCCGCCTCATCGAAAGAGCCGTGAGCAGTCACCTCATCACCGTCATGGGTTGTGCCCTTACTCACATACCGCATTTCCACAGCTATAGGTTTGAGACGTTGGCCCGTGTTCGCGTCGTAACGTTCGAGACGAAACTGCCAAAGCGATGGCCCGTTTTGCGCCCTGACAGCGTTGAACTGTCGGACCTCGCCGCTGACACTCGTTGCGGTTCTGGGGACTTCTGGTGGAGTTGGTTCGAGCGGTCGGATAGCGGCCTGCTCGATGGGTTCTGGGTATCTGACTTGAGCGTCAAAATTACCGGGCATCCAGCCTGGACCAGCACTTACTGCCGGTGTAGGAGGCCGAGATAATTCGCTGGGTCTATGTTGCGGCAAAGGGACTTGTGCGTGTTGGGGGTTGTTGAGTTGGGAGTTGTTGAGTCGGGAATTGTTGAGTCGTCTTCGCCTCTTCTTCCTCGCCCGAATAACCAGAAGGGTCACCGCCAGGCACAAGGACAACGCCAGGACGGAAGCCGCTAAGATGATTTCGAAAACTCCCACCACAAGACCTCTCCGACGGTGAGGCTGAAAGGATGCCGGCAGAGCCAGCCACGGTCGAACTGCGTGGTATGTGGTGCTAGACCACATACTGAAGAAAACCGGTGATGATGGCGTGGGAGTTTATCATAGGATTGGTGTCGGTGCGGGACTGGAAATGGTGGTGGGCGGGGTGTTAGTGAGGGATTTTTATGCGACTTGCCGCTATAGATATTCCAGTGGTGGTGCAGCGGGGTTCCCGCGGCCTTCACCCCAATTATGGAAGTTGGCCCTACACGGAATGTTGGATTTTGGAACCTTCCGCACTGAAGGCCAACCATCGTCCACACACTTCCTGTTCCAGCAACTGTTGGTTGTAGCCACACGCGTCGGAGCCCCAGTTTGAATAACCCATTACCGCCGCTCTTTGCGCAGCAATAATGGACGCGCGCAGACCCTCCTGCGTGCCGCCAATGTCACCACCCCAGAACACTCCGTGATCAGCAAGCGGGCTGCTTGATGAGTATCAAACGACGATAGGATTTCGCGAGGCTGTCTTCAGGGAAGATGGGTTCTTTCTAAACGGAAGGCACCTTAAGTTGAGAGGTCTGAACCGCCACCAGACTTTTCCTTATGTAGGCCAGGCAATGCCGGCGCGTGTGCAACGACGCGATGCTTTGATCCTGAAGAACGAGTTGAAGTGCAACATCGTGCGCACGTCGCATTATCCGCAGTCTCCACATTTTCTAAATGCATGTGACGAGATCGGCCTGCTGGTGTTTGAGGAAATACCTGGTTGGCAACATATTGGCGACCAGCAATGGAAGGATCTTTCAGTTCACTACGTCGACGCAATGATCCGGCGCGACTGGAACCACCCTTCGATTATCCTGTGGGGGGTGCGGGTCAACGAATCACGCGACGATCACGACTTTTATAAACGTACCAACGAGTTGGCTCGATCGCTCGACGACTCGCGGCAAACGGGTGGTGTGCGCTTCCGATATGACTCTGAATTCCTCGAAGATGTTTTCACGATGAACGATTTTCAGATTCCGCTCCGACCACCGAATCGTCCCCGGTACTTCAACACCGAGTTCATCGGGCACATGTATCCAACAAAACGAAACGATAACGTGGAGCGAATCACCGAACATACGATGCGGCATGCTCGAGTGCACAATCAATTGGCATCGGATAAGCGATACGCCGGTGGCCTTGGCTGGTGTGCCTTCGACTACAACACACATTCAAACTTCTGTTCCGGTGACCGCGTTTGCTATCACGGCGTCAGCGACATCTTCCGCATTCCGAAACCTGCTGCGGGCTTCTACAAGTCGCAGTGCGATCCGAAAGAGGAGATCGTTCTCGAACCTGCTTTTGACTGGGCCCGCGGCGATCGAAATGAGAGCTTCACGATTGCGATGATCTGTTCGAATTGTGACCACGTGA
>CBFGMX010000068.1:0-26447 GCA_965649955.1 uncultured bacterium
TAGAAAAGAATACGATCTCCCTGGGGCCGCCGCTTTGAACTTTTCAACCAACTCCTTTACAGTATTCGCCAAATTCGATCCTGCCTGCGGAGATTAAGAACATGAACAAGAACGATCAAGAAACTGCTCCTGGTGTGAGGCGCAGCCTCTTTGCCTTTTTACTCGTCGCGGCCGTGCTCGCCGCGGCAGCTATCGCGCCAATCATCAGCCGGTCGAATGCGCAGGGAGTCGCTTCAAGCGCTACTGCCACCGCTCGCTCGACGTCGTCTGGCAAAGATCCAAAGCTCATCTACCCCGAGAGCAAGAAGGTCGATCAGGTTGACGACTACTTTGGCACCAAGGTCGCCGATCCATATCGCTGGCTCGAAGACGACAAGAAACCAGAAGTCCAAGCCTGGATCGAGGCCCAGAACAAAGTCACCTTCGCCTATCTCGACAGGATCCCGTACCGCGAAAAACTGAAGGCGCGCCTGACCGAGCTTTACAACTACCCGCGCATCTCGGCCCCGTTTCGTCGTGGCGACACCTACTTCTTCACGAAAAACGACGGCCTGCAAAACCAGAGCGTCTACTACATTCAAAAAGGCGTCAACGGGACGCCCGAAGTCTTTCTCGATCCAAACAAGTTTTCCGCCGACGGCACCTCCGTCCTCAGCGCGTTTTCACTTTCGAAAGACGGCAAGTATGTAGCCTACGGCATCTCGAGCGGCGGCTCTGACTGGGTGACGCTGAGCGTGATGGAAGTCGCCACGCGCAAGAAGCTCGACGATCAAGTCAGGTGGATGAAAGCGTCAGGCGTTTCCTGGCAGGGCGACGGCTTCTATTACAGCCGCTATCCTGAGCCGGAAAAGGGTCGCGAGCTCACTAGCAAAAATGAGTTTCAGACGGTTTACTTCCACAAGATCGGCACGCCGCAGTCCGAAGACGTTCTGGTCTACGAAGACAAAGAACATCCGCAACGTTTTCAAGGTGTCGGCACCACCGAAGACGAACGCTTTGCGATCCTTTCGATCTCCGAAAGAGGCAAAGGGAAAAAGGGCAACTCGCTCTTCTATAAAGATCTGAAGGCCGGCGATGCGAACTTCTCGCCGATCATCGCAGACATCGGCGACGACAATTTTGGTGTCGTCGATAACGTCGGCGACAAGTTCCTGATCCGCACGAACAAGAACGCTCCGAACGGCCGCGTAGTGCTCGTCGATCCGAAGAACCCCGACGAGAAGAACTGGAAGGACGTTCTTCCGGAAAAAACAGAACCGATGCAGAGCGTCGGCACTGCCGGCGGAAAACTTTTCGCCTCGTGGCGCAAAGACGTCGCGACACGCGCATACGTTTTCAGTCTCGACGGCACGTTGGAAAATGAGATCGAACTGCCAGGCGTCGGCACCGCCGGCGGCTTCGGCGGCCTCAACGACGACAAGCACGTTTTCTACAGCTTCACGTCGTTCAATTCCCCGCCGACGATCTACAAGTACGACATCGCGACCAGAAAATCGACCGTGTTTCGCACCGTCGACATTCCCGGATTTAAACCGGACGCCTACGAAACCAAGCAAGTTTTCTACAACAGCAAAGACGGCACGCGCGTTCCGATGTTCCTGGTCTACAAAAAAGGACTGAAGCTCGACGGCAACAACCCGACGCTCCTTTACGGTTATGGCGGCTTCAACGTTGTGACAGCGCCGTCGTTCAGTTCCACGCGCATGGCCTTGCTCGAACAGGGCGTGGTCTATGCTTCCGCTAACATGCGCGGTGGCGGCGAGTACGGCGAGAAGTGGCACGAAGCCGGCACGAAGCTGAAGAAGCAGAACGTCTTCGACGATTTCATCGCCGCGGCTGAATGGCTGATCGCCAACAAGTACACGTCGCCCAGCAAACTGGCGATCCAGGGTGCGTCGAATGGTGGCTTGCTAGTCGGCGCCGTCGCGAATCAGCGTCCGGAACTGTTTCGTGTAGTTATCGAACAGGCAGGTGTGATGGATATGCTGCGCTTCCAGAAGTTCACGATCGGTTGGAACTGGATCGCGGACTACGGTTCAAGTGAAGCAAACGAGGCGGAGTTCAAAGCACTCTATGCCTACTCGCCGATTCATAACATCAAGCAGGGCGCGAAATATCCTGCGACCTTGATCACCACCGCCGATCATGACGATCGTGTTGTGCCGGCGCACAACTACAAATACGCTGCGGCTTTGCAGGCGGGACAGGGCGGCGATAACCCCGTGCTGATTCGCATCGACACGAAGTCAGCGCACGGTGCGAGCAACACGACCAAGGCGATCGAACAGACGCGAGATATTTATGCGTTCCTGTTTGAGAATCTGGGAGTGCAGTATAAGTAAGATTTGAGATCTCAGATCTGAGATCTCAAAACATCAGGCACCTGCCGTTGCCGAGGCCAGTGATTGTTTCGGAAGGGATGAGCACCGACCATCCCTTTCGTTTCCAGGTAGATCCGTCGGCGTAGTCGATCCTGTTGATGACCACCTTGCCATCCTTCGTTTGACCAGTCTCCGCGTCTGCCTGAATCACCTTCACGGGATTCGACGGGCTTAACAACTCAAACTTTTTGCTCTCGTTCGGCTTAGCCTTCATGTTGCAAACGTATTGGCGGAGGTCGTAATCCGCGGCTCGGGCGGACGGCTGATATTCCCAAACAATCGCCTTAATCACACTCGTGCCGACATTCTTCACTTCGAGTTTGAGCAGGTACTGATCGCCATCTCTATTTCGCGCCTGCTGCGCAGCACCAACGGTAGCCGCCATCTCGGCGCGCCGTTCGTTCATGTCTCTTTTGTTCTTGATTTCCTGCGCTTCGTTGCGTGGCGGAGTTGGTTTAATCGAGATCGGCTCGTTCATCGATGGGCCAGGATCGAGCGCGCTGTGGATCAGATCGTTGTTCAGGCGGATCTTGTTCCAGTTAAACTTCACCACGACGAGGTCGGGCTCTTCGCGTTCCACGACCGTTTGCTGCTGTTGTTGAAGAACAGGCATTAGAGCAACCAGAACGGTAAGGAAGAGTACTTTCATTTGCGAGACAGATTACACCCGATTAGGGCTGAAGGGGAAGGTGAACACGGATGACCAGGCCGCTTTGCCGGGTGTAAATTCTATTGCGCTGATGTTACGGAGGCGGGAAACTTAGTTGTTCCCCCAGGTGCGGCGGATGGGGTGTGCCTCGGTATTAAAGATCACGTTCTTGAAATCAAGCGTCTCGGGCGGCGCGAACAGCAGGTAGAAGTACTTGAACGTCTCCGCAAACAGAAAGCTCTGCATCGAGTCAGCCTTTTCTTTCGTTACTACACTCTTCAGCGCCGCATAACCCTCGTCGGTTCGGCAGTGTTTCACGAAGTCTCTCCACAACTGTTCGCCCATGCGCAGGTACCGTACATCCTTCGTGTAGTGGTAAAGGTAATACGTTGACTCGACAATCTCCGGCCGCAGCGGGTAGCCGGGCGACTTGATCCGCTTAGCGCGATAGTCAAAGACCTCAGGCTCGATGCCGGCGTGGTTCCACATGGTGAACGACGACTCCTGCAAACGCTTCGCGCGTGTCAGATCGCCGGACAGCGCCAGGACCGCGGGAAAGAACGCGTCGAGCGCGCCATAGGTTGAATCAGTGCGCGCGCCAGTGTTCATGTCTGCGTGGCCGTACCACAGTTCAACACCGTATTCGGTTTTGATTTCGTCGGCGAGGTACTTGTTGATGGCGCCAATGCTGTCGGCCCACATGCGCTTACAATCCCGATCGCCAAACAGCACAGAACACTTCAGCAGGTATTCGTAATAACTGTCGATCGCACCGCTGACGTGACTGTCAGTATTGGTCCACTGTCCCGTTTCGACATTGATCCACTCGCCGACGAGACCGATCTTCGAACGACGATTGTAAGTTTCCACCAGCGCCCGTTTCGCTTTGTCGTAATAGATCGGATTACGCGTCAGCTTACTCAGCGCGCCAAACTCCAGCAGCAGCGTTCCGGTTTCTGCCGGGTTACTGACCGGATTGCGGACTTTGCCCGTCTTGAGATTCACGTAGCGATACGGCATTCCAGTCGGCGACTCGAAGACCGGCAACAGCCTGCGGCCGAGGTCTTCGGCCAGATTCAAAAAGCGTTTGTCGTTCGTGAGTTGATAGTTCGTAATCAGGCCGCCCAGAAGCCTGATCGTGATCTCGAAGTTCTGGACGTCGATATCTTTATCGAACGAGAGGTTGTCGAGAATGTAGGCGCGCGTCGCCGCCGCTTCTTCATCGAGACCCATCAGGATCATCGTGTCGAGCGAGTCTACGGGCGTCATTAGCAACGGTTGTGCGTACCAGTCCTTATGCGTCTTCGATAGCGGTTTGAGATCGTCGTGTCCCCAGGCGTATTTCTTGTAGCCGGTCCAGGCATGGATGAACTCGGCTTTTACTTCCGCCGCAAGCTTCTTCTTGTTTGGTTGTTGTGCTGCCGCGGAAAGTGGCAGCAGGAGAATCAGGAGGAGATAGACGATTTTAGTCATGCGTTTTGATGCGAATAGTTTCCACAAAAGGGACTAAAGCGTGTGAAAATATCTCGCGCAAAGGCGCAAAGGCGCAAAGAAAGCAGTTAGACACACGGTACGCTTTGCGTCATTGCGTCTTTGCGCGAGAAATATTCTTCACATATAGGGTCCGCACACAGAATTTGAGTGCTTTTTTGCAAAGCCACTCGACGATGTTAATGAGCTTAGCTTCGGGAGTTGACTGGTCGGTCGATTCCATAGATTAAGACTTCGCGACCAAGCAATTCAGTCTTACCTTCTACTTTTTCCCCGAGACGTTCGGCGACCTTGATTGAGTTTGTATTCTGCGGGTCGATCAAACTGATGACGTGATCTTTGTCGAGCTCGTCGAAACCGTAAGCGAGCGCGCGCCGCGCGGCTTCCGTCGCATAACCGCGGCCCCAGAACTTACGCGCCAGCGTCCAGCCGAGCTCAAAAGCCGGCCAGCCTTCCGGATTCAAAAAACCGACACGCCCGACAAGCTCTCCACTTGCTTTTTCTTCGACGGCCCATGGTCCATAACCGCGCAGTTGCCAATGACCGACCATAAACGCCATGTGACGCCACGTTTCAAGACGATCGAAAGTCTTGCCGCCGAGAAACTGCATCACTTCAGGATCCTGGCACAGCTGTAGATAAGGGGCGAAATCGTCGTTACGCCACATGCGCATGATCAGGCGATCGGTTTCGAGTTGAACTTCGGACATGGCGTTTATCGATCCGGTTGCGGAGGTTGTTTTTGTAACCGCTCTTCCGCCATTTTTCGGGCAGCCGGATCTTCAATCATTGACGCGGTGCGTTTCGCTTCCTCGTAAAGCCGCAAACGCTCTTGCGACTCAGCAATCCGATTCAGGTTCCAGTCTCGTTGCGGCAATGGCGTTCGCTTGAGTTCCTGTTCAATTGCCTCGCGAAACGTGATTTTCGCAGCCTCGAGATCTTTCCTCTCGCCCTGAGTCGAGGCGACTGACAGATACATTCGGAGTTGCTCTTCTTCTTTGAACAGCTTGATAGCTGATTTTGCCTCGTCGTAGAAACCGGCCTCCGCTAAGCCGGTCACTACATGACTCAAGGTCGCGGCGAGTGGCTCGTCCGATTGTTTTTTGAGTGCTTCCGCGTGAGCTGTCATCAATGTGCGTCGAGCTCCTTGCACATCACCGGCTTTGAATTGAGCATTCGATATTTCGCGAAAGATGATGAAGCGTTGATGACCTTCGATCTGTTCCAGTGCAGAGAGCGCCTCGTCAATCTTTCCTTCCCCGGCGAGTCGTCGCGCCGTGAGAAACCAATCTCGTTTTTGCAGTTCGTCAGGTCCCATACAGGGACGATCGGCGGGGGAGGTGGCAATGGCCATGCTCTCACCGGCCGATCTCGATCCGGCAGGCACGCTGCCAACGATGCACACAGGTGCGGGAGTTACGCGGACAATTATGTCGTGAAAGGGCCATTGAGAGTAATCCTGCTTCGGCTCAATTTTCAGACGAAGGTTAATGGCGATCGTTTTCCTTGGCTCATGTACGACGAGCCAGAGCACGCTGCGCTCCAGTTGATGTAAGCCCGGATCGTTTGTGTCCCAGTACTGGATCTTATGCCGTACGCCATCAGGCGCCAGCAAAGTGATCTGTGGTTTCTTGTCATCGCCTTTTACTTGAAGCGCGTAATTGTCGACGCCCTTGCAGATCAAAACGCTTTCGTCGTTGTCATCGGTGCCCGTTTTGCACGTATTTGGCTCAAGACTGGTGCCGATCATCTCGCGTGCTGGGCGTTCGGGAGTTTTTTCAGAGGTCTGCTGAGCGAGGCACAATGAGGCGGGACAGTTCAACACGAGCAGCGTCAAAAAATATCGCAGTAAACTCATTTGGCGCCTGGTCCACAGGCTACTTACGTTTCCAGCGCACGCCGTCTTTGGTGTCTTCGAGAATGATGCCGCGGTCGGCGAGTTCGCGGCGGATTTCATCGGCACGACCAAAGTCGCGACGGCGCCGCGCCTCCTGCCGGTCATTAAGTAACGCCTGTATTTCACTGTCGAGGATCTCGGGTTGCTGTTCGCCGAAGATGTTCAGTACTGAGTCAATACGATCTATGACTTCGAGCAGTTCGCGTTGATTATCTGCTTTGACTTGCTTACGCGCGAGCGCCGTGTTGACTTCGCGCGAGAAATTATGGACCGCGGCCAGCGCGACGGACGTGTTCAAATCGTCGTCCATGCCTTCTTCAAACTCACGCAGTGCGCGCGCTGCGGTTCCGTGAAGTTTCTCGTTATTGCCGGGTTCCGTTCTAGCCTCGCTTAAACGAGCGCGAAAGTCCCGCAGGCTTTCGACGGTTTTCTCGGCGCCGGCGAGCGCGTCGAAAGTGAAGTTGAGCTGCTTGTTGTAAGGCACGCTGAGCAGGAAGTAACGGATTGCTGCCGGAGAAAAACCTTTCGCCGTGACGTCGCGAAACGTGTAGTAGTTTCCTTTCGACTTCGACATCGTTTCGCCTTCGACTTTCAGATGCTCGAAGTGAATCCAGTAGCGCACGAACGGTTTGCCGGTCGCGCCTTCGCTTTGGGCAATCTCGTTTTCGTGATGCGGAAAAACGAGATCGATGCCACCCGCGTGCATGTCGAAGGTCTCGCCGAGATACTTCATCGACATCGCGGAGCACTCGATATGCCAGCCCGGCCGGCCGTCGCCGATCGTCGTGTCCCACGAAGGCTCCGACTCGCTGCCGCGTGCTTTCCAGAGTGCGAAGTCGCGCGCGTCTTCTTTTTCGTACTTGTCGGTGTCGACGCGATCGCTGGCGCCGGCGATGTTTCCCGCGAAGTTGATCTTCGACAACTTCCCGTACTCCGGAAATGAAGCGATGCGGTAGTAAATCGATCCGTCTGAGCGATACGCGTGGTTGGTCGCCAACAGTCTTTCGATCAGCGAGACCATCTCGGGAATGTGACGAGTGGCGCGTGGAACGACTTCGGGCCGTTCGCAGCCAAGCGCGTCAAAGTCTTCCCAGAGCGCGTCGATGTATTTTGCGGTGTAGTCGTCGATGGTCAGTCCCGCCTCTTGCGACTTCGCGATGATGCGATCTTCAACGTCGGTGATGTTCATCACGTGAGTGACTTTGAAACCTTTGAACTTGAAGTAACGGCGGACGATGTCCGCAGCGACAGTGCTGCGAAAGTTACCGATATGACCGTAGTCCCAGACGGTTGGACCACAGTAATAAAAGCGCACCTCGCCTTCGTTCAGCGGGTGAAATTCTTCGACACGACCGGTGAGTGTGTTATGGAATTTCAGCATGGCTGCCCAATACTAACTCAAAAGTGTTTCCAGCCGCCCGGATCGAGGTTCCAGATGCGCGCGCCTTCAGAAATCTTGACGCCTTCACCCGGAGCGCGAATCTCGCCGATTCGCGTGATCGGTGTGCCGTCAACGCGACGAGGCAGCCGTCCAACATCAGTGGACTTCACCGTAAACAGCAGCTCGAAATCTTCACCACCATGCAACGCGAGTTGAAGCGGATCGAGTGCGCGACGGCCGCACAGTTCCTTGACCTGACTGTCGATCGGCAATAGCGACGAATCGATCAATGCACCGGCGCCACTTGCCGCACACAAGTGATTCAGATCGGACGAGAGACCATCGCTGATATCGATCATCGCCGTCGCCAGTTTTTCATCACCCAGGACGATGCCCCAACCAACGCGCGGCTCGGGTCGAAGCTGCCGCAGCAATAAGTGGTCCAGTTTTTGTGCATCCATCTGTGAATTTTGGCCGTGGAGGTTTTGCTCGGCCATGTGAGCACCGCGTTCAACGAGCCGTAGTCCGGCGGCAGCCGCGCCGAGAGAGCCCGTCACGAAGATCTGATCGCCGGGCTTTGCTCCCGACCTCTTGACGGCCTCGCCCGCCGAACATTCACCCAGCACGATTGAATCGATCACGATCTTTTCTTGCGTGCGCGACGTATCGCCGCCGATCAACTGCACGTCGTAGCGATTTGCCAACTCGAACCATCCGCCGTACAGGCGATCAATAAAGTCGCTCTGCCAAACGTCAGCGGGAACACCGATCGAAATCAGCGACCAACGCGGTCGCGCGCCCATCGCGGCGATATCGGAAAGCGAGACTGCGAGTGCTTTATGGCCCAGCAGATAAGGCGGGATCGTAGTGCGCCGAAAGTCGACGTCTTCGATCAGCAGATCCGTGGTAATGACCGTCTCTTTACCCGGAGCTACATGAACAATTGCGGCGTCGTCTCCGATCCCCGTGACAGACGGGGATGCTCCCGCGCGTTCTCGTAGCGCACGGATGAACTCAAATTCGTCTTTCATTAGAGTTGGCGACGAAGCGAATCGAGACCTGCTTCGATGTTCTCAATCGAGGTCGAGAAAGAGAATCGCAGGTGACTCTCTCCGTCTGGACCAAACACGATGCCCGGCACGGCGGCGACGTTCGCACGGTTCAGCAGGATGTCGGCTGCTTCGCGACTGTCGCGGCTGATGCGACTTGCGTCGGGAAACGCGTAGAACGCGCCGGCTGGTGGATCGCACGGCAATCCGAGTTCGTTAAGTCCTGACAGGAGTAGATCGCGACGTCGTCGATATTCGCTGGTGATCTTTTCCTGAGTTGAGGCATCGATCTCGAAAGCGGCGAGTCCGCCCCATTGAGTCGGCGTCGAGACGCCGTTTGAAGAATAGAGGGTTGCTTTCTTGAGTCCGGTCATCCAGGGTTCGGGTGCGACTGCATAACCGAGCCTGCATCCAGTCATCGCGTACGATTTGGAAAACGTGAAGCACGTGATCGTGCGTTCATACATTCCCTCAAGCGAAGCGATCGAGAAGTGTGTGCCGTCGTAGACCAAATCTTCATACGCTTCATCGGCGACTATGATCAGATCGCGATCCTGTGCAAACGCCGCCACAGCTTTCGCTTCGTCAGGCGTGAAGACGACGCCGCTCGGGTTCTGTGGTGTGTTGTAGTAGATGGCCCTGGTCCGATCCGTGGTGTAGCGCGTGAGAGTTTTCTGAAAGCCTTCTTCGCGGGCCTCGCGCGTGGGAACGAGAACGCTGTGGGCCTGGCAGTGAGCGACGAGATCTTTGATCGGTGTCCAGTAAGGCGAGAAGAGAATCACTTCGTCGCCGGGGTTCACGACGGACTGAAACGCGCCAAACAGTCCCTGCATGCCGCCGTTCACGACGATGACGTCGCTATCCGTGGCAGGGATCTGGTTTTTAGTGCGCAATTTTTCGGCAATGGCGGCGCGGAGTTCAGGAATTCCGGACGAGGGCGCGTAACGAGTCTTGTTGTCGTCGAGCGCCCGTTTCATTGCTTCGCGAATGATTTCGGGCGTCGGCATGAATGGTTCACCGCCTTCAAACTGGTGAACGGTCGCGCCTTGTTTGCGCAGCTCCATAATACGGTTGCGGAGCTTCACAATGTCTGAAAATCCGACTTCGTCGAACCGTGAAGCCAGGCGAAACACCGTTTGCGAGGTTGTCACTATTTGGATTCTTTCCTTCCGGTCTGTAAGCGGGACAGCGGATTATAGCTTGGCGGTTATGGCGAGTCCAACGTTCGACAAGTGAACTTTCACTTTTAAACTTTGTACTTTGTTGTCGCTGTTAATTTAGCCGGCAGGGACGAGTCTTACGCTGGCGCGGACGCAAATTACCAGGCACAAAGTACTAAGGTGATACTTTTAAGAAAAAGTTTTAAGTGACCCGGGCTAAGTGTAAGTATTGACACGCCAAACGCCGCGCGGGTAACATGCGATGGTCGACGCAGGGCTGCTGGCAAACTCGCCATCGAGTCATTCCAACTTTCGCGACGCCCGCCCGATACCCCGATAGCGACGCCGGCATCAATAACTTTCGTTGTTTCTTTTTTCAAGCAGTTACATTCAATGAGTCGTCCCGCTGTGGCCATTCCTGAAAAGCTCTTCTTTAAGATCGGCGAGGTCTGCGAACTCGCGGGCGTGCAGGCGCACGTGCTGCGCTACTGGGAGTCTGAGTTTCCCATGCTCGCGCCGCAGAAAAACCGCGCGGGGCAGCGCGTTTATCGCAAGCGCGACGTCGAGATGGCGTTGCGAATTAAAGAGCTGCTTTACGAAGACCAGTACACGATCGCGGGTGCGAAGAAGCGACTGACGAACGAGTTGCGCGGTGGCGGGAAGCTGAAGGTTGTTGGAAGTGAAGAAGACGGTCAGACGTCCGTGGCGGCTGACATGAATGCGGTTTCGGAGACACCTCCAGCCAATAAGGAAGTGCCGAATGTGGCGCGACGTTCGGCGGACGAGCGAAAAGGTTTGAAACAGTTGGCGTCGGAGTTGCGGGAATTGCTCGCGTTGCTCGAGCAGGAGAATAAGGGCCGCACGAAGTAGTAACCGCGGATTGTGTGGTGAATGGTAGTAACCGCGTTTGACAATTGTTCTTTGGCAGGATACTAAGTCAGGGAGACGGGACGTGGCGCAGCCTGGTAGCGCGCACGCTTGGGGTGCGTGAGGTCGCTGGTTCGAATCCAGTCGTCCCGACCATTTCTATTAATCACTCGCGGCTGCCACCTTTGGCAGCCGTTGTTGTTTTCGGTTCATGAAGCCCGCAAAGCCTTTCGGACTCCGGATCATCGCCAACGAGAACCATAAAAGCGTCCGTCGCGTCAACGAATCGAATCACGAACTGATCGAAATTGACTCCAGAAGATCCCAATCGGCGCCTTAAAAAAAGTCGCCGGCCTCGCTGCTCTCCAGCGCCTCCTCCTCTTTCAACTCCGTGATGACAATCTTTGAGGTCAGTGTCTTGTGCACGGGACATTTGTGTGCGATCTCCTGGAGACGTGCGTGCTGCTCGTCCGACAGATCACCGGTGACCGTGACTGAGCGTTCGATGCGATGAATAAAACCTTCCTGGTCCTTACAGTCCTGACAGTCCTTCGCGTGAATGCGGTTCTGTCGCAGTCTTACAGTGACAGTCTCGACGGACCACTCCTTGCGTCGAGCGTAGAGCTGCACGGTCATCGAGATGCAACTACCAAGCGCGCCGAGTAACAACGTATACGGATCCGGACCAGCATCCTCCCCACCCAAAGCGCGCGGCTCGTCTGTGGTGAAGGACTGCCCAACGCCGTAGCGCACTTCGTTCTGTAAGTTCTTTTGAGAAGTGACAACAACTTCGTTCATGATTTATTACTCCTGTGATGTCGCTTGCGGTCGACTCGTCGCGCGGCTACACTCGCGTGCGTTCCATTCAACACGATCTCCGTGAGTATTTCTAATAAAAATCTGTTTGAGGCTATCGCATGAAGATTCATGAGTACCAGGGAAAAGAACTTCTAAGAAAGTATGGCGTGCCGGTACCACGCGGCATCGTCGCGCGTTCGCCAGAAGAGGCGTATCACGCGGCGAAGGAATTGGGCGGCGAGATAGTGGTAGTGAAAGCACAGATTCACGCGGGCGGTCGCGGCAAAGGCGGCGGCGTGAAGTTGGCGCGAAGTGCCGACGAGGCGCGCGACATCGCGCGTCAGATGCTCGGGATGAAACTCGTCACACATCAAACCGGTCCTGAAGGAAGAGAAGTAAGGGTGTTGCTGATCGAGGAGGGGTTGCCGATCGATAAGGAGTTTTACTTAGGCATCGTGCTCGATCGGTCTACCGGTCGACAAGTGTTTATGGCGTCGTCAGCAGGCGGAATGGACATCGAGGAAGTCGCCGCCAAAACGCCGGAAAAGATTCTCAAGGAGACGATCGATCCCGCTGTCGGTTTTCAATCATTCCAGGCGCGCAAACTTGCATTCGGACTCGGACTGCCGCCGGCGCTCGTCGGTCAGGCAGTGAAGTTTATGCAGTCGCTCTATTCGGCATACGAACAGATGGACGCGTCGTTGATGGAGATCAATCCGTTTCTGTTGACGAAGGACAATCGTCTCATCGCGCTGGACGCCAAGGTCAACTTCGACGACAACGCGCTGTTTCGTCACAAGGAGTTTCTCGATCTGCGCGACCTGAACGAAGAGGAGCCGCTCGAAATCGAAGCGTCGAAGTTTGATCTCAACTACATCAAACTCGACGGCAACATCGCGTGCATGGTAAACGGCGCCGGTCTGGCGATGGCCACGATGGACATAATCAAACTCGCCGGTGGCGAACCCGCAAACTTTCTCGACGTCGGCGGCGGTGCGTCGCAGGAACGTGTTGAGGCCGCGTTTCGCATCCTGTTGGCTGACGCGAATGTGAAAGCGGTATTGATCAATATCTTTGGTGGGATTGTTCGATGCGACATGGTGGCGCGTGGTGTAGTCGAGGCTGCGCGAAATCTGAAGATCGAAGTTCCCGTGGTGGTGCGCCTCGAGGGGACGAACGTCGAAGAAGGTCAGCGAGTGATTCGCGACTCAGGTATGAATTTCACAGTTGCGACGGGAATGGAAGACGCCGCTGAGAAGGTTGTTCAGCTCGCAGCGTGAACCGGCAGGGATCCACGGAGGGGTTAAGTGACAAGCATTGCTTTTTGGGGTGGTGTGGGGACCGTTACCGGATCGAAGTATCTGGTGGAATCCGGGAACGCGCGCGTCCTGATCGATTGCGGACTGTTTCAGGGATTAAAGGAACTGCGCGAGCGCAACTGGCAGGAACCGCCGTTTGATCCACGTTCGCTAAACGCCGTGCTCATCACGCACGCGCACATCGATCACACGGGTTACCTGCCGCGGCTCGTCAGGCAGGGTTTTCATGGTCCAGTCTACTGCTCGCGCGGCACTGCGGACTTGTTGAAGATACTGCTGCCTGATTCGGGTAGGCTCCAGGAAGAAGATGCTGACTTTCGCAATCGTCACCACCTGACTAAGCACAAGCCGGCCTTGCCGCTTTACACCGAGAAGGATGCATATGCGGCGTTGGAGTTAGTGAAGCCGGTCGCCAACACGGGCGACTCGTTTGAAGTGGCGCCCCGAATCCGCGCCGGGTTTCGCGTTGCCGGACACATTCTCGGATCGAGTCTGGTGCTGCTCGAGTTGGACCATGCGGGTGCGGATGGCCAAGGACGGCGCGTCCTCTTTTCGGGCGACCTGGGCCACTACGATCAGCCGATTATTCGCGATCCCGTCGCGCCACCGCCGTGCGACTATCTTCTCGTCGAATCGACCTACGGCGATCGCCTGCACGATCCGGAAGATCCGAAGATCGCGCTGGCGAGAATCATCAACGACGCTGCACAGCGCGCAGCGCCCGTGTTGATACCGGCATTTGCCGTTGGCCGGACGCAGGAGATTGTTTATCTCATTCGCGAGTTGGAAGACGAAAAAGCGATTCCGGTTCTGCCCGTCACTGTCGACTCGCCAATGGCGGCCGCTGCAACCGCTGCGTATGCGCGTCGTACCGAGGAGCACGACGAAGATTACGCGAGCATTTTGAAGCAGCAGAAGCATCCGTTGCGAACGCATTCGATGACTACGGCGTCGTCGCGGCAGGAGTCCAAAAAGTTGAATGACGCGCAGGGCGCGCGGGTGATCATCAGTGCTTCGGGAATGATGACGGGTGGTCGTGTCCTGCACCACGCGCTCCGGTTAGTGCCGAATCCCGATGCGACGATAATATTTGTCGGTTTTCAGGCAGCGGGAACGACGGGACGACGGATACTGGACGGTGAACCGGAAGTGAAGGTGCTGGGCCAGTGGTTGCCTGTTCGCTGTCGCGTGGCGAAGATCGGCGGCTTCTCAGCGCACGCTGACTACGGGGAAGTGTTGCAATGGTTGGACGGGATGGAGTCGGGCGTACCCAACCGCACGTTTCTAACCCACGGCGAACCCGAAGCGGCAACCGCGATGGCCGGACACATCAAGGAGCGATTCGGCTGGAACGTCCACGTGCCGCAGTATGGCGAGCGCTTCGAGTTGGTGTAGTAGCGACTATTCTGATTGCTCGGTCGTACTGGCTTTTTGCGCGGCTTTTATACTGGCGATGACGGCAGCACGCACTGCCAGCAGCGGTGAGTCCACTGGCGGCAGCTTCAACACCGCAACTACACGCTTCTTAGTATCCTGGAAGTCCCTCCAGGCGTAGGCGGTATCTGTATGCGGGTGTCCAGTGACCTTGAACACGGACACGTCACCTTCCCACATCGTCATTCCCTCGAACGCCTCCACCACCGGCACGGTCTCGACATACTCCGACTCCAACCCGTGCAAGCGCCGAATCGCATCGCGTAGATCGTCCACGTCGTCCATAGTGACGCTAAACATAACAGACAGCCACTCCGGGTGAAAAATGGAGTAGAGTTTTGTTTCATCTTCGTCTGCGAGCGAGAGCCACACGTATAAAAGAACTGGATCCGCCTCACTTTGCCCATTTCGGCCCCGTTGCTATACTCCCGTTTTTCCATCCTAAGCCGTAGTCAGAGGAGCAATCATCATTGAGTGTTCTAGTTGATAAATCTACCCGCCTGGTCGTGCAGGGACTCACTGGTAAAGAAGGAACGTTTCATACCAAACAGATGGTGGAGTATGGGACGAACGTCGTCGGCGGCGTCACACCCGGGAAAGGTGGAACGACGCACGAAGGTATACCTGTATTCAATACTGTGGCTGACGCGGTCAGAGAAGCGGGCGCGAATGCGAGCGTGATCTACGTTCCGCCATCATTTGCGGCTGATGCGATCATGGAAGCCGCGGATGCTGGTATTCCGGTCGTGGTCTGCATCACGGAAGGCATTCCGACACTCGATATGGTGAAAGTGAAGGAGTACCTCAGCGACAAGCCGACGCGATTGATTGGTCCAAATTGTCCGGGCATTATTTCTCCGGGTAAGTGCAAGATCGGAATCATGCCGGGACACATTCATCGTGAAGGACCGATCGGCGTCGTCTCTCGCTCCGGGACACTGACCTACGAAGCAGTCGGACAGTTGACTGCGTTGGGGCTGGGCCAGTCGTCGGCAATTGGTATTGGCGGCGATCCGATCGTGGGGACCACGCACGTCGATGCGCTACGTCTTTTCCAGGCCGACGACGAAACGACCGGCATTGTGATGATTGGCGAGATCGGCGGCAGCGCCGAAGAAGAAGCCGCCGCGTTCGCGAAAGAGAACGTCACCAAACCAATCGTCGCGTTCATCGCCGGACAAACAGCGCCGCCAGGAAGACGCATGGGCCACGCTGGCGCGATCATCGCCGGGGGCAAAGGCACGGCGGCAGAAAAGATGAAGGCACTCGGCGATGCAGGCATCCACGTCGTCAAGTCGCCTGCCGATATCGGAAAAGCAATGAAGGAAGCACTCTAAAAACAGCAAGCGGCGACCACAGATAAAACGCAGACCATGTCAAACCTAACATTCGGAATAATCAAACCCGACGCAGTTCGCGCGGGTCACACGGGATCGATCGTTCAGCGTATTCTCGATAACGGATTCAAAATCCGCGGACTGAAACTTATTCACATGACGCGCAGACAAGCGGAAGGCTTCTACGCTGTGCATCGCGAGCGACCGTTCTTCGCCGGACTCGTCGAGTTCATGTCGAGCGGACCTTGCGTTGTCATGGCGCTCGAAAAAGAGAGCGCGGTCAAAGCGTGGCGCGATTTGATGGGCGCCACCGATCCCGCGAAGGCTGACGACGGCACGTTGCGAAAGGAGTTTGGTGGCTCGGTAGGCGAAAACGCCGTTCACGGTTCCGACTCGGACGAGAATGCCGCCATCGAAGTCTCGTATTTCTTCAGCCGTCTTGAACTGGTTTAACTCTAGACCAATGAAATACTGCCCCCAGTGCAACAAACAATACTCGGAAGCCTGGCTTACTTTCTGCACTGACGACGGCACTGTTCTCCGGGAACAACTTACGCCGGCGGCCGATCCGAACTGGGACCCGCGCATTCGCGAAACGCAAGTCGACGATCCTTCTGAACACACCACACAATGGCTGCCTCGCGATCCGCCGCCGGGTAGCGGCTGGATGACGCCGGATAATCGCGGGGCGATCGAGCGGCCGTGGCAACCGCCTCCGCCTCCGCCGCAGCCGAACTTCAGATCAGCACCGCCGGGACTAGCGATCGCATCATTTGTAATTGGTCTTTTCGGCGTGATGATGGGTCTATTATGCGCCGTCCCGATCTTCGGAATCGTGGCAGTGCTCCTGGGCATCATCGCGATCTTACAGATGCGGACTGCTCCGAACCCGACCGGGCGTGGTCTGGCGATCGCCGGAATAGTTATGGGCGCGGTCAACCTGGCGATCTTCGTCTTTGGTATGCTTTCCCTCCTTTTCTCGGCGGCGTTTGGGTGACGTTGCCCGGTAGTTTAGAATCCTCGGGAAATGAAACGCTGCCGAACCTGTAACCGGACGTATACGGATCCGAACCTCAGTTACTGCATTGAGGACGGCACTCCACTGACGACCGAGGTTACGGAAGACATTCCGTACAGGCCGCCGTCAGCGTCCGTTCCATCAGGTACGATGCCGCAGCCGCCGGTTAAACAGCGACGGGCATGGCCGTGGATCGTCGGGATTCTGGGTGCGTTTATTCTCGGTGCGGTCGCGATCATGATCGCAGTCGCGATCCTGGTCCCGCGCATGTTGCAGTCGCGCCAGGCGAATCCACCGGTTATCGTAGCGCCGGAGAGAACGGACCAACCGGAAAACGACGTCGACACGACGGCTGCGCCTACAGACGAAACACAGGTGCTGGCGCAGTTGACCGACATCGAGAACGAGTGGACAGTCGCGAACATGAATGCCGACCGCCAGAAACTCGATCGAATCCTGGCGGACGATTATGTTGGACAAGGTCCCGCTGGGCTGCAGGGCAAGAAGGAATATCTCGATGGGATCCAGCGCGACACGGTCACTGACAGATGGCAATTCGACGATCTGAAAGTGCAATTGTCGGGAGATCGCGCGACCTTGACCGGTAAGGTCACGCTTTTCAGTCGGGGCGGGCAGGAAGCGTTTAATTTTATAGATAAGTTTGTTTGGCGGGACGCTCGCTGGCAGGCGACCGCATCCGAAGTTCACCCAATAAAGTAAAGCAGAGAACAGATGTCCATCATCACCGACGTAATCGAGTCAACGAAAGCAATCATCCAGGGCATGGGTGTGACGTTGTCCTATATTCCAAAGCGCAAGTGGACCGTCCAGTACCCTGATGAGCCCGTAACGCTGCAGCCGCGTTATCGCGGGCAACACCTGCTGCACGTTGACGAACTCGGCCGGGAAAAATGTGTGGCCTGTTATCTCTGCGCCGCTGCTTGTCCTTCAGAGTGCATTTACATCGTTGCCGCCGACGATCCGCGGCCGCCGGAAGAACGCATCGGTGTCGACGAACGTTACGCCTCCGTCTATAACATCGACTACGGCCGGTGCATTTTTTGCGGATACTGCGTCGAAGCCTGTCCGAAAGACGCGATCACGCACGGGTACAATTTTGAGCTCTCAGTTTACAGTCGCGCTGATCTCCTCAAGACCAAAGACGATCTGCTGATCACCAAACAACTACAATCGAAGAACTACCGCGTCGCGCTTTCTCACGAAGACGTGGACTCCGAATATAAAGAGGTGTGAGGACCTGAGATCTCAGATCTGAGATCTTGGATCTCAATGAGTAATCGCGAGTTTCATTTTCGATGGACGTTTGATCTCAAATCGAGCCCCGAGCGGCTGTGGCCGTTTATTGCCGACACGAACCGCTTTAATCGCGATACGGGAATTCCAAAGGTCAACGTGGACCAGGCAAAGGGCCTGCGGAACGCGCGTCGCAAGCTGCGACTTTCGATCTACGGTCTGCCCGTCGAATGGGAAGAGCAGCCGTTTGAATGGGTCAAGCCGGTGCGGTTCGGCGTGGAACGCGTCTACAGCAAAGGTCCGATGGCCCGGCTCAAAGTACTGGCCGAACTGACCGAGAAACCCGACGGCGGGACAAACCTCACTTATCAACTTTGGGCCACGCCGCGAAACATGCTCGGTGCGGTCGTCATACCTTCACAGATCAAACTCGTGAGCGCGCCGAAATTCCGCGCCGCAATTCACGACTATGACAAGTTGGCGTCAGCGGAGGCGGAAGCCCCGCCGCACGATCCTGACACTTCGCTCTCGTCGTTTGATCTGTCGCGCCTCGAAGCGCTGCACGAGAAGTTGGTCGAGTCGCTCCCCGAAACGGAAATGTTCGAGCAGAAGCGCGCGATTGCCGATCGGCTCGCGAACTTCGTCGAACATGGTGACGATTTCGACGTCGGTCGCATCCGCGCCTACAAATTGGCTGACGAGTGGCGCAAGCCGCGGCGACTCGTTCTCGAAGTTTGCCTGCGTGCAGTGCGAGTCGGGTTGCTCGATTTTCAGTGGGACCTGCTGTGCCCGTTGTGTCGTGGTCCACAAGAGTCTCCACTCTCGTTGAAAGACATCGATCCGCATTCACATTGTGAGGCTTGCAAGATCGACTTCACGGTGGATTTCGATCGGTACGTCGAGTTGACGTTTCGACCGAACCCGGCGGTGCGACGTGTGGAAGTGCAATCGTATTGCGTGGGTAGCCCGCAGTTGACGCCGCACGTGGTTGCGCAACAGCTCCTGCCGGCTGGAGACAAGCGCGTATTGACGTTGCCGCTTGAAGACGGCCGTTATCGTTTGCGGACACTGGAGTTGCCGGGTTCACAGGATCTTGATGTTTCGCCGGAAGGCGAGAGTTCGGCGCAGGTTGTGATTTCGAACCAGGGCTGGAGTTACGAACCGCTTCACGTGAAGGAAAACTTTTCGTTGACGCTCGAAAACACGACCAACGCAGAACAACTGCTAATGCTCGAACGCATGGCCTGGACCGACCAGGCGACGACAGCCGCCGAAGTGACAGCGTTGCAGATGTTTCGCGATCTGTTTTCGAGCGAAGCACTGCGCCCCGGCGAACAGATAAGCGTGGGAACTCTAACCGTTCTCTTTACCGACCTGCGCAACTCGACGCAACTCTATCGCGAGATCGGCGATGCCACAGCGTTTGGGCGCGTGATGAACCACTTCGACGTTTTACGAAAAGAGATCACGGAACACGATGGCGCAATCGTGAAGACGATTGGCGATGCGGTGATGGCCGTGTTTCGGAGCGCTCCCGAAGCACTCAGCGCGATGCTGGAAGCGCAACGCCGCCTCGCCGAGCCGCCTGACGGCACGATGCCGTTGACGCTCAAAGCCGGACTCCACACCGGGCCGTGCATCGCGGTGACGCTGAACGATCGTCTCGACTATTTCGGTTCAACGGTAAACATGGCTGCACGTCTTGAAGGACTCTCGACCGGCTCCGACGTGATAATCTCGGGCGCCGTGTACGAAGACAGAAAAGTGCAGCAACTGCTGGAGTCACAAAACCTTTCCGCGGTCGAGTTTGACATGGCGCTAAAAGGGTTTGAGAACGAGCGATTTCAATTGTGGAGAATCAGTTCCAAACACGAATGACACCGATACTCGCAGCGCAGGAAGTTTCAAAGATTTATCAAATGGGCAGCAACAACGTGACTGCCCTCGACAACGTTTCCCTCGAAATCGGCGAAGGCGAATTTGTCGCGATTCAAGGGACGTCGGGATCCGGAAAATCGACGTTGCTGAACATGCTCGGCGGGCTCGATCATCCGACGAAAGGCGAAGTGTTTTTCGCGTCAAAGCCGTTGGGACCATTCTCGAAAAGGGAGATGGCCCGTTACCGCCGTTTCTCCGTTGGAATGATCTTTCAGAACTTCAACCTGATCCCCACGATGACCGCCCGCGAGAACGTAGCGCTTGCGCTCGCTTTCGGAGGTTTGCGCGGCCAGCAACGACGCACGCGATCGAGTGAGCTTCTGGCGCGTGTTGGTCTCGGCGATCGTTTGACTCACAAGCCATCGGAACTTTCCGGCGGTGAACAGCAACGCGTGGCGATTGCGCGCGCGCTGGCGAACAATCCGAAAGTGTTGCTGGCAGACGAACCGACCGGAAATCTCGACTCGATTCGCGCCCACGAACTACTCGGGCTGTTGCGTGAGATGGTGGACCAGGATGCGCTGACGATCCTGATGGTGACGCACGATCACGAGCTGGCCAACAGCTTCGCGGATCGCATTGTTTTTATGAAAGACGGAAAGATCACTGATGGAGGTTCTCATGCCCAACGCTAGCCAAATGACGCTCGAGGCGCTGCGATCCGTTCCCCTGTTCGCTTCGCTGGACGACGACGCGGCCGTAGAGTTGCGCAACCTGCTGCGGGAAAAAGTGGTGCCGCAGAACACGCGTCTTTTCAACCAGGGCGACAAAGGCGACGCCATGTACCTGATCGAGAGTGGTCGTGTGCGGATCAGTATTCGTGACGACGACAAAGAGGAGTTGACGCTGGCGGAGTTGGCCCAGGGCGACTTTTTCGGCGAGATGTCGATCATTGACGGCCGCCAGCGATCCGCCGACGCGCGCGTGCTTGAAGACGCGCGGTTGGCGATCCTCCCGCGCGACGACTTCCTCAGGTTCGTGCGCACCAACCCCAACGTAGCACTCGAGATGCTCAGCGCCCTGACTGATCGATTGCGACGAACGGACGAGTTGTTGCGGTCGCGCGTGTCGCGCAACGCGAATGAAGAGGAGAAGGCGCGATTGACGCTCTCCGATCGCGCCGCCGACATGATCGCTGAGTTTGGCGGTAGTTGGAAGTTTATCGGCGCGTCGTTGGGACTGATCGTTTTCTGGATCATCTTCAACTCGGTGCTGCTGGTGCGTGGCTTCGATCCGGCGCCATACCAGATGTTGAATCTCGCGCTCGCGATCATTGCCGGCATGCAGGCGCCGATCATCATGATGTCGCAGAACCGGCAGGGCGAAAAAGATCGACTCCGCGCGGACCTCGATTACCAGGTCAACCTGAAAAATGAATTGTCGCTGGCGGAAGTGTTGCGCCGTTTGGATGTGCTTGAAAGCGAACGGCTACCAAGGCTGGTTGACGATCTTAAAGTGGCGATCGAAAAGTAGAAACCCGATGATCAAAGCAATCTTTTTCGACTTCAACGGCGTCATCATCGACGATGAGACGATTCAAATGAAGGCCTACCAGGAGGTCTTGCGCGGGCATGATATCGAGCTGACTGAAGAGTGGTATTTCGAGGCGCTCGGCATGGACGATCGCACTTTCGTACGCGCGATGTTTGACCGTGCGAAAAAGCCTTTGACCGACACGGCGCTCGAGTCAGTGTTAGGCGCGAAGACCGACGCGCATCGAATGGCGATGGAAGATCAACTGCCGCTTTTTCCCGGCGTGCTCACGTTTCTGAAGTCGACGTCGCGCCACTTTCAACTCGGTCTCGTGAGCATGGCGAATAAGACTGAAGTCGGCTACGTCTTTCAGCGAGCAAACCTGACGCCGCTTTTCTCGGTGATCGTCACTGCGGAAGATGCTTCGATTTGCAAACCCGATCCGGCGTGTTACTCCACCGGTCTCGCAAAGCTCAACGAGAAACGGCAGCGCGAACGCCAGCTTCCGTTGTTGCCGGCTGAATGTTTGGCAATTGAAGACTCGCCACCGGGCATTCAATCGGCGCGTGCTGCGGGCATGCGGACGCTCGGTGTTACAAATACGGTTTCCGAGGCAGCGCTGCGTGCCGCCGGAGCTGACGTCGTAACAGCGAGTCTGGCTGATTGGAACCCTGACGCAGTGAAACTGGTCTACTCAAATTCGCACCACTGATGAGTTTTCTCGACATACTTCATCTCGCACTCCGAAACCTGCGGCAGGCCAAACTGCGCGCGACGCTGACAACAATGGGCGTGATCGTCGGCGTGTCAGTGATCGTGACGATGGTCTCATTCGGACTCGGTCTCCAGGGCAATATGCTCGAGCGATTCAAAGCGCTCGATCTGTTCAACGAGATCCAGGTCTTCGGTCGCGGGTTGAGCAGTCTCGTTGGAGCGAATCGCCAGGGACCGCGCGATGAAGGCGACAGGAGCAACCGCCGGGAGCGAACAGCGACTCGTATCCTCGATGACGCAGGCATCAAGGAGATCGCGGCGATTCCGGGTGTCATGTACGTCGAACCGAGTGTTGCTTTCGGCGCGTTCGTGCGCACGAACGAGAAAGTGCTCACGCAAACCGTCGGTGGCACAAACGTTCCGAATGCGTCGAGCCGTTTTCAGCAATTCGCGGCCGGTCGGATGATCTCTTCGGCAACGGCAGACGAAGCGGTCGTCACGGAACGTTTTATTCGCGACTTTGGCTTCGAAAAACCTGCCGACGCCGTTGGTAAGACGCTCGAATTACTTGCGCCGCCCAGTAATAAAGACGAGGAAGAAGAGACACCGAACTTCTTCGGTATACCTTTGGACGATCCCGGTTTGGACGAGTCGACCGCGGTGGAGGTGCGAAGGTTCACGATTGCCGGTGTGTTAGGAGAGTTGAAGGAGGGAGCGGGGCAAGGTGGACTGCGTGGAATGATGCCCGGCGCCAGGGTTTACGTGCCGCTGGAGGTGGCCCATCGCTGGACGCTGACGCATCGTGGTCCAATGAGCCAGGTCGCGCTGGCTTTGGCGCGTGAACAGGGAAACCTTGCGGAGGGCCAGAACGAAGGTTACGACGCGGCAGTCGTCCGCGTGACCGATCCGGTGCACTTGACGGAAGTGCGATCGAAGATCACGGCACTCGGATTTGGAAGTTTTTCGATCGTCGACGAGCTGGACCAGATCCGGCTGGTGTTTCTGATCATCGATTCCGTGTTAGGACTGCTGGGCGGGATCTCGTTGCTGGTGGCGTCGTTTGGGATCGCGAACACGATGATCATGTCGATCCTCGAACGTACGCGAGAAATTGGGATCATGAAAGCGATCGGCGCTGAAGACCGCGAGATCAAGCTGATCTTCTTCGTGGAAGCGGCGGTGATTGGATTGAGCGGCGGGGTTCTCGGCGTCCTGCTGGCGTGGGGAATTGACGGGCTGGCCAACCGGCTCGCATATCGTTTTATTCTCAAGCCGCAGGGAGCGTCGTTCGTCGACTTCTTCTCGATCCCGCCTTATTTATGGATCGGCGCGATCCTGTTTGCTTTGCTCGTTTCGATCGCCGCCGCACTCTATCCCGCCTCACGCGCCGCACGAATCGATCCTGTCCGGGCGCTGAGGCACGATTAGGTTTCCCGCAAAGGCGCAAAGACGCAAAGAAAGACGCAAAGAAAGAGGAGGATTTTTATCCAGTTACATCCTCCTTCTTTGCGCCTTTGCGGGAAACTTTACTTAGCTGGTAAGCGGGGTGCCGCAGCGATTGCAGAAGCGTGCGGAAATGTCTTTTTGCGCCGCACCACACGATGGACAAGAGCGGCCTACTTTCAGATTAGCGCCGCACGAAGAGCAGAAATCGGATCCCGCGACGTTCGCGGCGCCGCAGGTGCCGCAGCGGCCGGGCAGCGGCGGTACGTAACCGCCAGCTTTGCGCGAGATGTGATCTTCGATTATCTTCCACGCGTCTTCCGTAACTTTGTATTGCCAGTACGCACCCAGGGCGGCCAGCGCCAGCAACGGCGGGAACACAATCGCGCCTACCGCAGCCACCGCTGCCTTGTCGAACCACTTTTGCATTCCGATTTCTACGCGCGTGCCGCCTGGCTCCGGTGTGATCTTGATCGTCAGCGCAGAAGAGAGACCGGTCAGATCGCGCAAGGTGTTGGACTTTCGCGCTTGCACGATGCTGGTGGCTGAAACCTGGAATGTTTGCACTTCATATTCGCTGTCAAACAGGTTCCGCAGCTCTACAGTCAACTGCGAAACGTCGGCTTCTACATTCGGATAGTATCTGCTGTCCATTAACGGCTTCCTTTCGATTCGGTCTCGCTCTTCGTAAACGATACTAATATGAAACTTGTTCTAACTCTATCGCTCGCTCTGTGTTTGGCAGTCAATCTTTTGGTTTCCGTGCCGGTGGTGGTCGCGCAGGCGACCCTCGACGGATTCAGCGTCGAACGTGCGCAACTCCAACGCCGCTGGGAAGAACGCTTCCGGGCCGTCCCCGCACCGACCTCCGCGCGCGAGCACTTGCGCATTCTCACACGCGAACCGCACATCGCTGGCACTAAAGAGGATTACGACACGGCGATCTACGTCCGCGATCAACTGCGCCGTTACGGCATTGCCGCCGAGTTGAAGGAGTACGACGTCTGGCTCAACTATCCAAAAGCGCCAAGCATCGTCGAGTTGATCGCCTCACGCCGGCAGCGACTGAACATTCACGAGCCTGTCGTTCCCGGCGATCCCTCCACGTCACATCCGAAGATAACGCCGCTGTTCAACGGCTACAGCGCGACCGGCGACGTGACTGCGCCCGTGGTCTATGCGAACTATGGTCTACCCAACGATTACGACGATCTGAAGAAAGCAGGCGTTGACGTTAAGGGCAAGATCGTCCTCGTGCGTTACGGTAACTCCTTCCGCGGCGTGAAGGCGAAGGTTGCGGAAGATCACGGCGCGATCGGTTGCATCATCTATTCCGATCCGGCCGACGACGGTTACATGCAGGGCGACATTTATCCGAAAGGTCCATGGCGGCCCGGCGAGTCGGGCCAACGGGGATCGGTCCAATATCTTTTTGACTATCCCGGCGATCCTTTGACGCCGGGGCGACCCGCGATTCCGGGGGTCGAGCGGTTGAAACCGGAAGAAGCAACGGATCTCACGCGCATCCCTGTACAGCCCATCTCCTACGACGCCGCACGAGCGATCCTTTCGGTGTTGAAAGGGCCCGTCCGGCCGCGTGGGTTTCAAGGCGGTCTGCCTTTCGCTTATCACCTCGGCGGTACGAACGACGTAAAGCTGCGGTTGAAAACCGACATGGACTACAAGATCCGCAAGATCTGGAACGTCATCGCGCGTATTGACGGCAACGAAGAGAAAGATCGCTGGGTGATTCTCGGCAACCATCGCGATGCGTGGGTGTTTGGCGCGGTCGATCCAAACAGCGGCACCTCGGCGATGCTCGAAGTCGGACGCGGCTTCGGCGAGTTGTTGAAACAAGGTTGGAAACCGCGACGCACGATTATCTTTGGCAGTTGGGACGCGGAGGAGTATGGCCTTGTCGGTTCTGTTGAATGGGTCGAAGAACTCGCGCCGGAGCTGCGAGAGAAGGCCGTCGCTTATCTGAATCTCGACTCGGCGGTTTCCGGACCACACTTTGGCGCATCGTCGGTCCCTTCGCTGTGGAAGCTGATGCGCGCTGCGACCGTCGATGTTAAGGATCCGAAGACAGGAAAGAGCGTCTACCAACAATGGCAGGACCGCTCGCGGGAAGGACGTCCTGAAGGCGAACCCAACACGGGTGAGGCGCGCATTGGACCATTAGGGTCGGGTTCCGATTACACGCCGTTTCTGCAACACCTCGGGATTCCGTCTACCGATATGGGATTCGGCGGCGACTACGGCGTCTACCATTCAGCGTACGATTCGTTTCACTGGATGGACCAGTTCGGCGATCCGGGTTTCGTCTACCATGTTGCGGCGGCGCAAATTTGGGGCACGCTGGCGTTGCGGCTGGTTGAGGCTGATGCGCTGCCGTTTGATTACACGGACTACGCCAAACAGATTCGCGACTACTTTTCGGAAGCGCTTCGCGTGGCGGGCCGACGAAATCTCGCGAGTGCGTTTGACGAGAAGTCGATGAACCAAGCGTTGGATGATTTCGCGAGAGAGGCGGAGCGGGTGAACAAGTTGCGGCAGGACGCGGTGCGTGACTCGGATCGCGCGCGGCTCGTGCGGGTCAACGACGCATTGATTCAAACCGAGCGACAGTTGATCGATCCGCGCGGACTGCGCGGTCGTGCCTGGTACAAGCACCAGATCTACGCGCCAGGTTTTTACACGGGATACGCCGCGCAACCGCTGACTGACTTCCGTCAGGCGCTCGACGATCGTAACGGAGAAAACGCAAAGGAAGCGCTGGAAAAAATCGTGCAGGCGATCAAGCGCGCTACGACGACACTGAGACAAGCGCACGACTAGGGCCAC
>CBFGMX010000069.1:0-25593 GCA_965649955.1 uncultured bacterium
ACCTGCGACCTTCTGATTCGAAGTCAGACGCTCTATCCAACTGAGCTACGCCTGCGTGACCGGCTAATTTAACCACAGATTTACCAATCTGTATAACCGGTCGTTACTTCCCCTGGAAGTTCTTGCGCACGAAGCGGACGAGCTCTGCTATCTCGTCGGCACTGAGTTTATCCTTAAACGACGGCATCTCTTCTTCTCCGCCTGTGATTATCTTTGTGAGCTCCTCGTCGGTGTGCTTGACGGCGTGCTCGGCCTTCAACGATGGAACTTTAATCTGCTTGTTTTCGACCTTTGCCAGTCCACCTTCGGCGTTTGGACCATGGCAAGGTTCGCAGTTGGTGGCGAAGTTTGTGCGAGCTCTCGCGAATTCATCGACCGATGCGGCCGGCGTGGGCGCGGCGGGTGATGCAGTTCGCGTGGCCGTTGATGTGTTGCTGGGCGTTGCGGTTTCGGTGCAGGCAACGCCGATCAGAGCGATGGCGGCACACGTTAGTACAAGCGAGAATCGTTTCATTTAGACAGTTTCTCCGTTTTTTGATTTAGGCACAGATAACACAGATCAGCGCAATCTGTGAACCCATTCGGCAATTTCTTTCATCTGGGGCTCCGTAATCTTTTCCGAAAACGATCGCATCGGCGGTTGCAGACCGTAAGCCGCCGGGTCTTTGAGTAGACCAACGATGTCGTCGACGCTTCGTCGTGGTTTCCCTCCGACGCCGGTGAGTGGGGGAAAACGTAACGGGCCTTGCTGCCCGCCTTCGCCGTTGCGGCCGTGACAGTTTGAGCACCACTTGATGTAAAGCACGGGCGCAGCCGCATTCGTTTTCGACGCCACACGCGGATTTCTGTAATCGCTGACGTACGCGGCGGTCGTCATTCCGATGATCAACAAGGCGCCACCGCCAAGAATTACCCCACCGATCAACCTGGCGCGACGCAACCTTCCCAAAAGAATCAAAAGCAGAAGCGCAATTCCCGGGGCCACCAAACCAATCAAAGATGCCAATCCGCCGGGCACGTATTTCAGCGATTGATACAACCAAAGAAACTGCGCGCCTGGTCGCGGTACAAAATCCGCGGTCATTTCCGTAGTCGATGGACCAAGCGGCGCCTGAAACTTCAAACACCACAGTGCGAGAGCGATAAAAACCACGCCCGCGGCAATCGTGTTTCGTGGTAAATCGATGAGAGACAGCCGTCGCCAAACCATCACCCCCACGATCAACCCGGGAATCACGAGCACGTGCAACGCGAACAGTCGCGACAGCGTGAGCGTCGAGATTTCGCTGCCACCCAGCAACCAGAGCCGCGCGTTTCGTCCAACGAACGGAAGCCCACCCATCAACCCTTCAGCAATCCGAGTACTGAAAAACGCCCGCGCGTCCCACGGTAACGAATAACCAGTGCCGCCGGCGGCCATCACCAAACCGAGCAGAACGACTGCCGCAATCCAATGCTTGTTCCGGACAGCGTAAGCCTCGCTCAAAAACAGCCGCACGACATGCAGGAATGCAAACAGCGCAAGCCACTGCGAACCGTAGTGATGCAGCGCACGAATCCATGATCCCGACGACAAGACGTTCTCGACAAACGCCACGGTCGCGTAAGCGTGATCGGCTGAAGGGACGTAATAAAACGCGAGCAGGACCCCGGTGAGAAACTGGACCGCAAGCAGCATCGCGACGATGCCCGACGTGGTGTCGAGCCACGGTCGCACGCCAGTGCGATCTCGATCGACAGAAGTAGCGGTATCGTTATCGGTCGTGAATGAGTGGGTCATGCGCGAGTGCCTGGCTCCTGAGGCAGGCTGTACTGCACTTGCAGTTTTCCATCCTGCACGCGGCTGGGCAAGGGATCGAGACCGCGCGGCGCTGGACCACTGATCTTCGCACCGTCCGCTCCAAAGTAACTCTCATGACACGGGCACGAAAACCGGTTCCGCTCCGGTTCCCACAACACCTCGCAACCCTGGTGCGGACAGATCGCCGAAACCACTTGATTACTCTTCGCCGGCAAAACAAAAACGTTGTGTGGTTCATTCGTAATGGCCCAACCGGCGATGTGTTCCGCAACGACTATCCTGCTCACCGGCTGGGGGCCCGCAATCTCGTTCAACGACGCAACGTCGAGCCAGCGATCAGTCGCGGCGGAGATCCGCGGGCGCAGAAAACGAAAAGCGGCGGCGGCAATCGAAGCGAAGATTCCGAGCGGCACCAGCAGTAAGAACGAACGACGAGTCGGTTGATTCGAGTCTTTCATGGTTTTGAGCACGAATTATAGACGCGCGAGCTACAGGGTTTCTTCCCCGGTTGCAATCGGCCACCAGACTGGGCAGAATAACTTCGCATCGCCGCATCTTCCAGGGTCAGTCTTATATCCGAGGTAAATTTCAATGAGTAGCGAAAAGGATCAAGCCAATGGCGCCCGCGGCTCCCTTCGTCTCGCACCCACTCACGCCGAGGTGGAAGTAGAAAAGGCAAAGCTTCCCCGGCAGTTCGTTAATTTCACTTTCTACCACGCGCGACCCGAGTGGCGGTTGCTTTCAGAGCCGGACAAACAACGTTGCCGAGAGGAATTCGTAAAGACAGTGGACGAGTTCCGATCCTCGTTGCTGATTCATACTTATTCAACTATCGGCCTGCGCACCAATGTCGACTTCATGATCTGGCGCATCGGTTACGCTCTCGAACCGATCCAGGAAATGACGTCGCGGCTGAACGGCACCGAGATGGCGAAGTATATCGAACCGTCGCAGTCATTTCTCTCCATGACAAAGCGCTCGATGTACATCGACAAGGATAACCCCGAGCACGTCGAAGATCGGCTGCACATCATTCCCGGGAAGTCGCAGTATCTTTTCGTCTATCCGTTTGTGAAAACACGCGAGTGGTACTCGCGGCCCGCCGAGCAGCGGCAGGAGATGATGGACGAACATATTCGTATCGGTTCGAAGTATCGTTCCGTCAAACTTCACACTACTTACTCATTCGGTCTTGACGATCAGGAGTTTGTCGTCGCGTTTGAGACTGACTACCCGTCAGACTTTCTGGACCTGGTCCAGGAGCTCCGGGAGACCAAAGCCAGTTCCTTCACCCTTCGCGACACTCCGATGTTCACTTGCCGTCAACGCACGCTGAGTGAATGTCTCGAAGCTCTCGGATAAATAAGTGGTCCACAGGTTTCGCTTGTTTGCTAAATCCAGCCTGCGAAATCTGTGGATCGCCGTGATCGCGCTCTCTTTTCTCTTTTCAGCCGCAAATCTCCACTCACAAACTAAACCCGCCGCGGAGTATCTCTGGTACGAAGCGGAAAACATGCGTGGATTTACGACGGGAAAGCTCGGCGCGCCGATGCTCAATCCGTCGTATCTGAACCTGTCGCGTGAAAAAGCGCCGGGTTGGGGAATGAATGGTCCAGGTGTGTCGGCTGAGTGGAGCCAGGGCGGCGAGAGTGAGTGGAACTCAGCTGCAGCGAGCGCCGATGAAACGAAGGCGACGATCTACCAGGACCTCGAAGTGCCGCGCGCGGGCCAATACAGGCTGTGGCTGAGGTATGCCGACTGGGCCAGAAAGAAAGAGAACTTCACCGTCACGATTGCACAGAATGGCGAGCAGATCTTTCGACGCGAGTTTGGCGAAGACGACACCATCGATCCGAGTGATGAAGTAAGTTTGTACTGGGGCTGGGCCTTCACCTGGGACTCTGCGGATGTGTCGTTGAAGAAAGGACCGGCTCGCGTTTCCATCAACATCGAAAAAGCGACCACCGCGCGAAGACACGTCGACTGTTTCCTGCTGACGAATGATCTCGCTCACGTCCCACGCGATCGTCAAAAACCGGATTTTGCCGCGCAACGTTACCTGCGAACGTGGTCCACTACGCGCAAGCAATTAGCTTCGCTCCTGCAACGCGACGCGCCTCTGAAGGTCCCTGAATTATGGTTACAGCCAAAAGTGGCGGGCCGCGACTTCCTCATGCCGTGGAACATCGCAAAAGAGTTCTGGCCGTTGCTGGACAAGCCCGCCGAGGAACGCCCGCTTTATCCGTTCAACGCCGAACCTATCGAGGAGTTTGTCAAAAAGTACAAAGGCGCCCGCGACGTGCCGTTGTTTCAATCGAAACTGGTCGTTCCCGTCATTTACATCAACAACCTTCCCGAGTATCTGAAAGAGGGAAGCCCGTTTCTTCGCTACCTGCGCGAAACGAAGGTGCCGTTCGCCGTTCTCATCAATTACGGCGCCGCCACGATGAAGGAGGACGAGGGAAAAGCTGCCTGGCAATTGCTTAATGGCGAGCTGAAGGAACAATTCCTCGGTTGGATATCGGGCGAGAGCGTCGGGTACGTGTGGGACTCTGCGGCGAATGAGTTGAAGATCTCGCCGGCTATGACCCGGCGGCAACTGCTCGACGCGCACCGGGAGTTCTACTCGCAGGCACTATCGCGCAAGTGGCGCGAGACGTTTCACACCGAGACCGGTCCGATGTGGAACAAATTGATTCCGGCCCAGTCGACGTCGAGCATCTCGTTTGCGCATGCATTGACGGACTGGGGGGTTAAATTGCTCGGCATGGAAACGGCCGCGGTGATGCCGGTAACCGGGATGCGCATTGCTTTTTCGCGTGGCGCCGCGCGTCAGTTTGGCGGCGCCTTTGTTTACTATCACGCGCCGAACTTTGGCGACACGGCGACGACGTTTACTCGCGCGCAGAACTTCGCAGGCCCCGACTACTTCTATCACTCGCGTTATGGTCCAACGATGGGACCGTCGCTTTCGTGGTATCGCAAGAATTATTACCTGTATTACATGGCGGGCGCGTCGGCGATCTATCTCGAGCAGGGGCACGACCAGTTTTTCAAACCCGGTCCGGGCGAGCATCCGTTTCAACTGAATCCGCTCGGACGGATCACTGACGAGTTTGTGCGTTTCGCTGAGAAGCATTCCAGTCGCGGGACGCCGTACACGCCCATCGCGTTCTTGCTCGATCCGGCGCATGGGTTTGAGATGACTGATTACCCGCAATGGCCGTTCGAGGTGTCGCAGATCGATCGCGGCGATCGCGCGCTGCGGGAGTTGTTTGGGGCCGCGTATTATCCGTCGTTGGTTGTCGAAGGCGAACCGGCGATTGCCGACAGGCAGCCGTTTGTTTCGGGTGTGTTTGGCGACATTTTCGATGTGCTGACGGCAACGGACGGAAAAGAATCTGCGATCGATGCTTACCGGGCGGTGGTCGTGGGTGGAAGAATTGAATGGTCGCCGGCGTGGGTACGAGCGATTACAGATTATGTCAGGAGCGGAGGTACCGTCGTACTCAATGCTGCGCAGATCAAAGGCTTGCCGCAGGAGTTGCTTGGAGTGCGATTGACGAATGCGGTAGCTGAAGCTGATGTCGCGTCGTGTGCCGCCCCGGATGAAGGCGTACATGATCTGCGTGGACAGATGTTTCGATATGAGAAGGTTGAGTTGCGCGGAGCGTCTGTGTTGGCGAAAGCGCCGAATGGCGATCCGTTGGTCGCGTGGAACAAAATCGGGAAGGGAAGCGTGATCCTTGCCACCGTTCCGGACTTTCTCGGGATCGATGAACGAATGACGCCTTTCGCGGCGCACCTGCTGGCCCACATTTTTGCCGATGCGACTCCGGTCAACGTTTCAGGCGACGTCGAGTACTTAATAAATCGCACCGAGACCGGTTGGGTCGTGACGCTGATCAATAACAACGGCGTGTTCAAGCCGCAGCAGGGATTGGCCCAGGTGGATCGCAACGCTTACGTCAACGTGAATATCGGCCTTCGCAAGGGACAAATTGAAAGCGCGACCGATTGGGTAACCGATCGCGCTTTGAATACTGACAACCTCACCGTTCGGATTGCACCCGGTGGAGTTGCGATTGTGGAGCTGAAAGTCAGACCGTAACGGTGGTTCCATCAAACTTCGTCAAGCTGAAACCATTGAATACTTCGTTGTAGCAACTACGCTGGTCTCGCAGGATCCCGATCGCGATCTGTTCACCTAGTTTGAGCGACTCGGTTGCATCCGAACGCCAGTGCACACCGGCAGTGTTGCGTCCGAGTCCGACATTTGACGCTATCTTGTTGAGTTCGCCGCCAACCGTGAGATCGCCGGCATCCGGACCCGCATAGGGAACAAGGCCCAACCCATCGTCTGTTGGTTGCACCGGCGCGAGTCCGATGTCGACGAGCCGAACAGTTTCCTTGAACCATGCCTTCAGAATCGTCACGCATGCGCCAGCCACTGTCGCGTGGCCTGCGCCGTAGGCGGGATGCGTAGGCGACCCTTCCGGAAATGCCATCGGCAGTAGAGCGCTACCGGCGGGCATAAATCCCTTCAGTCGATTGTTGTCGGAGAACGAGTCGAGGATTTCCGCATGCACGGGATAGTTCGCGCCGTTGAAGAGCGTTCGGTGGACCCGCGCCGCCTGAACCTCAGGCCGCAGACGCCGATGTACAAACCACTTTTGAAACCAGACGGCTTTTAGTGCGCGGGTTGAAACTTCACACAGGAGCGTTGCGATGTGAGGACCACCAAAAGTGCCGAACCCGATCTGGCTTGGATTGCCGATGTAAGGATTGCCGTCGTCAAAAGGTGCGCCCGCGCCTGCAAGAACCAGAAACGCCTGAAAGTACGCCTGGAACAGGACGTCGATATGAACCCACTGTCCGATGTCGCGGCCGTTGCGCATGTAACGTGGCACTGCATCCAAAGCATCAGGCGGTTGATTGATGCCTCGTTGGACCGCCAGCCACGTGTCGAAGTCAGTCATGTAATCGATGCCGGGCATGGTGGTCGTGATCTTTTGTTCGACCTTGTTCGCGCCGAAGTTGCAGTCCTGGTAGAAGAACTGGGAAATATACGGACCCATCAGATCGCCCGGCGTCAGACCGCGAAACAGTGTCGCCGTTGTGACCGCGCCGCCGTTTTTCGGTCCTTTGAAATCGCCGCCGTACAGAGTGAGATCGGCGGCGGCAGCATTGGCGATCGGATTGCCGGCGTACTGCGCGTAAGGAACGTCGCGCAACAGCGCCATCCAATAGTTTTCTGAGATTTCACCCGCCTGTTCGCGACTCGCGAAAGCCGGCGCGGGCGGTTGGACCAGGGCGTGAGCATCACTGCCTTCCATGTCAAACGCCAGGCCCGCTTGCGGGTTGGTCAAACCAACGCTGCCGCCGAGCGGAATCGCGTCAAAGTCGGCGGGGTTGCCGCTATTGATCGCTTGCACCAGTGCTGCATAAGCGCTGGCGACGACTGTGCCGTCGTTGTTATGCGGCAGGCCTTTTGAGTAACTGCCGATTTTGTCTGGATAGAGTTCTTCGTCGTTGTTGTCTGGATGCTGGAGGTTTTGCGGTGTGGCCTGGAGGCCGGCGGTTGCGGCATCACGGCGCAATTTCGCGCATTGGTTTGCTCGTTGATTGGATCCGCTCGCAGCCTGGGCTGTGGAGCGTTCGGTTTGGAGTAACGGTTCGACACCGATAACTCCGGCGGCGACGGTAGCGGCGCCGACGCTGCTTAGGAACGTACGTCTGTTGGGGTGCACAGAGAATTCTCCCTTCTGGATGGGTGGTTCTATATCGATTCAAACAGTGAGACCGGTCCGCACGGGTAAGCTGCGTATTCTTATCACAGTGGAGGTGAGTTAAGGAAGGGTTTGTGAGGGGGCCGGGAACCCGGATTCCGATTTACTAAATCCGTGTTCCCGGTAGTGATTGAGTGTTACGGCTTTTTGCCTTTAGCCTTACCACCGCCGGTACCCTGGGGCTGACCTTTCGGCTTTTCAGCCTTGGGCTGGGTCGTTCGTGGTTGGGCAACGCGTTCAGCCTTTGGTTGCTGCTGCGCCTGTTTAACAGGTTGCGGAGCCTGCGCGGCTTGCCGTTTCTCCTGGCCGCGGTTTGCCGGCTGCTGCTGCCGAGCAGGAGCCGGCTGTCTAACAGGTTGCGGAGATTGCGCGGCTTGCCGCTTCTCCTGGCCCCGATTCACCGGCCGCTGTTGCTGAACAGGAGCGGCTTGTCTTACAGGTTGCGGAGATTGCGCGGCTTGCTTCTTCTCCTGACCGCGATTTTCCGGTCGCTGCTGTTGCTGAACAGGAGCTGACGCGGGTGGAACGGATTGCACTGGTCTTCCTTCCGACCTCGCGGCTTTACCATTCCCGCGTTCATCCTTGACCTTGAACTTCTGTCCCTTGCCTCGATCAGACACGGTTTCCACGCGCATCGATCGGCGCAAGTCAGGTCGAAACGCAGGCGCGACTGGCGCAGTGCTCGTCACCACCACCGTATCGTCCAGCTTCTTCGCGATCCCTGGCGGAATGTCCTTCTTGCCACGACCCCACGCCGAATGGATCACCGCATTCCGCAGCGGAGTGAACAGCAACGGATCCAACACCGGATTCACTCCGGCCAGCATGTTCCGATCGGCACGTCGCGCGCGCCGCCAATCGAATCCACGTGCGAACTCGTCAATTGGTACTACCATCACAGCACCCGGCACGTCGAGATTCACGACCCGCTGGTACAGATTATCGTTCGTCAGGTAGTACGGCTGCCAACCCGCGTTGTAATAACGAGGCACGTACACGTCGCCTGGCGCAAGCGGCACCCATCCGATCTGGTTATCACCAAACGGGACCCAGGCCACCAATGCCGGTGAATATGACGGCACCGTGTTCACCGTGTCGGGAACCCAGTACCACTGATTGTTGACGAAGGCCCAGCGACCGTAGTGATACGGCGCGTAACCCCACGGCTCCGATGAGACCCACGTTGGACCATAAGGATAGTCCGTCATCCAGTAGCCCGTCTGGTACGGCGCCCACCCCGCGTCGACACGCGGACTCCACGCATAGCCGTAGCCGCTCAGGTTGCGCCAGTCGCCGTAGTAATCAAGGTCATACAAGCCGGGGACGTATGAATTCACATACTGGTAACTGACGTTGCGTCGATACGGATCGAAGTAATAAGGATCGTTCACGTAGACGTTGTAGTCGCGGTAACGACCGTCGTAGTACTGCGGATACTGATAGGCGTAATAGTCGTCAACCAGGTATCCCGCGTCGCGCCCGTCGATTTGCGAGAGCACCACGTCGGCTGCTGTTTGCCCGATCAGCGTCAGCATTTCGCCTTTACTGATCTGCCCGCTCCCGCCGAGCCCGACGACCTGCGCGAGTCCGCTCAACACTGAAACGAGGACCTGACCGTTGTCGATGCCGACGTTGTATAGACCGGGCTGCTCGAAATCGACCGCGCCATACGGGGTCGCCACTTCAAACAGATCGCCCTGGTCCAGATAACCGACGTCAAACACGGCCGAGCCGTCGCGCAGCGCCAACTGCGTGCGTCGCTCATCCAGCGTTAGAACGTCAAGCGAAGTGTTTGGATTGAGGCGCGCGAAGTTACGTCCGGTAAACGCCAGACTCGCGCGCGAATTGTCACGCGTGTAGATTCGGTCGCCGACTGAAAACGGCTGGTTGGCAGTAGCGGCGATCCACTGCTCGCTAGCGGCGTTCTCCGCGTTTGCGTCCTGAGCGTTGCTCAGGGCGACGTCGCCCTCAACGCGCTGAATGCGGGCGGCATTCGGCACCTCTTTCGCCGACGCTGCCGGCTCACGTTTCATCCACCACGCTACGCCGACACCCGCCAAAACGGCGATGACAATCCCTATGATCGTCAGGTGCGGCCACACTTTTAGGTTATTCATAACTGGCCCCCTACAGTTTTGTTTTCAGTAAAAAGGCGGCAAAGACCATGCCAAGTGAGAATCGGCGGTTCTGTGGCCCATTCATAAACGATATCGTCAATCGTCACACTCATATCGTCTTGTAAAACTACACAGAATCTGGCGGTTTTCTTGCATTTTCGTGGTCCCCTCGCATGGAACAGCAGTTGCCGAGAACATTTCCGTCGACCTCTCTCCGCTTGTCAGTACTGAAAGGAAACGAAGAAGTGAGACATCTAAAACCGATTGGATTGTCGCTTGCGATAACCGCCTCGTTGCTGGGAGCAACTGATTTCGCGAACGCTCAAGGCAGAAGGGGCCGGGGAGAGGAGCGGAGTCAGCAAAACCAGGCCGCGCGCGAACAGCGACGGCAGGAGCGCGACACTCGCAGGAACGAACAGCAGGTCCAACAGCAACAGCGCCAGGTCCAACAGCAACAGCGTTACGAGCAGCGCCGTCAGGAACAACAACAGAACAGCGTTGAGCGTCAGCAACGTTGGGAACAGCAGCGCCAACAGCAGATCGAACGCTCGCGGGAACGTCAGCAGCGCTGGGAACAGCAGAACCGCAGCCAGGAACAGATCGATCGCTCTCGCGAACAGCAGCAACGTTGGGAGCAGCAGCGCCAGCGACAGATTCAGCAATCGCGCGAACGCGAAGAGCGTTGGCAACAACAGCGCCAACAGCAGATACAGCGTAACCAGCAACAACAGGAACAACAGCGGCAGCGACAATGGGATCGCGACCGCAACGGTCGATCCGATCGTGACCGCGATGGTCGTTTCGACGGCAACCGCGACCGTGATGGTCGATTCGATGGCAACCGGGGCCGCGACAACAACTGGCGCGACAATCGCAACTGGAGATCAGAACAACAGCAACGCGAGCTTCGTTACCGCCAGGAATGGCAGCGGCGTCAAAGTTATGTTACGCAGCGCCATCGTCTGCTCGAACAACAACGTCGCCTCGCACAGTTGCGTTATCAGCAACGCTATCTCGAACAACTGCGACGCGATCAGTTGCGCTTGCAGCAGTGGCGTTACAACGATTACGGTCCGTACAACTATCGTTACCAGCGCGGCAGTAACTACTACTACGCCAACCAGTATGGCGCCGAGATGTTGCGACGCGCGGTCAACGATGGTTATCGCGAAGGCTTCCAGGCCGGCCAGGCTGACAGGCAGGACGGGTGGGGCTTCAACCCCCAGGAGGCATACGGCTATCAGGACGCGAGTTACGGATACGACGGTTACTACGTCGATCTGAACGAATACCAGCACTACTTCCGTGAGGGTTTCCGGCGCGGTTACGAAGACGGTTATTACAGCCGCTCACAGTACGGTCGTTACTCGAACGGCGGTTACAGCATCCTCGGAGCAATACTCGAAGGTATCCTGGGACTGCAACTGATCAACTAATAAAGTCCACGGATTACATCGATATCTAATCGGCGTAATCCGTGGTCCCTTGTCTAACTGGCTATCGCCTTCTCGGCCTTAACACGAACAAACGCATAGTTCAGTTGCGGCAGCGAGTTGAACTTTGCTGCCTTTGTAAACGATTCCTTCGCCTTCGCGGAGTCTCCTTTTCCCTGATACGCCTGCCCCAGCAGGTAAAGATTGTTCGGGTTCTGCTGATTCGACTGGAGCAGTTCGGCAATCGCCTGGTCGTAGTTTTTCTCGGCCAGCGCCGTCATGCCTGCCAGTTCGTGCGCTTGTTTGACCTGGTTCTGGTTTTTCGCCGCCTCGGCACCGCGTTTGAACGCTTCGGTCTCGGTTTTAGCAGTGGCGAAGTCTTTCTTGCCAATCGCGACGCGCGCGAGATTGTAGTGATGAAACAGCGCGGTGTTGTCTTTTAACTCCTGTGAGAGGTTTGCGTCGTTTGTCGTGATGCGAAGCGCTTCCTCGTACGCTCTCTTCGCATCGTCGTAGCGCCCCATTTCGAGGAGGATATTTCCCTTCAATTGAAGATCGCCCGCCATGGCTGGGATATCGTTGGTTTTTTGTCCCAGCGCGTACTGCTTTTCGACCTCGGCGAGAGCCTGGTCCAGGTTGCCGCTATCGGCGGCCACGACCATCTGTCCAAACAACGCCGTCCGCCGTTCGCCGTCGTTCCGGGCCTTTTCGGCGATCTTCTGCAACTCCGTTGCGGCGTCGGCAGCCTTGCCCTTGTACGTCAACGCCGCTGCGATACCGAAGTATGAATTGACGAAGTTCGGCTCGAGAGCCAACGCTTTGTTGTACTGCGTGATCGCTTCGTCGAACCTGCCTGTCTTCAGCAGCAGTTCGGCGTAGGAGTCGTAAGGATTCGGATCGTTCGGGATGAGCTCGATGTACTTCTTGAACGCCGTTTCAGCTTCCGCGTACTGCTCGTTTTGACGATAGGCGTAACCGAGAATGTTGTAAGCCGTCGAGTAGTTAGGCGCCAACTCGGTAGCTTTCTTGTAATGACTGATGGCCTGATCGAAGTCCTGCTGACCGAAGTAGTAACCGCCGAGCGTGAAGTGGGCGCGTTCGTCATTCGGATAGGCCGCGACCAGTTTGTCGAGAATCTCTTTCTGTTTGGTCGGGTTCGCGTTCGCGCCTGCTTCCGCGGCCTGGATCAGCATTCGTTCGCCATCGGAGGCCTGAGCCGCATGGGAGACTGCGTGTTTCAGATGTTCGAAAAACTCTTTTGCCGTCGGCGAAGCGTTGGCGCGATTGAGGTGGGCCAGGGCGAAGTTGGGGTCGAGTGCAATGGCCTTGTCATAGTGTTGAATCGAATCGGTGATGCGAAGTTTTTCAGATAAATCGCGGCCGGCCAGGAACTCTTTGCGCGCTTCTTCGGACTTGGTGCTTATCGGTATCTTGCCGTCGCTGCTTGCGTTTCCGGCGCTGGACGATGACGGCGGCGTCTTATTTGGTTCGACCTGGCATCCGGCGAGCACCAGTAAAATTAAGATCAGGCTAAGTGGTTTGAGACGTGACATCGTGGGCTCCTTCTGGGCTGACGAGAGGGGTGAAAGGTTGCTGCCGTGAAGACAACAAGCCTTGGGAATAGGGGAGATCTTTAAACTGTTTCGTGTCGCGTGAGAATAGAATCGTCTGAAGGTCGAGTCAAGAAGTTTTACTTGAGTGGTGGTTCAGGCATACGGATTCGTGGATTTCCTCCATTTAGACGTATGTTGGGCAGCTACTTCAGCACAAACCCGCGGCGACGGATGTTTTTGACGCAGGAGGTGTCGAGACTCTTGGGCGCTGCATGTTCGACGAACTCGGTCATCAGGCGCTCGACGCAGTCCGTACCTTCGAGTCCGCCGAAGCCGTGCGCGCCGTGCGGCACGACGACGTGAAGACTGTTGGGGAAGGTGCGGGCAACGAAATCACCATTTGCCGGCGGCGTTACTGGATCCCACTCGCCGGTCAAGATCAACACGGGCACGCCTGAGCGAACCGGCTTGAAGTAATCGGAGTCAACTGTCGCGCGCGGCCAAAGCCCACATGCTTCCCGCTGCTGGTGCAAACGGTAGTCGCCGAGGAACGTGTTCTGCGCGTTGCGTTCGCTTTCGCCTGCGGCGCGTTTAACCCACGGAACGTCTTCAGCACATGTCACCGTCAAATACATTCCATTACTTCCCGTGCCGACGAGTGTCCTGCGAAATCTGAGCGCGATCTGCGCCAGTGGCGCAAAGTTTCCTTCGGCAGCCTGATGCAGGACCAGCGGAACTCGGGACGCACCGCCCGGGTTGTACAGCATGTATCGAACCGCCTCTGCGGCAACGTTTCGCGACAGCGTTACCTTGATTGAAGTGGCGAGGCCTTGCGGCTGGAACTCGACTTCCACCGGTCCCTTCATGAGCCGTTCAAGTACAGCCTTGGTCTCACTCCTAATATTTGGAAACGCTTTGTTACACGCCTCATCCGCGGCGCATTCAGCCAGCACGCCCTGGAGGGCGCGTTCAGTCTGTTGCGGATAGTCGCCGGGGAGATGCATGTTTGTCGGCGCCACGCCCTGAAGCATGACGGTACGCACGCGTTTCGGATGCTGTCGCAAATAGACCATTGCGGCCCGCGTGCCGTAAGACCCGCCAAAGAGGTTGATCTTGTCGTATCCGAGCGCCGCCCTGACGCCGTCGATATCATCCATCGCGATGGTCGTCGTGTAGAGCGTGAGATCCGCTTTCGTTTCGAGTTCTGATCGGCACTGGCGCACGTGTTCGAGCGGGAAGAAGTGTTCGAAATAACTCTGCGGTTCTTTGGGGTCAAAAAACGTGCAGTCAAGCGGATGAGACCGTCCGGTACCGCGTTGGTCCACGAACACGAGATCGCGGTGCTCGCGTATCCTGGCGAATCCCTGTGCGATGCCGGGCGCGTCTTCGGATGCGGCTGATCCGGGTCCGCCGGCGAAGTAGAAGAAGGGATCGGGTTCACGTTTCTCGCCGGTTGCCGGAAGGACCAGAATGTTGAGGCTGATCTTCCGTCCCTTGCGAGTGGCGCGATTTTCAAAGACTTCAAACGTGCCGCATTTCGCTGTTCCGGGAACGCCGCGAACTTCGCATGGCGTCAACGCGAGCGCCGGCCCGTTCTGGTGCGCGGCGCTGCTTGTTTGGAGTGTCGTGAACACTCCGAGAAGGAGCGCGAAGCTCAAACGGAAGAAAGGATTTGTCGTCATAGCTTTATACAGAAAAGTCGGTCTCGGCCATCCAGTTCAGGGTTGGCAGCCGCAACGGTGAACACAATAGCTTTTGTGCAAGGCCTGTCGTCATAGTGTTTACTCACTGCCACTTAAAAATCTTAAGCGCAACGACAAAACTGATCACACACCACGCCAGCAGCACACTGATCGGAATCCAGTTCGAGGAGAGTGCGGCGCCTTCGTTCATCACCGATCGAAGCGTGGAATTCAGGGCCGTCAGGGGTAGTGCTTTGATGAATGGTTGCAGCACCTGGGGAAATCGCTCCGATGAGAAGAACGTGCCTGACAATAACCACATCGGAAGCATGATGAAGTTCATCAAGCCAGAAACGCCTTCGATCGTCGTCGGTCGCGCGGCCACCAGCAATCCGAGACCTGAGAAAGTAAAGCCGCCGAGCACTGTGATTAGGGTCAGGTTCAACCACGATCCTCGCACTGTAAACCCAAAAACAAGCCACGCGAACACGACGACCGCCGCCACTTCAAGCACCAGAAACACAAGACGTGAAAGCATGAATGAAAACAGGTAATGCGAACGCCGCATCGGCGTAGCAGCGAAGCGTTTCAGGATTTTTCGCGAACGTGCGATCACGACGGTGAATCCCAGTCCCCACAGGCCGCTGCCCATCAAATTCATTCCAATCAAACCGGGAACCAGAAAATCGACGTAACGCGCACCCGGTTCAGTAATTCTCTCTTCACCGGTTTTCACTACGTCGGCGCGCCCGTTACCGCGTTGCAAGACATCGTCAATCATCAGGCGTGCCGCGCGGCTCTCGGGCCGCGTTGGATCGAAACGATATGCAAACGATTCGTTCTCGGGTCTGACAACGATCGAGACTTTCCCGCTTCGTAACGCCTGCGCTGCTTCAGCCGGGCTCATCACTGTCGCCGTAACTTCAGGAGAAGCAGACAACAGTTGCGCGACTTCGGTTGCCGTGGCGTCAGTGGTGGCTTCGATAGCAACAGGTGTTTTGTCGGGCGCTGTGTTGCGAAAGGCGATGCCGAGTGCAAACGTCATCAATACCGGGAAGACAAAGACCCAGAACACGGCTTCTTTCTCACGCAGGAATTCGCGGACGCGCATCGCGGTCAGCTCGAGCAGCGGATGAAGGGATTCTGCCCCGGCGTTGTCGATTGTGCCTGGTTCTTCTTTGCGCCTCTGAACCTCCGCGGAAGATATCTCCATTCTTTCCTCAGCCATCGCGCAGCTTTCTCCCCGTCAAACTCACGAATACATCTTCGAGCGTCGCCTGGTGCGTTGTGAGGGTCACAACTTCCGCCTGTTGGCGTTCGATCTCGGCAAGCAGGGCAGGCAAAGCGACCCCGATCTCCGACACGGTGAGGGCATAGATCTCGCCCCGTTTGTGCAAGTGCTTGACGGCGGGCAGCGCTATTAATGCGTCGCCTTGAAGGGCGATCGTGTCGCTTTGGGGCGTGTTTGTGACGCCCTGAGGGGTGCTTGTCACGCCTTGAGACGAGCTTATGATGTCCTGAGGCGGGTGGGTGACGCTGAATTCTATGACCTGATCGGCGCCGAGCGACGCGATCAGTTCCGCTGGTGTGCCAAGGGCGATGACTTTCCCGTGGTCCATAATCGCTACCCGGTCGCAAAGACGCGTCGCTTCTTCCATGTAATGCGTGGTCAGGAGAATGGTGCCGCCGCCGTCACGAAATCTTTCGACTATGTCCCACAGCGAGAGACGCGCCTGCGGATCAAGTCCAGTGGTCGGTTCGTCGAGAAACAGTAGTTCCGGATCGCTTACGAGCGCACACGCCACCGCGAGCCGCTGTTTTTGTCCACCGGAAAGTTTGCCGACTCGCGCGTTGCGTTTTTCTTCAAGCGCGACTGTTCGAATCACTTCGTCAACGCTGTGACCGCGTTTATAGAAGCTGCGAAACAGTCTCAACGTTTCGACTACGGTGACTTTTTCCGCGAGCTGCGTTTCCTGTAACTGGACGCCGATCCGTTCGCGCAGCGCCCGATCGTCGCCGCCGTGCCAACGCTGGCCCAAGAGTTCGACAGATCCCTTATCGGCGGCGGTGAGTCCTTCGAGTATTTCAACCGTGGTGGTCTTCCCGGCCCCGTTTGGCCCAAGCAGCCCAAAACACTCTCCGACGAACACCTCCAGATCGACTCCATTAACCGCCGTCACATCACTAAATCTCTTCACCAACCCCGAACAGCGCACTGCGACCCGCTGCGTTCTCGACGCCGCAGCCGTCGCGAGCGGTGATACTTGCGTTGACATAGGCAGAGAGTATTACCGCTTTTGTGAACTTACGACAAGATGAGGAAGCTGACGTCCTGACAACGCAAAATCCGTGTTCCTCAGCGGATGGACTGAGGAACACGGATTGGGAGAGCGAAAACGCTGGATGATTAAAACTCGCGGATGCCGGAAACGTTGGTTGCGGAGCCGAGAGCGTTGCGCACGGAGGCGGAGTCGTATTGGACATTCGAGTTGCCGCCGCCGTTCGTGGTGAAGGTGGGGGCGAGGAAGTCGCCCGAGGTGCGATCAAATTTGGCGATCGTGATGCCGCCAAGGATCTCGCCGTTACCACCACCGTCGCGCTCGATCACGCCTTCTCCCAGGACCAGGATCACGCCTTTGAAATCAGTGTTGCCCCGCATCGTCAGCTTCCCAGTCACGACGAGAAATCCGGAGCCTTTGGTCAGCGTTGCATTGCCGTCCACGAACGTAAACTGCGGAGCGGTCAACGAATCATCGATCGTCGCCGCCGAACCAGTAGCCGGCTTGAAGTATCGACCCATCGTTTGCGCTTTGCTCTGTAACGCGTTCAGGTACGTGCGTGCTTTCGCCGCTGTGTCGAGGAACGACGGTTGTTCCACGTCGTCGCCGTCCGCGTCATCCTTCAACAGACCGATCTCCGGATCTGCAACCGTATCGTGCTTGATGATGCCAGCTTCAGCGGCTGCCTCGTCACACGGCGAAACGGCGAACGATGGACGCTGCGGATCGACGCCCGAGTAATCGACGCCTGAGTACCACTTCGTGCCGCTGCTTCCGGTATCGAGATTTAGCGGTGAACAATCGTCGGCGCCACGAATCGTAAACCCGGCAGGCGACTCGAATTCCAGGTGTTCGCGATTAATCATCAGCTCGAGGCGCTTCTCGGAACCCTGTGGTCCAAAGCCGTACGACTTGAGCAACAACCGTTTCGGATCGGGTGACGTCACTTTCGCTGGAATCGACGTAGTCGCAGGCGAAGACGCATACGTCAAATCGAGAACCTGTGTGCCGCCAAGATTCAGCGCGTACGTCGTGCCATCCGCCTTCACGTAAGCTTTGTCAAAGGTGACCTTCAGCGTCGTTCCAACTACATCGACTTCGCCTTGAAACGATCCTTCGATCGTCGTTACGGCTGCCCAAGGCAGTGTTTGGGTGACGGTTAATTCGAAATCGGTTTCGGGAATCAGGACGTCGTCGTCCGTGCTACTGACCGGCCGTTCGATCACAAAACTTCCTAAAGAAGAATCGAGTGTCAAAGGAAATGCGTTGGGATCCGGCGTAAGAGTTGTCGAGCCCTGCGCTGAATAACGAATCGTTACTTCCTTCGTGCCGCCGCCGTTAAAGGTTCTCGAATAAGGCGTGGAGGAATCGCTGCCTTCGATCTCACCTGATGTTTCGAACGACACGATGTGACTTTGCGGATCGAGATTCTCGACGCTCACACGATAACCACCCGTAACCGCACCGAGCGTAACGGGCACCAGACTATTCGGATCCAGACGACTGTTATACGGCAGCCAACCGGCCAGGCGCAGGCTGCCGGTGTTGTCCGGACCATTCGAGATTTCCGGAATGACGGCGGTGCGGAAGCTCATGCGATCCGTGGCAGTCACGAGCGGTTTTGTGTGTCCACGGAGTACGTTCAGGGCCGACTGCATTCCCGACTCGGCAACGTAGTACGCCTGCATTTCAGCAGTCGAACCGATCGCGGTGCTGGACGACATCGCGGTCGTTAGGATCAACGCGCCACCCGCGCCCAGCAGAAGCACAGTGACGAGCAACATCGTTACCAGGGCTGCGCCTCGTTCGCCATTTCGCGTGGCATTTGAACGGCGGCAGTTTGTTTCGATTTTCGATTCGCGTTTCATGACTGTTATCAGGCTCCTTAGTAAACGATTGAGTTGCGCAGCACTACGTCTGACGTGAGTTGTACCTGGGAGGGGGGCTGATAACCGTCTACACCGGCGGTTCCGACTGCCGGCAGCGTAACGCCGACGGCAATCACGATAAATTTCGCGGCACTCGGTGAAACTTCATTTTCCGTAACACCAGCGGCATTCACCACGTTGGTGATGTCGCATACGCCGCCGGCATCGACCGTCGTGTCGTACGTTACCTTCTCGTCGTAGTAACGGAAGATCAACGAATCGATGCGGTTCGCGAGCACGGTGGTTTGGTTGGATCCATTCTTTTCATAACGCACGATGTAGCGCTGGCCGAGAGTGGCATCGACGTACATCAGAAACTTCACATCTTCATCGGCGTCGGTTACGTCCGTGTCTTCGAAGTAGCCATTGGCTGAGTCTGGCATGCCGTTCAAGTTGGAGACGACGCGCAGCTCGTCGTTATCGGTGTCGTTCGTGACGATGCCGTTGCTGCCGATGGCCGGGAGACCGGAAGGCAGTTTCAGACCGGCGTTGCTGATTTCGCGCGTCATGATGTTGAGCGCGCGCTGCACGTCGGCGATCGCGTCTGACTTACGATCTTCGCGGGAGCGCATGTTGAAGCCGGCAGCGAGCAAGCTGCATGAAAGCGTCAGGATCGTGATCGTGATACCCATCGCGATCATCAATTCGATGAGCGAGAAGCCGGCTTCGTTTTTTGAACGGTTGGTTTGCATGACTGAGCCTTTGTGTTTATTGAACTGCGTAACTGCCGGAGGCGAGGCTGGAGCGGAGGGAGACAAGAGTGACTGACGAGCGCGTCCAGGCTGGGCCGCCGTCGGTTGGGGTCACGACAATCGTGATCTTCTTGAGCTGTTTGGATGAGTTGTCGTTGTTAAGTTCTTCGGTAATGGTCTTGACGACGGTGTAACCACGTTCGCCGCTGCTAACTGTCGAAGTAACGGTGCCGACCGCCAGCGTCGCGTCTTCGTAAGTGACGCTTCGGAGTTGCTCCAACTGTTGTTGGCCCACGGCCATCGCCAGTGCGCGCTCGCCGCCGCCCACGTTGTTCTGCAGGGAGTAAACGAAGAGGGAAGATACGGCGAGTCCCGCGATCATCATCACCACCATCGAGATGCTGGTTTCGACCAGGGTGAAGCCGCGCTGGCCCTTGGCCTCGTTGGCGTTTCGTACTGTCTTGTTTCGTCGGTTGATTTTCATTTACGGCCTCTTCTTCGTTTGCCTTACAGAAGGACGACTACGGGCACCACTTTTGAACCGCAACCCGAACTAAAGGTCACGCTGTAAACTCCGAGCGCTCTCTTCGATTTGAGCGTGAACGTCACCACACTGCCGGCGCCGACGCTCTGCGGGCCGCCCGGCGTTAGCTGGAGATCGGACGGCTTACTCGAAGTGCCGGTGATAGTGATGGCGCTGTTGCCGTCGTGCTTGACTTTGATCGCCGTCGTGCTGTCGACGCTCAGACTCAGCGTTGCCGGATCGGTTGTGATCGTGCACGGCGCTGGAGTTGGCGTCGGAGTCGGGGTGGCGGTCGGTTTTGGAGTTGGCGTTGGATTCGGGTTCGGATTCCCGTTCCCGTTATCCGGAGTCGGAGTCGGGACCGGCAGGCCGTCGCTGAGCGGTGGTGTCGGTGTTGCGACAGGCAGACCGTCAATAATATCGGGCGTTGGGGTTGCATCCGGCGCCGGAAGCTCGCCTTCGCTTGGAGTCGGAGTCGGAGTCGGAGTTGCGCCTGCCGCGAGGTCGCCAACCCGGAGATTCACATTCGGCACTGAATCGTCGAACACCTGGCTGTCGATCGTGATGTCGCCTGAACCGGTAACGTCGATCGAGACCGTGTTCGAACCGTTCTTCAGTCTGATTGAGACCTGCGCGTTGGCCGTGCTGACGCCGCCGACCGTACTCCACGTGCGGCCGCGCCAGTCGAAACCGATCGTTTCGACAGTTTCAAAGCTAACGTCGTTCGGTAGGGTGATGGTCCGGGTGTCCATGGTGCCGTCGCCGTCAAGATCCATCGTCACGTCGTAGCTGGTCTTGCTTTCGTTGATCGCGACGCTGGCGCGTTCGCTTGCATCGTCGGCGTGACTGCGAATCGAGTGCATGCGCGCCTTCTCGATGTAGGTCGCATATTCACGAGCGGCGCCGGTGAGTCGAACAGAAGCACGAGCGCGAGTGATGCCAATAAGTCCGAAGGCGGTAACGATCGAAACGATCGCAGCCATGATCGTGATTTCGATCATGGTAAATCCGTTGCGCTTGTGCGTCTTCAAGGGGGCTTTTTTCTTTTGCACGTCCATCGTTGTGGTCCAATCAGAGTCGCGGTGGTCAAATCTCACTGACCATCGTGGCCCCCTTGAGCAAGAGTGGTGCCACAAAAGTTATCTAGAAGAAATTCAAACGATTTTTGCGGCGAATGAGAACGGCTTGACTGAAGATCAATCAGATTGGTCCAAATTCAGTTATCGTGAAGTCAAAATGAGTTAGCGCCGCAGGACAGACTCAAACCTCGTCAGTTTGGAAGCAGCAACCATCACATTCATCAGCCTGACCGCTGCGTGAACGAATGCTGACGACGCCGAAATTTGGCCGGAAAATCCGTAAAGACTACGTATGCAAGGGCTTTCACGAAAGATGAGTTTCGAACGTAAACGACGGCATGTTGCTTGCTGAGTGGGAGGGTAGGGTGCACTCCCTGTGGAGCGCGCCAAGACTCACGATAACCCGCCCCGAGGTTGATAACTATGAAGAAGAATGATTTGTCGGAAGCTGCTTCAAACATGCTGATCTTTTCTTCGGTGTCAGTGGCGGTGATGCCATTCCTGCTGGGCGACCGTTTGATTCCAATTGTCACCGGGTTCATGAGAGACGGCGGAGTGATACTCGATCAGTTCAGCAACTACGTCTGGTGGTTGCTGTCGTAATTTGTCACTCGTCTTTCAATAGCCGATCGCCAAACACCGATTGGCCTCCCAGTGAGATGTAGAAGCCGTAGACCGCTAGTCCTACCACCATCGCCAACGCGAAAACCATCGACGGCGCATACCAGGCTGAAAAATCAGTCGTCAGCGGATACATGATAGACAGGAAGAAGAAGAGTTGAGCGGCCATCGTCGCCAGCACTCCAAACCGCGCCACCACCGTAACAATCGTCAGCGCGATCAGCGTTGACATGATCCAGTAAAAACGCGGCCCGGCAGCCGCAAACGCCGACACCTCAATCACCAGCACGATCAGAAACATCGCGGCGATCGCGAGCCACTGCCGTCTTAGGACTATGTAGAGCAGCAACAGGAAGAACAGGAAGCCAAAGCCCACGAAGATGCTCATCACGACGTGTGAATTGAGAAAAACTCCGAGCATGGTTCGCACGCTGCTCAGTGTCAGGACGTTGCCAAGGACTGTCGGTGTCGAGTCGATCCCGAAGAGGCGAGGCAGCACAGCTCCTAACACGATACATACGCCGTGTAGCAGACCGAGCAACCCGCCGATCAACAAGTCGCGCCCGACCATCGGATCTCTGAAGTTACCGGCCATCAAACGGCTCCACGAGATGATCAGTTTGGGCCAGCGGCGGCGGATGTGTGGTTCGAGTGCGATGTAGAGCAGCCACGTTAACGCCGCAAACGCAATTGAGTAAGAGACAATCAGGAATATGATGTCCAACTCTTCGCCGAGAATCGGCACGTGATGCGCGCCGATCACACCGCCTGCCACCGATAACAGAAAAATAAACATTGCTAATCGCGAAGCGCCGCGCCTGTCGCTGCGACCAAGCTTCAGGTTGTTACGGCCCATCATCCCGGCGCCGATAATCACTACGAGAAAGACGACAAACAACAGGATCGTTGCGAGACGTTCGCCGCCGGTTGATGTTTGTTCTTCCTGGCGCAGCGGCGGGTCCCAGGGAAAGACGACCTCGAAGTGCACAACCTGGCCCTTGAACGAAGCGGCCTCGATCCGAACGGGAATATCAGGATGATCGATATGTGGACCTTCCCACGCCGCCCGTTGATCGGCATACATCGGCGGCGTGCGTCTCGGTTCGGTCACCAGGTATTTATCGAGAGGCAAGCCAGCGGCTGCGAACAACGGCGCCCATTCCGTTGATCGTCGAATGGTGTCGGGTGTGTCCACCTGCGGTGGAACACGATCGAACCTGACCAGACGTCCTTTCGGATCAAGCGCGATACTAGTCATTCCTACCACGTCGAGCGACGGATTATCCGGAACGATGATTACAGAACCGTCGGCGATCAGGTATCTCGGCGCCTGGCGGTACCAAAAGTAGATCGTGAGTGGCTGTCCGGCCCGCGCGAGTTTCCACTGCGCGTATTGAGTTGTTTGGAGGTAGCGGCCGAAGCTTTCGTCGAGCGTAAATCCGTACGCCTGGTCCACCGGCTGGTTGTCATAGCCCAGGCTGGAAATGATCTCGCGCGCACGTTCGGCGAGCACCTCCGGCGGCTTTTCGAGCGGCACGTTGCGTTCGACGCGCGCGTACCTGGAAGCAACCAATAGAAACACGAGACATGCGATCACGCCGGCGAGACTGCCGACTGCAATCACCGGTCGCAACGCTCCTGCCTTTGGTGCCGCTGCGACCATTTCCGGCGACGGTGTTTCACCCGCGGCCAACGCCGCTGCAATCGGATCGCCACCAGGCAACGCCGCCGCTACCTGCAACGCCGACGCGGGACGCGACGCCGGATCCTTTTGCAAACAACGATCGATGACGCGTTCGATTACCGGATCGAGATCCTTGACGATCGCCGTTGGGTTGGTCGGCGTTGAATCACTGCGACGCAGTCTGATCAGTTCGCCGAGGTTCGGAGCTTCGTAAGCGCGTTTGCCGGTGAAGAGTTCGTAAAGAACGAGACCGAGCGAGTAGATGTCGCTGCGGACAGTTGGTACGTCACCATCGAGTTGTTCGGGCGCCATGTAAGCAGGCGTTCCCGCGGCCATCTCGTCTTCGCGGATCTCTTCGGCCAGACCGGCGAGACCGAAATCGGTGATGCGTGCGTTACCCTCCGCATCGATCATGATGTTCGCCGGCTTCAGATCGCGATGCAGGATTCCATTGTCGTGCGCGGCGCTTAGACCAGCGCAGATCTGTCGCGCGATTTGTAGCGCTTTGTCGGTTGGCAGGCGGCCGATGCGGCGGAGCAGGGAAGAAAGCTCCTCGCCTTTGATGTACTCCATCGAGAGAAAATGCCGTCCGTCGACCTCACCGATGTCGTAAACTCGGCAAACGTTCTTGTGTGAAACCTGGCGGGCCACCCGCACTTCGCGATGGAAACGCGCGAGCGCGGCCCCATCGCTGAGATGGTGCTCGGGCAAAAACTTGAGCGCTACCGGTTGGCTGAGTTTGAGATCGTCGGCGCGATAGACCTCGCCCATGCCGCCTTTTCCCAGTAGACCAACGATGCGGTAACGGTCGGCGAGGATTGTTCCCGAAACAAAACGCGCATCGTCGATTGATTCGAAAGACGATGCGCGCGACGTGCTTATTTTTGGAGTTTCGAGCTTGCGAGTGACGTCGTCGTCGCGCATTAGCCCGACAGATTACACAGTTCCGCGCAATCTGTGGAGGCTATTTCTGACGACATTGCCCTGGGCGTCGTAGACGGTGACATCTCAAAACGGGATCACCTGTTCCTTCACCTCCTCCCAATCGCCCTGCTGGCTCCGCGTGTAATTCGTGTTTTGAGGCGAGATCCGCAGAGTGAGCTTAGTGCGGGGTGAGTACAAACAAAGTTTCGATTTGGGCTACAATGCGACGCGATGTTCTTGGTGAAGGGAATCCCAGTTCTTGTTTTTGTCTTCGTGCTTTCCTGTGCGGGTATGAGTGAGACTGAGATGCAGCGAATACCGACCGGCACCTGGGGTGGAGATCATATTCGTCTCGAGGTCGAAGCGAACTCGGCAACGATTGAGTATGACTGCGCGCATGGAACGATTGAAGGTCCGCTGACCGTTGACGCCAATGGGCGGTTTAGTTTGCGTGGCACGCACACACCCGAACGCGGTGGACCGATTCGTGCCGACGAGCAGCCGCAAGCGCAACCGGCAAAGTTTGTCGGGTCAGTAAGCGGCAACAAGATGACGTTGACGCTCAAGCTTGAAGGTGCGGAAGACGAAACGTTCACGCTCGAAAAGGGGAAGGAAGCGAACCTGTTCAAGTGTAAGTAGGACCAGCGGGTTGTATAAACGGTTATGGCGATAGCGCGAAAGTTTTTAATAAAAGGCGACGTGCAGGGAGTGGGTTACCGGTTTTTTGCGCAACGCGCTGCGGCGAGACATCAGGTAGTCGGTTACGTTCGTAATTGTCCTGATGGATCGGTCGAAGCGTTGGTTGAAGGACCGGCGCCGAGTGTCGAGGCGTTCAAGCACGATCTCGCGACTGGGCCGCAATGGGCGGTGGTGGATCAACTCGAAGAAATCAACCTCGATCCGACCGGTACCTATTCGGCGTTTAGAATTGAACGATGAACGTTTTTAGAATCCGTGTTCTTGTGAGTCACGAATGGACCATCTCAAATCTCTGATCCGCGAAGTGCCGGACTTTCCGAAGCCCGGCATCAATTTTTACGACATTACCACGCTGTTGAAGCACCCGGAAGGCCTGCGTAGCACTGTTGACGCGCTGGCCGCGGAGTTTGAAGGCGAGAAGATTGATTCGGTGATCGGCATCGAAGCGCGTGGCTTCATCTTCGCGCCTGCGCTTGCGTATCACCTCAACGCCGGCTTCGTCCCGGTGCGCAAGCCGCGCAAGTTACCGGCCGAATGCGCCGAGATCTCCTACGATCTGGAGTACGGGCAAGACACGCTTCAGATCCATCGCGACGCAGTCGGCGACGGCCACCGCGTGATCATTGCTGACGACCTGCTTGCCACTGGCGGCACGGCGCGCGCGGTGGTTGATCTGGTCGAACAACTCGGCGGCAAGGTCGTCGGGTTGGTGTTCGTGGTGGAACTTGAGTTTTTGCCCGGGCGAGAGAAGTTGACGGGCTACGATGTGCGATCGCTGATTAAGTACCA
>CBFGMX010000070.1:0-25400 GCA_965649955.1 uncultured bacterium
TGTTGGCGTCAACAGACCCGATCGTCGCGTTAAAAGGGAAGACGGTGACGGGCGGGAGAATCAATGCCGCGAAGGCATTAGAGTAATCCTGTCATAAGTCTAATCATTGGTCATATATCATTTGACATTTCTCATTTGTCATTTAAAAGGCATGTGCGAGTTACTCGCGCCTGCAAAATGAGAAATGTCAGATGATATATGACCAATGTTCAGGGCTGCGTCAGTTTCTTCTTGCCTTCGAGCGCTTCGCGATAGGCGCCCCCGCGCACGTCGCCGAGTTTAATCGCCTCATCAAACGATTTGATCGCTTCGGCTGTATTTTCAAGAAATGCGTTGATGCGTCCCATCGACTCGTGCGCCCGCGAGAGGACCGCTTTGTCAGTCTCGGGTGAAGCGGCCGCGATCGCCAGGCGATACTGGCCCAACGCGCGGTTCAGTCGTTGTGCCTGAATCTCTTCATCGGTCGCGTCCATCGCCGCAAGACTAGCTGCCTGGCCCAACGCGAAAAAGATACGCGGCTCGCCGGGGTAATTCGCAAGCATCTCTTTCAACCGCACTTCCGCATCGTTGTAATCCTTACGCCGCAATGTGTCTTCAACGGCCGCAAGGTCTTTCACCAGCGCCGCATCACGCCCGCTAAGGGCTTCGGTGTTGGCGTTCAGTTCCGCCTGCGCTTTGCGTGCTGCCAGCCGCGCCTCGCGCGCGGCGTTCGCCCGCTGCACGGTCTCGGCATATTCCGACGGGCGGCGCGTCTCACGCACAGGATCGAACGAAGCGACCATGTCAGGGAAGAAGTTTGCGAGATCGAATCCGGCGCTCTCGATGCCCTTCAACTGGTCCGCAAAAAAGAACGCGAGCACCGCGCCCCTTTCGTACTCTTCAGCAAGACGCGCCACGGTCTCGTCCTGAACTGCTTTAATCTCGATCTGAGAGTTTTTAGCGATGGTCGCGCGATCGGCATCAGTCTTCGCTGCGGCGAGAAGCGCGCGATTGGACCGACCAAGCGCTTCGAGCGCTCGCGTCTCGACGTAACGAGCGTCTGCTGCCGCAACCAGCGAACGCCCCACGCTGAGAAATACGTCGGGACTCACTTGCACACCCGCTTTTTGTCGCTCGTTCAGAAGCTGCTTGATGGCATCGCGACGCAAGGCGATGTCCTTGTTGAATCGCAGCACCATACCGTCGATGACGTACTGCAAATATGCGCGTCGCAGTTCGGATGCGGTGGGATCAGTGCCCTCGGGAACGATCGCATAGTAGTCATCGCCGATGATGCGAAAGTTGATGGCTCCGCGAGGCGCCAGCAGATCCGGAAGGATGAGGAAGCGACGATCTTTCTGGCGGAAGCTGTATCTCTTTTCGCCCTTGTTGTCCTTCTTTGTTGAAGGCGCCTTGACTTCCACTCGTTCCGACGACGTCGTGATCGGGCGCGTATGAAGATACGTCAACAGACTACGCACCAACTCCGTGGCCGGTGCTCGCAGTCGATCGCCCTCAGCCTGGTAGGCGCGGACGTACTCCACCATGTGTTCATCGATTCCCGACTTGCGGTAAAACTCCTGGACCAATGGTGCGAAGTCGAGCACTTCCAAAAGACCCGCAGGCATATCGTTGTCACGTGCCGGGGCTTCGAACGGAGGCGCCGAACCTAAAGCCAACGCCAGCGAGATGTAACGCGCTGCCTGATCTGCGGGCGTCGCAGGCGCAGGCAAACGATTGCGTTCGTAGAAAGTCTTCATGCGAGCGCGCAGGTCAGGATCGAGATTGGCCAGGTCCTTGCGCAACTTCGCACGAAAGCCGGTTGCTTCTCGGCCCGCGGGCAGTGGATCAAACCCGGCGGCTTCCAGTGCGGCCATCACGACTATCAGACGCTGGTCGGCCTGGAAATCGACACCGTATTCAGAAACTTCGAATGATGCTCCCGGACGTTGTTGCACTGGTTGTGACGACGCGACGCCGCACCCGAGAGCCAAAATCACACCGATGAGTAAATGCCGCTTCATAACGCTGATTTATTTCGTCTTAACCTGTGTTTCCTCAAGGCCCACAATGTTAGCGGATAAGAAAGTAGCGAACAAACGACGGACAGGACCGTCCCTCCGATGGCAAAAGGCCACACAACGTTGTTCCAGCTTTGCACAAAGAGGCGGCGGTAATAGTCGCGGGAAAAGAGGTGCGGGTCTTTCAGTAGCTCGACGCCCTCATCGGGAATCGCCAGCGGCCGTCCCAGAACAAAGGCGCCGACAGCATAAGAGATGATGATGATCGGGACTAGCGTCAGGATCGGGTTGTTGATGAACGTCCCGGTGTAGATCGCGATTTTGTTGAAGCGAAAGGCAAACGCGATCAGCGTTGCCATGATCGTGTGCAGACCCAGAAACGGCGAGAAGGCGATGAAGACCCCGATTGAAAAAGCAAGCGCCGTCCGCTCGGGTGGATCGTCGATCGCAAGCAGACGGCGAAATGCGGCACGAACATTAAACACAGATTACTGAAAGCTTTTCAGTGCTTCGGCTTCATCCTCATAAGAGTCAAAAACGGTAAGCAGTTTTGTGATCACCAGCAGGTTCTGAATTCGATCGGTGAGATTCAATAACTTGAGCTGGCCGCCCTGACGGCTGACAGTCGTGTAGTTCGCAATCAACTCGCCGATGCCGCTCGAGTCGATGTAGCGGACGCCGGCGAGATTGAGCAGGATCTTTTTCTTACCGGCCGCGGCCAGGTTCCTGACCGCGTCACGCAGGGCAATACTTCCTTCGCCGATGCGTACCTCGCCATTCATGTCGAGAATAGTGACATCCCCGGCCTGTCGTTCTTTTACGTCGAGCTCAGCCATTGTAGTTCTCCCTTTAGGATTAGGAGTTCGAGAAGTGAAAGGAATTCAAAAATTCTTTTCACGACGTCCCGCGCGCGGGAAACACATTGCTTACTTGAAACTGTTCAAGGCGTCTGCTTCGCTTTCGTAAACGTCAAACACCGTCAGGAGTTTCGTGATTGTCAGCAGGTCCTGAAGTTTTTGCGTGAGGTTCAGAAGCTTCAGTTGTCCGCCTTCTTTATTGATTGCGGTGTAACTGGAAACGAGTTCGCCGATGCCGCTGGAATCGATATAGCCGACGCCCGCGAGGTTCAAGAGAATGCGCTTCTTGCCTTCTTCGAGAAGGCGACGGACGGCAGTGCGCAGCGCCACACTTCCCTCGCCGATTGTGATTTTTCCGGACATGTCAAGGACGGTTACATCTCCGGCTTGACGCTCGTTGATATTCAACTCAGCCATTTCAGAAATCTCCTTTATGCAATTGCGGATTAACGTCGCTTGAGCATGCGCACTGTTGTACCACCTCCGGGCCGTATCAACCAGTTCACTTCATCCATAAAACTGCGCATGAAAAAGATGCCACGCCCGGAAGCTTTTAGAATGTTCTCTTCGGCAGTTGGATCGGGCACGTCTTCCGGATTAAAGCCTGGGCCCTGATCGTGCACGCTGATTTCGACAGCGTCAGGCGAGCTTTTAAGAGTGACGTCTACGGTCTTGTTCTCATCCTGGCGATTGCCATGAAGCACAGCGTTGGTCACGGCTTCGCGCACGGCCATGTCGATTCCAAACGCGGTGTCTTCAGAGATGCCTGTACGGCTTAAGAACTCAGCTACCGCGGCAGCCGCGGTGGCAACCGTGTCGATGCGGCTGGGCAAACTTAGCTCGGTCGTCTCTGCTGTCACTTGTTAGAAGTCCGACGGTGTAACATGGTGGGTGTCTGGCTGTCAAGAAACCCGACTGGTAATGCCGTCGGTTGAAGTTTGGGTCAGCTAGGACCGAGTCATTGGTCATATATCATTTGCAATTCTTCATTTGTCATTTGGGAAGAAATTGAGCTCCTCAAAATGATAATAAATGAGCAATGGCAAATGACAGATGAGCAATGACCTGATTTCAGATGATAAAACCGAGGCCCTTCAAGGCCCGATCCAACTCTTCCATGTCGAGAGGTTTGCTGAGGTAGGTGTTGCAGCCCGTTTCAAGCGCGGCTTCTTTCATGCCGTAGACATCAAACGCCGTGATGGCGACGATGGGGACATGCTCTCCCGGCGCTTCGAGCCTGCGGATCTCTTTTATCGCCTCGAGACCGTCGACAACCGGCATGTTTAGATCGATTACGATAAGGCTGGGACGGTGATGATTAATGACTTCGAGAGCTTCGTTGCCATCGGCGGCCTCGATCACGCTGTAGCCCTTCAGCTCAAACGCTCGCTTGAGCATGATGCGAGTGTCACGCGAGTCTTCTGCAATCAAAACGCTCGGATAAAGCGCGGTCGAAACAGAGTTCCACATGGAAATCCCACCTTGTACCCGGTAGATTGAAGGGGGATTTTCGACCTTCCAGGCGAGCCCGGCTAACAGGGATGTGATGTATATAACATAGATCTCCCCGGAATTCCTCCTGTACGCTACGGGAAAACTTTACGCAGTCGTTCTATCTTTGTGCTTTTTCCACGCTAGAAAACGGGGTGGATCGACGAGTAGAAGGAACAAAACGAGAACATGCGACACACGCCCGCTCGAAAAATTACGGGGCGAATCACGTTGCCGGGCGACAAATCCATCTCCCACCGCGCAGCGCTCATCGCCGCTCTCGCGGACGGAAACTCCGAAATATCAAACTTTTCGACCGCCCAGGATTGCGCCTCGACGCTCGCGTGTCTTCAGCAACTCGGCGTTTCAGTTGAACTGAATAACGCCATGGTACGAATCGCGGGCAATCAGGCGTTAAGTGCTCCGCACGCACCGTTGGACTGCGGGAACAGCGGTTCGACAATGCGCATACTCGCGGGAGTCTTAGCCGGTCAAAACTTCACCGCCGAAATGATTGGCGACCACTCGCTGAGTGCGCGTCCGATGCGACGGATCATCGAGCCCCTCGAACTGATGGGTGCAAAGATTGAATCAACAGACGGCAAGCCGCCGCTAAAGATTCACGGAACCGCGCGTTTGCAGCCAATCACGTACCAACTTCCGGTCGCCAGTGCTCAAGTTAAATCAGCCATTCTCTTTGCGGCACTTTTCGCCGACGGTCGCACGACCGTGATCGAAAAGTCGCCCTCGCGCGATCACACGGAGCGGCTGTTCAACGGGTTCGGCGTTCCGGTCACAACGAATCCAGATCTGTCGATCACGATCGATGGCCGGGCACGATTCAAAGGTGGACCGATTACGATCCCCGGCGACATCTCCTCCGCCGCATACTTCATCGCCGCCGCAATGCTGCTCCCGCGTTCTGAGTTAACTATCGAAGGAGTAGGTTTAAATCCGACGCGCGCAGCTTTCCTGTCGGTGTTACGTTCATGGGGCGCCGAGATTTCGGCGACAGGCGTTCACAGCGAACGCAACGAACCCATCGGAACGATCGCGATCAGCGGCGGATTGCGTTCAGTCACACGCGACGAAGATCGCATCTTGTCCGGCGCGATGATTCCCTCGCTTATTGACGAACTGCCGCTGCTGGCCGTCGCCGGTACGCAGGTACGCGGCGGCATCCAGATTCGCGACGCCGAGGAGTTGCGACTGAAGGAAAGCGACCGCCTGCAAGCCACCGCCGACAACCTGCGTGCGATGGGAGCGGAAGTTGACGAGTTTGACGACGGCATCGCCGTCTCCGGACCGGTGCAACTCCGCGGCGCCACGATCGATTCCTACGGCGATCATCGAATCGCGATGGCTTTCTCGGTGGCCGCGTTGATCGCGGAAGGCGAAACGCATATCAAGAATCCGGAATGCGTCGCCATCTCGTTTCCCGAATTTTTCGGATTGTTAGACAAGCTCGCGGAGAGGTGATCCACTGAAACCGACGCGACCAATCGTCATCACTGGCTTCATGGGCTGCGGCAAAACCAAAGTCGCGCGCGAACTCGCGCGGCGGCTCAACGCGGCCATGGTCGATCTTGACGATAAAATAACGAAGCGCGTCGGACGATCACCGGCGCAAGTGATCGTCGGAAGTGGTGAAGCGGCGTTTCGCGTCATCGAGTCCGACACACTGCGACACGTGTTACAACTGGGCGCAGCAAAGGTGATCGCGCTTGGCGGCGGCGCGTGGATTCAGCAAACGAACCGGCAGCTCATCGAGCAGTACGGTTGCACAACTGTCTGGCTGGACGCGCCGTTCGAATTGTGTTGGTCCAGGATCGAAGCGTCACAGGAAGATCGGCCGCTGGGACGGACGCGGACACAGGCGTTGGCCCTGTTTGAAAAGCGGCGGCCAGTTTACGAACTGGCTGACATTCACGTCCCGATTGGTGAAGAAAATCTTGAAGACCTGGTGTCGCGGATCGTGGTAATCCTGGGCGACCGGTAACTACTTTTGCGTCAGAGCCATTCTCTGGAATACGTACGAGACTGATTTGCTACCTTCGCCGGCGTCGATAATCGCAGTCAATCCGTTGTCCGTCTTGCGATAAATGATGCGCTTGGGAAAATCGTGCTCCGGGTTTTCGAAGACGGCTTCTGTTGTAGACGCGCGCGTGAGTTTGAAATCGGTTCCCGGACAGCGGGCTTTTGGATGCGCGACGTAGTAAATGCCTTCCGCGCGTTGTTCGATCCGTAAATACTCAAACTCGACGGTCTTATCTCCAGCGACAGTCCTGCTCACGCCCATCATCGAACCACCCGCCGCCGCCGTCCAATGCTCTTCAATCTGCCGGCGTCCGCCCGGAGCAGTTTGCCAGTCGCCCGCGATCCATGAAAGGTCGGCGAGTGTCGGATCTTCAACCGGAAAACTCGCGAACAAGAGCAGCGTTGCAACGATCAGTTTCAACATTCCGTTATTCTCCTCGCGTAGCGCGTAAACCGAATGGACCATGGGCAACCATTGGCAATCGGAATATCGCATTTGTCAGTGACATCCCGGGTTCTGGTGCTGGACGAAACAGCGCGCGAAAGAATACCACGGACCAACAGGGGTGGCACCGCACCGGCGCCACCCCATCCCCCTTGACGTAAGAAGGAACTCAAAAGAATTCCTGACTGACCTCCCGCTAGCGAGAGACACAGTTAAAAGACGTAACGCAGACCGACGATGATGCGACGGTTGCCGCCGTCGGTTCCCCACTGATTCAGGAAGTTGTTGGACGTAACTGTCGAGTCGGGAATACCGAAGTCTCGAGAGTTCGTGAAGTTGAAGAAGTCAGCGCGAAGCTGGAGCCTCTGGTTCTCTCCGATCCGCGTGTTCTTCAGAATCCCGAAATCAATGTTGTTGATGCCATCGGAGCGCAGGATATTGCGTCCCGCATTCCCGACTCGTTGCGCTGCCGTGATCGGAGTGAAGAGTGAACGGCCACCAGCCTGCAGTATCTCTTCAACGCTCATACTCGAAAGATTGAGCGTCGTGTTGAGATTCGGACGGATCGCGTTTCCGACCAGCGAGGAGATGCTGGCCAGCGCCCCCGCTGGATCGGAACCGTTAAGCGGCGTAAACGGCGAACCACTCTGTAGCGAGAATTGCGAGTTGATCTGCCAGCCACCCAGAACGCGTCCGGTGAACCCCTTCTGATCGCGGAAGTACGGCAATTCGTAAACGAAGTTGCCGGCCAGCCGGTGCGGTCGATCGAAACTCGATCGCGAGCGGTCTGCCCGGCGATTGTACGAGTCTTGCGCGACGGCAATCTCGCCTGACGACACGTTGAAGATTTCAGACATCGTGTCGATGAACGAGCTGTACGTGTAGTGAAGTCCGGCACTGAATCCGGCACTCAATCGCTTCTCCAAACTGGTCTGAAGCGAGTGATAGATCGACATGCCGGAGTTGGTGCGCAAACGCGTCGGACCCTGGTTTGGAATCGCGCGGCAGAAGTTGTTTGCGGCGCTGGCCTGTGTGCAACCAACCAGCGTCGGATTGGCGTCGACAGATTCAAACAAGCCCGTCCCTTTCGTGCCGACGTAACCCACGCGCAACACCACATCGCGCGTAAACTCACGCTGCACTTCGAGACTTAACGAATCATAAACCGGGTTGTGGAAGTCTTCATCGACGATGGTCCGATTGACGGTGTTTGGATTGAACGGTGGGTTTTGAAGAACACTGAATGCGTTGGGAATCACGCTCACGTCCGTGCCGCCGAGGTTTGTTGCCGTGATGGTCGGGAATGACGAGACGGCAGCAACGAACGGGAACGAACTCCAGATGTTCAGCGCTATGTTTGTGTAGGCATAGTCGTGAGTGCGCGTGTAGCCACCACGGATTACGAGCTTGTCGCCGCCGGTGAGCCAACCCATGACACCATCGCTGCGAGTTTGCGGGTTCCAGTTAAAACCGAATCGCGGTTGGAAGTTGTTGTTGTCGCGTCCGGGAACCGGCCGCAAGACAAAGCGAGGATCGTTGTTCGCGGCAGCCAGTACCGGTTGATTGAAGTCAACCAGATCCTGAATCGGCTGGCCTGCGTTCTCGTAACGAAGTCCGAGCGTCAGCGTGAAGTTGGGACGAATCCTCCACTCGTCCTGTGCGTAGAAGAAGAAGTCGTGCCAGTCGTTGTGCAACACCTGGGCAGTTCCCGGGAGGTCTTTGTTGATGTTTGCGCGCGTGGCAAGGTCTTTCACAAGGAAATCGAGCGAGGCGTATTCGAGCAAGCCGCGCGTCGTGGGCTTGAAGAGTTGATGCAGTTGATTGCGGCGAATGTCGGCGCCGAATTTCCAGGCGTGATTCCCGCTTGTGTACGAAACGTTGTCCTGGATCTGAAAGGTGTTGCGAACCTGGTTCTGCGGCAAGTTCACGCCGAGCCCGATCGCGGTCCTGGTTGGACCAGCGTTGAAGCCACGCAGGCCGAGTTCCACGACTTCGATCGACGGAATCAATTGCGACCTCGGATCCAGTGCATTCGTTGCTGAAGCACTGCGCAGAAACGCGCCGCGCACTTCGTTGATCCAGCGAGGACTAAGCACGCTCATGAACTGCAAGTTCACACCCTGCGTGCGCGCGGGAACGATCGACGAGAACCCTGGCGGCGTGATTTGCGACGCCGCAACACCGGGAATACTGCCGAACGCCCCTGAATCCTGATAAAGATAACGGCCATTGATGCTGTGCTTGTCGCTGAAGCGATGATCGAGGCGAATCGACGTCTGCCAGTCGTCGTAAGTCGATGATTGCGAACCGGTCAGCGATCCGACGGGGACGACAAACGTCTGCCCGTTGCGCACAAAGCGCACGGTTTGGTTGAGCGGTGTGGCCGCGGCGGGCAGAAAGTCGAGCAGTGCTCGAACCTGCGGTAGATCTCCTGCGGCCTGTTCGAGTATGGCCTTTCCTTCCGCTGTCGGGGCGCCGTTCAGAGTTTGTCCGACGCCGAGCTGGCGGTCCCACCAGCGTTGCAGTGAGAAGAAAAAGAATGTTCGATCTCTGCCGCTGATGAACGATGGCCCACCTTCGCCGAAGCGCGGCAGGTGCAATGGTCCACCGATCGTGCCGCCGAGCTGGTTTTCGATCCGGAACGGGGCCTTGCGTCGAAACTCAGCGGTCGCGTTCGGATTACAGAAACCATTCGCACCGGCTTTCTGCACGTTGCTGCACGCATTCAGCGCGTTGTCATTGTGAAACCAGAAACCCGAACCGTGATACTGGTTCGAACCGCTGCGCGTGATCGCATTGAAAACGGCGCTCGCATTGCGGCCGTACTCGGCGCTGAACTGGTTCGTCACCAGTCTTACTTCCTGGATCGCGTCCGGATTGTTTAGCGGGATCGTTGATCCGGCGACGCCGAAGTTGTTGTTGTCCTGACCGTCGATCATGAAGTTGTTGGAGCGAACGCGCCCGCCGTTGGAGGAAAAGTTTGTGCCTCCGGCGAAGACGCTCTGCCCGGAGTTCAACTGGCTGACACCCGGAGCCGAAAGCGCGATGTTGTAGACGCTTCGCGTCGTGGCGAGCGGCAGTTCCGAAAGTCGTTTTTCGTCGAAGCGTGTGCCGACTTCCGCGTTTGAAGTGTTCAGTACCGACGCGTTCTCGACGATGTTTACGACTTCCTGAACGGCGCCCGGTTTCATCGTCACGTCGACAACGGCGTTTTGGTTCAGCGCCAGCGTGATGCCTGACTGCATGTACTTCGCAAAGCCGGTGCTCTCAACTGAAATCTCGTAAGCTCCGACTGCAACCCCGGCGAAATGATAGCGGCCGTCTGCATTCGTCTGCGCGGTGCGCGACTCGTTGGTCGAGGTGTTTCGTATCGTCACTGTTGCGCTGGCGATGACTGCATTCTTTTCGTCTTTGACTTCGCCCGAGATCGACCCGGATGTTTGGGCCATGACCGAAGAGCAAAGACAGGCGACGAGTGCCGTCACCAGCATCATGACTCTTGTGGGTTTGAGCATAGCATTCTCCTTTGTAACGACTGTGGACACACGTCGCCGGAGACGACGTTGGACCATGTCGCTTTAACTTTCGGTTTTCGGTCGTTGACGGCCCGGAGAACGCAGATCGTTTTGTACGAAAGTGCAAAACTTCGGAGACGAGTTGGGTCGTCTATGCGTTAAGGCAATGGTTATTCCAAACGAGGTGCTCCATGAGAGTGGATCGTTAAGATTGTGCGGGTCGGTGAGTTAAGTTATTTCGGGGCAGGCGAGTGCATGTTTTCGCAGGCTGAAAATCTAAAGGTGATTCAAATTCGTGAAATTCGGTGAATGCCCGATCGGCGATGCGCCGCGTCCCTCAATGATTGAAGAAACGCGACGCATCATCCTTTGTTCGTCGTTCTTATTGCGGAGCTGAGGCGAAGGCAACGTCAGTAATCAGCACGCCACCTGCCAGGCGTTCGTCAAACGTCAGTTGCACCTTGCGAATGTTGTTGAGGTTCACGCCGCCAAAGGCACTCAACGGCACGCGAACCGTATTCAACACCACCTTCGGGACTGGTCCAACTCGACCCGGCGGGAAGAACAACGCTCCCGATACGTTGCTGACTCGCACAGATGAACTCGCGCCCGACGCATCCGTCAGTATCACGCGAAAATCCTGAGCGAGATCCGCGAGATTACGCGGGTCGGCGAAGTTCACGCTCACGCGAAACTGAACCGCTTGAAATCCGGAAACGTTTCCGAGCAGAGCCGGGATATTGTTCGTGTAGTTTCCGGTGAAGTTGTTCCAACCTGTTCTGAGCTGACTCAGACCTCTGCGCGCTGCTGCCCGCGCACTCTGCGCCGTGTGCGGTTGACGCGCCATTGGCTGGTCGGGCAGACAGAGTGCCGGTTGCGGAGCTTCACCACCGCACAAGTCGTAAGGCGTTAGACCGGTTTGCGTCACGGCGCCGCCAGCGTTGTTCAGTGTCAGGTTGGTGGCGTCCAGCAAGCGGTTAACGTCGAGCCGCAAACTCGGATCATCCGGCGCGTGATAAGAGACGAACAAATTGTTCGTCTGTGCCGACGCCGGCGGCGGCGCATCGCCGGTCAGGATTGGAATGAACTGGTTCTCGCCGCCAACATACACGCGGAAAAAGGCGCTCATGTAAGCCACTCCGGTCCCGCGTTGCTGTGCTTCAGTCAATCTCCCATTGCTGGGAACCGAGCCACAGTGCGGATCCGAACGACCGCCCTGAACAAACGTGAGCCAATCGTCAGCCGCACCGGCGAAACCGCTCGAAGGCGACCAGATCGTGTTGTAAAAATTGTGATTCGCTCCCATCACGAGAACGTAGTGCTTCGGCGCGAGGTCGCCCGGCACGTTGTATCGAGCGTCGTCATAAAAATGAACGCCTTGTAAATCCGCGACGTCGCCGTCGCAGTAAGGCAGCAGAACATTCACGGCAGCGTTGTTTACCGCGAACCTGTTGAAATCGACGGGCGCCAGCGGAAACACCGCTTTGATTCCGTAGGGCGCACCTAACGAATCGTTCAACAGGTAATGCCGGACCACGCCTTCGCCGCCACGCGAGTGGCCCATCGTGCCAACGCGCGTCAGGTCGAACTTGCCGACAAACTTTGTACCAAAAGGCGCGCCGCCCGTGGTGTTGAATGTATTGAGAATGTCGAGGTGTTTCTGAATCAACTCGGCTCGCGCCAGAGCGCCAAGATCGAAAACGCCGTTATCAACCGCGTTGATTCCGTTGGCGCTAATCGAAACTACGACATACCCGTGCGACGCAAGCACCTGAGAAAAATAGTCGTATCCCTGAAAACTCGGAATCGGCTGGCTTTCCGGGTCAGTGCAGGGCCATTGCAATAACAACCCGCCAAACTTATTTGCGCTGCCTTTGAAACAAGTCGCATGACGGCCGTGCAATAAAACGACGACCGGCAGCGGCGCGCCGGCGAGATTCGTCGGGTAGTGAATGGAGGCCCGCAGTTCCACCGGTGCTGGAAAGTTGGTGGGTGTAAACGCGGTGTCTCCGAAGTTGTATTCTTCGCGTGTGACGGCGAATGGTCCCGACGTTCCCGGGTCTGGCATTTGGCCGAACGTCGTCCCTGCCGCGGCTCCGGCAACGAGCACCACCATCAAACAGAACTTGAAAATGTGATTATTAGTCCGGAGTGTCATTGGTTCCCTCCTTCACGCTGGATCTGGATGCCCTGCGGGACTCTTTCGCGGGTCTCTTTGTCTTCACCATAGGAGATCGCGACGACGCCGCCTTCGTGAATGAGCGAACCGTCGAATGTGATAGCCGTGATTTGCGACAGTGTTGGGTTTTCGATTCCGTTGCCGACAACTTGATCGTCAATCCAGACAACCGCCGGCATGGCACGAACCGGGAATGGTCCACCGTTGACGGTAACTCGCCACGCTTTATTGACGACTGTCTGCTTGCCTTGAACATCGACTGTCATACTTCGCGGCAGTTGGATTTCCTCCACGCGGTAGCCGGTGAGTTTCAAGGCGCCAACTGGACGAGTGGATTTCGCTTCGCTGACGAGTTTGCCTGGGACTTTCAGCAGGTCTCTCATGTCTTTATTGGAGGGAGCGTTAGTATTTTGTTGTGGTAAAACGGCCGGGCCTGCGATCAGTAGAGGCAACACGACGAACAAGATCGCTACCCAGCGATTCATCCTCTGTTTCATTGGGAATCTCCTTCGAATGGAGCACTAAAGGAATAACTCGTTAAGGCTCGAGTGCTGAGGCACACCTCTGCGCGAGAGGCACACCGGGGGATACAAAAGGCTAGCGGCTCTAATTGGGAGTTTCGTTTTTCCGGGCAGGATCAGGCGCTACCTTAGTAGCAATTCTCAGCACTGTCAATTGCAATAATATTCTGATTAAGTGATCTCGCGGTGCGCCTTGCAGAGTGAGGTGACGATCGTATCTACGCCCACCTTTTTACCGAATGAGACGTTTAGAACTTGCGGAAAAAGCGCGCGGCGACTCTCCGTGCCCTGAACGCGCCTTTTTCAACAAATCGCATACTTGCGCCGATACGGTCGCCAAAGTCTTCGTCGGTACTCGGCGATTTGAGCGCGCTCTCTGGTCCAAGTTTGTGGACACGTTCGCCATAATCTTCGGCGTAGTCGCGCATCCAGAACTGCGTCCTTCGCATACCGAGGCGTTCCGCCTCGGCGAGTGCCTGAGAAGAACTCCATCCCTGGCGGGTCATGCGATACAGCGCTACGATCAATCCCGTTCGATCGACGCCGTCTTTGCAGTGGATGAATACCCTTCCATTTTCGGGCGCAGCTATGAGTTCGAGAATACGCGCGACTCGTGTGTCCTGGGGTCGCGCCCAATTCGGCAGGCTGACGTTGAAGTAATTCAAACCCGCCGCGCGAACTTCCGCCTCCTCCGCTCTCGTCGTGTCGCTGGTACCGCGTAAATTGATCACTGTGTTGACCTGCAATTGGGTGAGTCGAGTGATGCCGCCTTGACGAGGTTGACCACCGCGATACAGTTTCTTGCTAACCTGCTGGAACCGCGGCAACTCGGGGTAGGTAGCCGCATCCTGCGCAGATGCCGAGGCAGAAAAGAGGATTAATGAAACGACTAAGTTGCAAATCGTAAGATAGAGGCTACGCATTGCTGTCCTCCCATTTGAAACGAGGAAAGTTTTTGAGTTTCCTTTTTTACTGTTTTCCGCCTGCGTGACGCTGGCCAGTAAATCGTCTCGTGTCGACGCCTGGAACTAGTCCTTTGCGGCATAGCCGCTGGTGTCGAAAACAATGAACAGGAAATTTTGGGCGGCCGTTGAAACGCGGGTGACGCCTTCAGGCTTCAGACGCCGGTCGAACGTGTCGAACTCGCGCAACGCCGGCGTCCCGTCATTTCCCGTCCATTCCCAGAACTTGAAATCCATTCTCTCAGAATTCGGTCCCGCACCGGTAATGACGAAGAACGCGCTTCGGGTCTGATCATACTCGATGCTTCTGATACCGGCCCCGCCAAGCGGCAGCCTGATCGCTTTGTTCCCTTCAACCTGTAAGTTGTCGAGAGATAAGGCGGCATTCGGGTCGCGAAGTTTCAGCGGCACGACGAGCGCCTGACCTTCGACGACAGGTGAACGCAAACCCACCAGCAACCTCTTGTTCCCTGGATCCCACGCAATACCTTCGACGTTGATACCTCCGTCGTTGTACGTCGTGTTTTCCATGCCGCGTAGTTCGGCCACATTATCCGCCAAAAACTTTTTGAGTCGAGAAGCGGTTTCAGTACCTGTGACGCGCTGCGTCGCTGCGTCGAACTTAAAACGCGCCAGTCCGACGAGATCGGGGCCTCTGGACCTTGATTGCGAACCCACAACGTAGAAATACGCGCCATCAGTGGTGATGCCTTCGAGGTCGATGATGCTGGTCGCAATATTGACGCTCTTGATCGCACCTGCCTGTTTGCGATCGCCGCCAAGTCGCATCCAGAAGACCTCGTTCGGACGGTCGTCATCGACAAAGAGCACGCCGTCGGTGCCGGGTACATGGGCCACGCCTGATGCTTCGAACCTGCCGCCGGAGAACGCAGTCATCGCTCGCTCTGACCCTGCATACAGACCCACCGAACTGCCTACCTGCGAAGCACGCATGAGCAAGCCCACGACGGCAATCGTGAGCAATAGAACGGCTACAATGCCGATGAAACGCTTCTTTGAAAAACCGGCGCGCGGCGTCTGTTCAGACCTCACTATCATTTCCCTCGAACGTACCAACCGGATTCATAACAATATGCCCTAATCTGCATTTAAATTACCACTCCGTGTCCCTGATTGAACTCGCTCACCGCCGGTTGTAGAATCTTGCTACGAAAAGGGGAGTAGGTCGCCTGCCTTTATGGTTCGGTGTCGCCGTCAACACGGTACCGCGTTAGGTACCCGGCGCATCGGTAGGGCAAACAAGAATCAGCTCCACGACCAAGACCTTTCGCGGCTGAAGCGCGCGCGAAGGGTTTTTTCCTTTAGCGCAGCGTTAACGTAGAACTACGCGACAGCGAAAGGATTGGTTGGGTTTTGACCTATGTCCACAAAAAATATCGAAGACAAGTCCAGCACCCGCTGGCACACTTTAGCGGTAGACGAAAGTCTTGCACGCCTGAACTCCGGACCGCGTGGTCTAAGTTCGGACGAGGTTGCAAAGCGGCTGCAAGAGTTTGGACCAAACGAACTTCAGTCGAACGACCGCATCTCTCCGTGGTCCATCCTGCTCGAACAGTTCAAAAACGTTCTGATCATCATCCTGTTGCTGGCAACCGCGCTCTCCGCGTTCTTGGGCCATGGGGTGGAGGCGATCGCGATCACAGTGATCGTGCTGTTTGCGGTCATTCTCGGGTTCATCCAGGAGTTCCGTGCTGAACGCGCCATCGAGGCGCTACGCGAACTTGCGGCACCCGCTGCAACAGTAATTCGCGACGGACACGAGGAACGCGTTCCCGCGCGCGATCTCGTCCCTGGCGATCTGATCGTCCTCGCAACCGGCGACAAGGTCCCTGCCGATGCGCGTTTGGTAGACGCGATCAATTTGCAGACTGTCGAAGCGCCGCTGACCGGAGAATCCGCTCCGGTAGAGAAACACTCCGCGCCGCTGCCCGATGCACAGTTACCCGCCGCCGATCAAAAAAACATGGCCTTCGCCGGTACCGCTGTGACGTACGGCCGCGGCCGTGCACTCGTCGTTGCGACAGGGATGGCGACCGAGTTCGGCAAGATCGCGCGAATGCTTCAGGACGTCGATACTACAAAGACGCCGTTACAAAAGAATCTAGATCGGATCGGCAAATCGCTCGCCCGGGCCGCGTTTGCCGTTGTGTTCGTCATTGTCATTCTCGGACTCTTTCGCGGTCAGCCGTTCATCGAGATGTTGATCTTCGGCGTGGCGCTGGCGGTCGCAGTCGTTCCTGAAGCACTGCCCGCCGTCGTCACCATCTCGCTCGCACTCGGTGTCAAGCGGATGGTCCGTCGCAACGCGCTGATTCGACGTCTTCCTGCGGTCGAAACTCTCGGCAGCACGTCGGTAATTTGCTCCGACAAGACCGGCACGTTGACCAAAGATGAAATGACGGTCCGAAAGCTCTACGTCGACGGGCAGATGATCGAGGTTTCGGGCACCGGATACGAACCGCGCGGAACGTTCTCGGCAAACGGTTCCGGCGCGGCAAGACCGGCGTCTTTATCGATGTTGTTGCAGGCCGCCGTACTTGCTTCAGACGCGCGCGTCGAACAGAAAAACGGTGCGGGAACATGGGAAGTCAAAGGCGATCCGACTGAGGGTGCGCTGGTGGTTGCAGCGGCGAAAGCAGGTCTTAACAAACCTGAACTCGACAAGGAGTTTTCACGCGTTTCCGAGATTCCTTTCACGGCCGAAACAAAGCGGATGACGACGTTGCACCAAACGCCGGGAGGCGTCGTCGCTTACTCGAAAGGCGCGCCGGAAGTGATCGTGCAATCGTGCTCGTTACAGTTGACAGCGTCCGGAGTGGAACGGCTCGACGAAGCGCGTCGCTCAGACGTACTGGACCACGCACGGCAGATGGCGGGAGAAGCGTTACGCGTTCTTGGAATTGCGTACAAACCGCACGCCGCGGTCACCGACGCTGAAACGGACATGACGTTCTTGGGTCTTGCCGGAATGATCGATCCGCCACGGCCCGAGGCGAAAGCGGCGGTGCGCAAATGTGAGGAAGCGGGGATCAAAGTGATGATGATCACCGGCGATCATCCGCTTACCGCAAAGGCCGTCGCGGAGGAGTTGGGGTTAAGCAAGAACGGTCGGGTTGTTAACGGCGCGGAGTTGGAGGCGATGGACGATGCGCAGCTCGAGCGCGAAGTCGAATCGATCGAAGTCTGCGCGCGCGTTTCACCGGCACACAAGCTTCGCGTGGTGACCGCGCTTCAGAATTGCGGACAAGTAGTGGCCATGACCGGAGACGGCGTGAATGACGCTCCGGCGTTGAAGAAGGCCGACATCGGAATCGCGATGGGCATCACGGGAACGGATGTTTCCAAAGAAGCGTCCGCGATGACGCTCACCGACGACAACTTCGCGTCGATCGTTGCGGCCGTCGAAGAAGGTCGCGGGATTTTCAGCAACATCAAGAAGTATTTGATGTATTTGCTTTCGTCGAACATCGGCGAGATCGGGTTGATGGCGGGCGCGACGCTGGCGGGTTTGCCGTTGCCGCTGACCGCCGTGCAGATTCTGTATGTGAATCTCGCGACGGATGGATTGCCTGCGTTGGCGCTCGCTGTTGACCCTCCCGAGGAGGGCCTGATGCAACGTGCACCACGCAATCCGCGAAGAGGCATCTTCACCAGGCCCGTCGTGCTGTTGATGTTGGCTGGCGGTGTGTGGTCGGCGATCATCAACCTGGGTCTTTTCGTGTGGGCTTTGAGCTCGGGCCGGAGCGTGCAAGAGGCGATGACGATGACGTTTGTGTCTCTCGTGCTGATTCAGTTTTTCAAAGCGTACAACTTCAGGTCCGATCGACAGTCAGTGCTGCATCAGCCGTTTGCGAACAAGTGGCTCAACCTGGCGATCGTGTGGGAGCTGATCATGCTCGGGTTCATTCTGTACGTTCCTGTGTTGGAAAGGGTGTTCGGCACATTCCCGCTGACGGGCATCGATTGGGTGATCATCGTTGCCGCAGCGCTTACCGTGTCGCCGGTGCTTGAATTGACGAAGTGGGTCGAGCGACGCTGGCTATCCGCTGAGCTTGAATAGAGGGAACGTTAGACAGAGGCTTTGCACAAAAAGTACTCGAATTCTGTGTGCGGACCCTATGAGAGGAATATTTCTCGCGCAAAGGCGCAAAGACGCAAAGAAAGTAGTTAGAAACACAATACTCTCTGCGCCTTTGCGCGAGACACTCTCACCCACTTTCGTCCCTTTTTGTACAAGGCGTCAGACAGAAGGAATGTTGTGATTCCTACGGCTGACGTCCCGCAAGCGACTGGATGGTTTGCGCGGTCGCGGGAAGGCCGTGTTGCGACGTTTGTTGCACGTCGGCTTGCCGCCGTCACTTCGGATCGAGCGGCAGCCCGGCCTTCACCCATGCATCGAACCCGCCGTAGAGTGGGTGCACACTTTTCCAACCATGATTGGCAAGTTCCTGTGCCACACGGGCACTGGATGCTTCGCTCGGTCAAGTGCAGTAAGTAATAACAGCGCGATCATGCGGAATCTCGTTGAGGTGTTGATCAACTTCCTCAGCCGGGACTCGGAGCGCGCCGGGCAGTTTCTGATCCGACTCTCCCCACGCGGTCGGATTCCGTGTATCCAGAAATGCGAACTGCTCACCGCGGTTCAGCCGCTCTGCAACCTCGTCAGTTGTAATTCTTGTAACTTCCATGATTCCCGACCTTGGCACCGGGAGAAAACACGGATATCACGAACTGAACAAATTTCTGTTGGCAGGCTTTTAGTGTGGATTTTGGTGGGAGATGGTGCACCCGGCACGACTGCCTCAACGGGGCGATTAACAATTTCTTAGACGCCGTTACCTGTTTTGCAGCATTTCCTCAACGGTGAGCCCTATATCTTTTGCGATTTGCCGCAGTAGGATCGGTGAGATGTCGCGAGCGCCGTGAAAAGGAACTGTCGTGCTCCGCCCGTCCGAGTGTCGATATTGTTTGTGTGAGCCGCGCTGTCGAGCTTCGACAAAGCCCAACTTCCCTAAGATAGCCGCGACTTCTCGGGGCCTCAGAACGGGGTGCTTGCCCACCTTCAGGCAACCTTCACCGTCTGCACGCCTACGAATTCAGCCTCCAACTCCGGCTCGCCATCTTCGTGCAACATCTCCAGCACTTCCTTCATATTATGCTGCAACTCGTCGAGCGTCCTCGCTTGGCTGTGGGCACCCGGGAATCCTGACACGTAGCCGACGTACAGGCCCGTGTCGGAACATTTCTCTACGATGTAAGAGTAAGTCTTCATAAGCGTTCTCTCCATCACAATACCATCACACCGCGCAGGCGTCTAACGCTGCGTTTGTATGTTGAGTAACGTTTGTTGAAGCAGCAAGTATCGCTTCAGCCCACTGGCACTGGAGAAGCTGTGCCGCGTTCTTGACGGCCAAGTCTGTGCTGAGATTAAGCTCTCGGTGCCACAGTGTGCGAGCGCTATTGAACGATACAGCCCGCTTGAACGAATGCAGAGCTATTATGTGAAGCATCGTCGTCATCTCTTCTCAGTTCGTCGCAAAAGAAAAGCGGCAGACCGTATAGCCTGCCGCAAGTCGTCGATTCTTAATGGTGCACCCGGCACGACTCGAACGTGCGACCCCCTGATTCGTAGTCAAAACAATCCCGTACTGCTGTGTTTCTGCTAGTGCGCCTGCGTAGGATTCTATTGGAATTTAGTTTGTTGCGGTACTGGTCTGTATTGCCTAATGCGATTTTAGTTGACACACAGGACCAGCGCCGCATATTTGGCCCCGATGCCGGAAATTCGATCTTTTGCTCGGAGAGGTTCAGGCCCACCTCCCACCTACGGTAGTCGAAAAACAAAAAAGCGGCCCGTCGAGCCAGACTTGATTAATCAAAGTCTTTCAAGGTGAATCGAACCGTTTTAGAACCGGGAAAAACTGCGCCATCGACGAAAGTCCGAAACTAGCGCATTTTCAAAGCGTCGTGTCCATCCGCCGTTAGTCCTTGAACGATGCTAACGTGATCGATGTACAGTTGCCCTTCGATAGACTCCTTACTAATCAGTAGTCGATGGATATATCCTTGTGCTTCTAGCCTGACTAGCTCATTGGCTTGTTTCTGGAATTTGCGAACAGAATCGACGTAATTAGCCTCAGAGTAAAAGTCCCCCGGTGAAAAACTACCCTTACCTGTATCAATCATGTCGAGTAAGTCTATCTGCGCTCGACTGAGCCGATTAGCTTCGGAGGAGGTTTCGCGGTCATCATCGATTTTCTGAATGCTGAATACCGGTTCAACCGTTATCTTGAATCGATGTGTTTGCGCCGCAATTGGCGGCTTCATGCTTAACACTCGAACCACGGCTATGAGTTCGTCGCCTCTAAGCAGTTTTATTTTTATCGACCTGTCGCGATCATAGTAGTTCTCAACGCATACGAAACCGTTGTTTTGTTTGTACCCTATCAGGAGTTCTTTTCGAGTTCCCCTTTTAAGGTTCGCAACGTGCGATCTCTCATATAGCCAACACGCTCTGTCTATATGAGTGTTACCACAGTCATTAAACTCAACCGTCGCCATTAGCTCAGTATCCGCGAATTCAGCTTCGAATACGGCGACAAGCGCGACGTGACTGTATGCAGATCCCGATCTGCTCTTACGCGGAATGTCCCCGTCTAAAGTGATGTGTTCAACGCCAGCCCGCACAAATTGAAGATTCGGTAAAGGCTTCGGCCCAGGCTTAATCTCATCTGTTGGTTTACGCGCTACGTCTTTTGCCGATACCGTTCGGCTCATCCAGCGCTCTAGCGCGAATAGAGCCGCAAATAGCGGAAGTCCTACTACCGCAGCCGCAATGGCCAGATGTTTTGCTGGCGCATTCTGCATCGAGCCACAAACGCCGAGTACGGCAATTACCCATGCCGCTGTTAGCAGAAGGCGCGCAGCATTCACATTGATGACTCCACCAATCTGTAGCGCGCTAGTAACCAGCGTGATAAATAGCGCCAAGATAGCGCCGCCGAGAAAAAGGTTGATCTCAGGCAACACGACAGACCGCCTTTTCTGACGCGAGGAAGCAGAAAATGGTCGTTGCTGGCCGAGTCACTCTAAGAGTAGAATTCGGACAGCGATCTCGCGCCGTGGAACGTGTGAGAGTCTAAGGTATGAAGTCTGCGGAATGCTACATTGTGTTCCGTAGACTTTTTACTTTGGGCGCATTGAGGACTCCGAAGCCCGAGCATCATCTTTTGGCAGTATCGGGTTGTTCCTGATAGTCTTTGCACTCTCATGCGTCACTCTTCCTCCAATCCGGCGGCTAACATTCTCCCGACGAGCGCAAACGAATCGGCACTTGTGCAAGCATTGGAGAGTTCAGGCTATCCCTTGCAGGGGGTGGTAGCGGAAAAACTTCAGGTAGCCGGATTCCGCGTCGTTGAGGAGTGGGGCTTTATCGACGCTGATACCAAAGAGCACCGCAGCCTTGATATCTTGGGTTGAAACGATTCGGAAAGCAGGGTGCTAAAGTTGACCCCCACTTGGCCCTCCTTATTGAGTGCAAGCGCTCGGTTCATCCCTATGTCTTCTTTCAGAAGATAGCCGAAAAAACACCATACAATTTTCCCGTTGTCACCGGCGTCGATCTTAGCATTGAGGAAAGCCACCAAGGTGTGGGCAGGCGAAGCTATCCATCAGCTCCGATCCCGCTGGTGTTGAACCTGGACGAGTTGCCGTTCTTTGACGAAACGCCGCTATGCGCCGCTTTTGCTAAAGCAACTCTCGATGGAAAGAAGGTGCAGATCTCAGGGGAGGAGCCTGCGCAGGTTGGATCTCGGTTCCCTTCCGATTCCCCGTTGCAAGCAATAGCAACTGCTTGCTATGAGGGAGATATTTATTGAGGCGTTTTGCCTCAATAAGAAACTGGTTTTCGTTTGAGATTTGGGGCTCAGATCATACATATGTCGAGCTAAGAGAGTTTTGAGAGCTAAGAACATAGACAACTCATCAGATCATGCTGCACATTGACATTAGAATTAACAAAGTTGTATAAGGCACACCACGCTCCCTCTCCCGACTAACGCAAACACCAACTCACCTAAAGAGGTAAGAAGTGAAATCTAAAACCAATGCGGCACTACTTGTGTTGATCTCAGCATCACTCGGTGTAGGTTTGACCACTATAGGAATTACGAAAGGCCACTTTATTTCGCAACAGCCCAAAGACTCAGTCAAACATGACGAAAGGCGAGGCAGTATTAAATGGTTTGTTAAGCGGGCAAAGGAGCAGAAGAAGACAAAAGTCTTCGTGCCACCACCGGAAGAATCTTATGCGGAAGTTAAGAGCTTAGAGGATGCGACGGCGCAGTATTCGGCTCTTATCGTTGAACCAGTTGAGCAAAGGACTGTTATTTGGGATGAGGCACAAATTGTCACGTGGCACAAACTAAAGGTCATCGAGTTTGTCTCTTATCCATCTCAGGGTTGTGCTCAGTGTATAGGCAGTTTGACTGCACCGGTTGAGATGTTGCCCTTGAAAGTCGGTGAAGTACTAGTGCCCAGCTACGGCGGTTCCTTGGTTATCGATGGGGTTCAATTGGAAAGTCGCGAATCCGACTTCGGAGTACACCCATTGTTGCATCAGCGATATCTTGTATTCCTTTCTCTTGATCCGGCGAAATCCATAGGCAAACTCGCCTTAGGTCCGCACGGGATCTTTGTGGTTAATCCTCAAGATCAGATAAGGCCAATCCTTAACAGTAAGTCCATGCTCGGTCGAGATCTCGACCTGAAACTAGGTAACTCGCTTACCAAGTTGAAGGACCATCTACGTGGTAGCCGTTCCAACTAATAGTTGGAATTCAACCTCAGCGGAACTCAACGGAGGTGACGACCAAGATGAAAAAGATCTCACGCTATATTACTTTCTTGTTTTTGATGATAGGCACCGTTCATTCTCAGACTCAGGTCCCCGAGTGCTACAACAACTATACACCCATAGCAGGCCACGGGGTTAAGAACGATCATGAGGTACAAGGGCCACGCATCATCTTAAACGTATATGTTGACCCGAGTCTGGGCGGCAACGTAAGCGCTGCTGTGGAGATTGCAACGAACGAATGGAACGCCGCGAGGAGCAGCACCGGCGCTGAACCGCCCTATTGGTTCAACATAGTGCCGGAACCCTACGATGCCGACATAAAGATCGTTCCGGGTACTACCGCGCATGGTTGTGCGAACTACGTCCGCGCCACGCAGGAAATGACCCTCGACACCGGACTTACTGACAACAGCACAGAATCGATAGCAGATGTTGTCGCTCATGAATTGGGACATCCTTTAGGATTACGTAATCAGGGGCCAGGCCTTCCTGCTGGATCAACGGTAATGCAAGGCTTCACGGGAGACTGCGACGCTTTTACTGATAGTGTCCGTCCGAACGATGTGGATCAGGTGATCCGTCAATTCTCACCCACACAAAGGGAAACTTGTACGTCTTCCCAACAAGTTGGCGAGGAAATGGAGCCTGAAGCTAGTCCGACGCCATCGCCAACTCCGGAAGGCGGGGGCGGAGGATGCACAGTCGCGTGTGGCGGAACTCCTGGCGGCTGCGGTTTTGACTTGCCGCCGGCCTGCGAGCCTCCAGACAACACCAACTTGGAGTGGTGCTGTTGTATGGATCAGCAGGGCAATTGCACGCAGTCACCGATCCTGGTGGACTTGTTAGGCAACGGCTTCTCGATGACTAATGCGACAGATGGAGTAAACTTCGACTTGAGTCCCAACGGTTCGCCGGAACGACTAAGTTGGACCTCCCAAGGCTCAGACGACTCTTGGCTTGCTCTTGATCGCAACGGGAATGGTACGATCGACAACGGAACAGAGTTGTTTGGGAATTTTACTCCTCAAGTGCAATGCGCCGGCGTGCAGAAGAACGGTTTTTTAGCCCTCAAGTTGTTTGACCAAGCAGAAAACGGTGGGAACGCTGACGGACTCATCACGTCAGCCGACTCCGTTTACAACGAGCTTCGATTGTGGCGTGACACTAACCACAACGGCATATCTGAACCTAGCGAACTTTCCGGATTCCAAGCGGCCGGCTTAGTTGAAATTGACTTGGACTACAAGAAGTCGAAGCATTACGACCAATATGGGAACAGATTCTTGTTCAGAGCCAAGGTAAAGGATAGCCGGGGTAACCAGCTAGGTCGCTGGGCTTGGGACGTATTCTTGGTCAGAATTCCCTAGAATTGTAAACAGCAGGCACAAGTTGTCGGTCTCTCTCATGAGCGAGACTAAGACAACCCTTAGTGACCATCTCGATTCATGGTTAAAAGATATTGCTAAGCCTCGCGTGAGCAACACGACTTTTGCGGGTTATGACCAGCAACTGCGAATCGTCAAAAGCACAATTGGCAACGTAAAGCTAAAAGACCTGTCGCCGAAAGATATTTAGGAACTCTATGCCACGCTATCACCATCTGTCGCCCGTCACGTACATGCACCGTTGCGCAGTGCGCTGAGCCAAGCCGTCAAGATTAATCTAATTCACTCGAATCCCTGTGGTGCTGTAGAACTGCCGACGCACAAGGCTCGCGAGATTCAATGCCTTACACGAGAAGAGGCTAATAGGCTAGTAGCGGTTCGCGTCATTACTCGCACCGAACCCGAAGGACGTACCGTGACTGTTTAAAACAAGCATAGAACACTGTTTGGTTTTATGCTTTGCACTGGCGCACGCCCCTCGGAGTGTTTCGCCGTTAAGTGGTCTGACATCGACTTCGAGCGCTCAACGGTCACAATACAGCGATCAGTAGAATGGCTGAGCAAAAAACAAGGCGGCTCCTGGTATTTCAAGGACACGAAAACCAAGTCTAGCCGCCGTTGTGTGCCTCTGCCCGCACCGATACTTCAACAACTCCGCGAGCATCGCGCCGCTCAGAGTGAAGCACTGCTAAAGCTCGGGATACGCACAGACCTCGTATTCGCTTCTGCCGATGGTACGCCGCTCCAACGCCGCAACGTATCACGCAGATACTTCAAACCCGCATTGCGAGCTGCGGGGCTGTCTGAAGACCTCACCCTTTACGCGTTGAGGCACACTTGCGCGACGCTTCTACTCCAAGCCAACGTGCACCCTAAGATCGTCGCCGAAAGACTCGGACACAGCAGCGTCACGCTAACAATGGACGTTTACAGCCACGTCCTGCCCACGATGCAGACCGAAGCAACGGCACAGTTAGAACGCATGTTGTACGGCTGAATCTCGCTCGTGACACACTATTGACCCACAAACGAAACGGGCAGCCTTTTACGACTGCCCGTAACTTATTGATTCTTAGTGGTGCACCCGGCACGACTCGAACGTGCGACCCCCTGATTCGTAGTCAGGTACT